>JADDQF010000002.1:0-35818 GCA_016781505.1 bacterium
ACCGGTTCTACACGGGCATCTGGTGCGGCTGGTTCCGCTGGCGCGAGCCTGAATGCGGAAGCGCAAACGGCCGTCGCCCTCGCCAGCGATCCCGCAACCAAAGCAACGCAAGCCGCCGAGGTAGCCACGGCCGAAGCCGCTAACACGGCGGTGGCCACGCCGGCATGTGTGGTCCGCCCCGAAGTAACGGAAGGGCCGTATTATGTAGATGTGGACCTGGTGCGCAGCGATATCCGCGAGCAAAAAGCAGGCACGCCGCTGGTCTTGACCTTTAATGTGCTGCAGGTGGCCGACAGCAGCTGCACGCCGCTTGAAGGAGCCACCGTCGAGATTTGGCACTGTGACGCGGAGGGCGCCTATTCCGGCGTGTCCGATCCCGGCTTTGATACGTCGGGACAGACCTGGCTGCGCGGCGCTCAGGTGACCGACGCACATGGTGTGGCTACCTTTACTACGATCTATCCCGGCTGGTATTCGGGCCGCGCGGTACATATTCACTTCAAAGTGTCGCCTAGCGCAGACAAAGTGTTTACCTCACAGCTCTTCTTTGATGACGCGCTATCGCAGCAAGTCTTTGCGCAGGCGCCGTATGCCGCGAAGGGCTCCACGCAAGACACGCTCAACAGCACCGATAATATTTACCAGGACTTGCTGCTGCTTGATACCACACAGTCGAGTGACGGCTACGCTGCCACCTTTCCCATCGGCATCGATCTGACGACGGTTGGCTCAGGCCAAAACACTGGCGGCCCCGGTGGCCCTCCTCCACGGCCCTAGGCAGGACAGCGTACAACGACCACCATCGGCCAATACCCATGGCGGTCGTCGTATGCTCAGCTGTACGGGGGTCGATGCGCGTTGACGTTATGGTTAATCGTCGTGCAGAGAGATTGCAGGTATTGCAGTGCGGATCGAGCACAATCGTCGAGCCGCTAGCGCGAGCGCAGAACGGGCGCACCTTGATCATGCACCACCGGTGGCGGGACACGCCGATACGCCAAGCGGAGCGCTGCCAGCAGAATCAGCAGCGACAGACTGCTCCACAAGCCGGCCCAGACGATGGCGGGAATACCCGTGGCCTGGGCCATGATCTGCGCATCCGTTCGTGTCGCCCCACTCGCCGCCGATATTTGCACCAGATCAAAAACGCTATCGAGCGCATTCAGCATCATCTGCACTGCCAGCAACAACAAAAGGCTATCGGCCCAGGTTTCGCGCAGCTTCCGTCCGGCACCATACAGCAGCGCCGCCAGCACTACGCCCGCCGCCAGCCCAAACAGGTTGCGCACAAACAGCAGCGACAACACACCCAGCATCAATCCCAGCCACACCAGCACGCGCCGGGCGGGCACAGCCGACACCGACAGCAGAGTCAAAATGCCGCCAAAGATGGCGCTGCCGATATAGCCGGCGCTCACCACAATCCAACGGATGCCACCGGCCGATAGCGCAGTACCCGACAAATCCGGATGGACCACGAAGCGCCGGAATTCGCCTCCCGTCAGCACCGCCGCCAATCCATGGCTAAGCTCATGCACGAACGTGCCGTACAGCTGAAACGGATACAGCAACCAGCCCACAATTGGCACGCGCCATGCCATGATCGTTGCCAGCGCTAGCCCCACGACGAGCAACACTTCACGCTGCCGCCAACCCAAACCACCATTCGGTCCGCTCATACCTACAAGCACCGCATCCTTGCTCGCTCCGCCCCACCTGATTGGGACGCTGCAGCGTCCGCGCTTGTTGCAGCCCAGGCAGATTTACCTTCTGAAAGGTGGGCGCAAGTGTTGGCTGGTGTCGTTCAAACATGCTTGAGGTTTAGCGGCTTTCGTAGATTGTGGGACGATGAATATCCGGTTCCCAGCTGTCGCTGCTCACGAGCCACTCCTGCGGCAGCACTTCCAGCGTCCCTGGCCCATATGTACACACACGAATGCGCCGCCGTTGACTTTCAGCCCGCAGCCGCTCCAACACAGTTTGCAGCACGCTGCCCTTGAACGGGGTGTACAGGTAAAAGACGGTTCCATCCGCATAATCAACGTCGCGCGCATCGCCGTTGATGAAGGTAGTCCGGGCTAGATTCAAGCTTTCGGCCCGCAGCCGTGCGTATTCAACGTAGGCCGGCTCGTATTCGACGCCTTTGATCTGGGCGCTGCTGACCAGTCCCATGATGATCGCCACTCGGCCCAAGCCGGCGCCAAGGTCATACACCACGTCGTCATGGCTCAGCTGCAAGCGCCGGCTCAAATTCAGCACGATACGCGCGGGAGTCGGCTGATACAGCACCATCTCCGGTCCCGGTTGCAGCTGCAAGCGGGGCAGCTCATCAATCTGCAGCACCCCGTCGACGAAGGTGTCAAGTCCGTCATAGTGCGGCGGATCGCTCCAAATTTCCGGGTGATGGGGCTGTTCGTAGCGGGCAAGTAGCTGCATGCAGGCGGAGGGCGAAGAGCTATCTCGCCGCAGCTGCTCCCGCGCCAACGCAAACAGCTGCTCATGTGCTTGCCGGAGGCGAAATCTTGCTGCGTCGGCTTGGCGCTTCAAAGCTCGGAGCTTTTTCTTCGGGCCCTTGTCCACGCCATCAATCAAGCGTTCCAGGCGCCCGATGATCTGCTCCGTCAGCACCCTGCACGCGTGCTCGCGCGGTCCAAAGTTCAGCACCTCGACAAGCGCCTGGTCGTTGGCGATCATGTCGATCTGCGCGGCGATCTGCGCAAACAGCGTGTGATCGAGGAGCTCGCGTGCCATAGCTTGCCTAGCTGCTTCACAATCCGGTTGGATAACCGGCGGCCACAAGTATACCGCGGGAGGCACAACGCTCCGCGGCCTGGACAACATCCTCCGCGTCGACCGAACGAATCCGCTGCAAGAACAGCCTTACCGCCTCCATGGTAGCATGGTTCGCAGTTAACACGAGCACTGCTCAGACCGATGGCTGTGTGCGCCGACCATCATGCGTGGAGGGTGCGGCGGGCACGGTGATGGTAAAGGTCGTGCCACGGCCGAGCGCGCTGTTGACCGTGATAGTGCCGCCATGCGCCGCCACGATCCCTTTTGCAATCGCCAGCCCCAGGCCCGACGATCCGTTGCCCTGCTGACGCGACGCGTCACCCCGGTAAAACCGCTCAAAAACATGTGGCAGCGCATCGGGCGCAATACCCGTGCCCGTATCTTGGACCCAGAGGTGAACGGATCGATCAAGGGCATCGGCCGTCACCGTAATTGTGCCGCCAACCGGAGTGTAGCGCAGCGCATTGCTGAGCAGATTGCCGAGCACCTACGCCATACGCTCGGGATCCACCTCAACCTCCGGCAGATTGGCTCCACCAGCGACGACCAGGTTGATCCCGCGTTCCCTGGCTTGGGCCTTGTATGCGGCAGCGGCCCGTTCGATCAAGGCTTGGGGCGCAACCGGCTGACGGGCGAGGGTGAGCTCTCCAGCATCCGCCAGCGACAGCGTGCGTAAATCGTCGATCAGGTGACGCAGATGCTGCGCTTCGGTGTGGAGCGTATCGAAAATATCCTGCTCAGGCGGGAGCTTGCCCTCGCGCAGCGCTTCGGTGTAGCCCAGAATAACGCTGAGCGGCGTGCGCAGATCATGGGCAATATCGGCGGTCATCTGCCGCCGCAGGGTGCTGGCCTGGGCAAGATCGGTGCTCATCTGATTAAAGGAGGTGGCTAACACGCCTAGTTCATCGCGTGAGCGCACGGCCACCTGCTGGCCCAGCGCCCCTTTCGCCACCACCTGGGTCGCGGCGGTTAGCTCGCGCAAGGGCCGGGTCAGCGTTTGGGCCAGCACAAAGCCGAGCAAGAGCGCAGCTGCTGTGGCACCGAGCGCGCTGTAGGTAATGGCGCGGGCTACGCGCTGCCGAAAGTCAGCCTCGGGGGAGCCGGGTCCTGACCGTGGACCACCAAAGCCGGCCAGCAGCCAGCCAACTACCGTGTTGTCGACAATGATCGGCATCGCCCGTGTGCGCTCGTCAAGCACCACCCGCGAGCCGGCTGGATGTCGTGGATTGCCCATGATTACCCGCCCGTCCGGCGCGACGAGCACCGGCCGCGGAGGGCCTGCTCCAACACCGTTCTGGCCGTCGGCAGCATCCTTGACCACCTGCTCCACGCCTGCCCAGCTGCCATTCGCGCGGTAATAGTGCGCCAGATCCGCCATCAAGGTCGGCTGTGCTCGCTCATTCAGAAATTGCTCCAACGCGCGTTGCGTACGCTGGCCGACGAACACCGCAACCAGCAGCGCCCCCAGCAGCCCAACCACCAGAAACGCGGCCGTAAGCTTGAGCGTGAGGGAGCGCGGGTTGAACCATGACCGCCAGCCCGCCAGCCGACGCGTTGGGTGTTGCGTAGGCGTCATCGTGTTTACCTGCTGTTACGGACAGCGCGCATCACAACCCTGCCGCAAATCGATACCCAATCCCAAAAACCGTTTCAATATAGCGCGGGTGGCGCGGATCGGGCTCGATTTTAGCGCGCAGATTGCGAATATGCACATCAATCGTGCGCTCATAGCCTTCATACGCCGTGCCCTGGAGTCGATCCAGCAATTCCAGGCGCGTAAAGGCCCGGCCCGGCGCTGCCATAAACGTAGCCAGCAAGTCGAACTCGGACGGCGTTAAGTCGACCCGCCGGTCGCCGACCGTGACCAGCCGCGCGTTGCGGTCCAGGGCAATATCGGCCGCGCGCAGCAGGTCCGGCTCGCTGGGATTCTGGCTGACCCGCCGCAACACCGCCCGGACCCGCGCGGTAAGCTCACGCGGACTGAAGGGCTTGGTCACAAAATCGTCGGCGCCGAGCTCCAGCCCCAGCACCTTGTCGTTTTCTTCCAGCCTGGCGGTCAGCACGATGATCGGCGCCTGTCCGTCTTTGGTGTACGCCCGGATAAAATCGTAGCCGCCCATGTTTGGCATCATCAGGTCAAGAATAATCAGGTCCGGCCGTTCTTGGCGAGCCACCAGCAGGCCTTCATGTCCATCGGCGGCCGTGACCACCCGAAAACCTTCTTGCGTCAGATAGCTTTGCACCATCCGCCGCAAGCTGGCGGTATCGTCAATAACTAAAATCGTTTTGCTCACACTCTGCTCTCTGGCTCGTAATTGATCGAGACGTACCTGGACGCGCCGCCGCAACAGTTACGCTGTCGCGGCAGCCTTCCCAACACCGTCGCGTATCGCCAACTATTGCGGCGTTGCCACGAAGTCGATTTCGAGACGTACATTATCGCTCACACTGGCCACCTGTCGCACCTGCGGAATGGTTATGCCATAGTCAGCATAGCGAATCGTGGTTTGCGCCGTCCCTTCCAGCCGTGTTTCCGCTGTCGGCGTGGCCGTCACGTCAAAGGTCACTTGCTTGGTCACATCCCGGATCGTGAGGTTGCCGACAATCTGGAACGAATATGTTGCGCCACCTGCGCCCGCCGCCGGCAATCCTACGATCTTGATTGGCGTGAAGGTAATAAACTCGTACTGATCCGCGCTCAAAATCTGGTTCTTGATCGCCCGGTTGCGGAAGTCGCTGTCGGTGGTGAGCGTGCGGGCGTTGACCTGAATCGTGCCGACGCGCGTCTGGCTCGGGTCTTGCGGATTGACGGCCAGCTCACCGGCTACCTCGTCGGTCGTCCCGACCACGGTCTTGGGCGCGTTGTTTAACACCTCGTCGATCACGAACCGGGCCTCGGACTCGGCTTGCACAATCTGCGCCAAAATAACATCTACATCCGTCGTTGTGGCCGTAGTGGCCTGTGCGGCAGTGCCAGTGCTGGATGCGCTTGCGCTGCTGGATGCCAGTGGAATGGCGGAGATGGGAGCACTGGCTTCGGCCGGCGTGCGTAACACGGTGTAGCCAACAGCGCCCAGCAGCAGCACAATTGCGAAGACCCCAGCGGTGATCATTTTTGTGATATTCATCCGGTTTTTCCTTTCACCCTTATGGTGATCCAACCTGATGCGGCAAGCATACCGCCAGGATGTTCAGAAATTGTTCAGAAGTTGTTGGGATGCAATGTGCGTCCTGGCTCAGGGTGACTGATTGCGCTGCGCCTGCTCCCAGGAAGCGGGCATCCCTGGTCCACGAGTTGCTGACCTTGTTTGCGGCAAGCGAGCCGGGAAGGCGAAGGAGTGAGCGATGTCGATCTATGGGAAGCAATCGTGGATCAGCGGTGTACTGCTCGTTGTAGCCTTGACGAGCTGTACACTCAACGAGTCCTCGACCGCAGGGGGAACGGCGGGGACTGCAGGAGCACAAGGGGCGGCAAGCACAGCGGCGCAAGCCCCGGCTCCATCGGCAGCCGCTGATGGAGCAGGAGCGCCTGTTTCCGGTGCGGCAGCCCAGGCATCAGAAACGGCGGTGGCGTCATTGGCGGCTACTCCCAATCCGAGGCCTACCGGTGCAGCTGCCGCTCAAACGCAATCGGCGGCTACGTCCACTGCAGCGCAGGGCGATGCCCTGGCGCTTGAGCAGGTCATCGGGGACGTGAACGAGCGTGTGGGTCCGGCAGTCGTTACGATCAGCACCGGCAGTGGCCTCGGTTCCGGCTTTCTGATTGACACCGAAGGGCATATTGTTACCAACAACCACGTCATCGCAAACGCACCCAACAATCAAGTGCTGGTCTCGTTTACGGGTCTTTTCGACACTCAGGGCCAAGTCGTTGGCACCGACCCAGACAGCGATATTGCCGTGGTCGATGTGGAAGAATTGCCCGAAGGCGTGCAGCCGGTGGAGCTAGGCGATTCCGACCAGCTGCGGATCGGGCAGACGACAATTGCGATCGGCAATCCGCTTGGCCAAGAGCGAACCGTGACCAACGGGATCGTAAGCGCCGTCAACCGCACCATCGAGGAAGAGGCGGGCGGCTATGCCATCGGCGGCGCCATTCAAACCGACGCCGCGATCAATCCCGGCAATTCGGGCGGTCCCTTGCTCGACGCTGCCGGTCGGGTCATCGGCATGAACACGGCGATCCTGTCGCAGAGCGGGACCAGCTCGGGCATTGGCTTCGCCGTTCCGGTCAACCTGATCAAAAAAATTGTGCCGGTGCTGATCGCCGAGGGCGAGTATCAACACCCGTTCCTGGGCGTGCAGATGGCCGAGGTATCGACCTTCGCCGCGCAACAACAGAATCTGCCAAGCGCGGGCATCTTGATGCGTCCCGGTGGAGCTGACAGCCCGGCGGCGCAGGGTGGCCTAACCGACGCTGCGATTGTGACCGCGATCAATGGCGAGGAGCTAACCTCCACCGAGGATGTGATCGCGTATCTGGAGCTTAATACCAGCCCGGGCGACACCGTCACCCTTAACGTCGTTGATCAAGACGGTACGCGGCGGGACGTGCAGGTTACTTTGGGTGCGCGGCCAAGCGTAGCCGATCGGGAGACCGCCCCGGCCACACCATAACGGTCACCGCCAAAGCGGGAGGGATGGTGGCAGGTGTCAAGGCCCACCTATACATCCCAAGCGCCTAACCAACGGTATTGCGCACGAACCTTGCCGGCGCTATTCGCGCATGACACTAGGCAGAGACAGCCATCAAAGTGGTAATTGCTCGATACCGCGCGCTGCAGCCTCGCAACATGGATCTTGAAAGTTGGACGCATTCGTTGACGGACGATTGCCAAATGTGCTATTATACGGCCCGGCTTTCCGGTGGGGAAGCCGTTCGTATGTGATCCGCGGCTTCGTACCGCCATAAGATGTACCATAGTTCCGGCACCATGCCGAGGGTGGGTTTCGATGAAAGTTGTCTTGATGCAAGATGTGCCGAATCTCGGCAAAGCCGGTGACATCAAAGAAGTTGCCGATGGCTATGGCCGCAATTACTTGCTGCCCAAAGGGTTTGCCACGATGGCGACGAAGGGCTTGATCAAGCAAGCTCAGGAGCGTGCCGAAGCTCAGCGCAAGCGCGACATTAAGCATCGGAGCGAAGCAGAGCAGGTTGCGCAGCGATTGAATGGCCAGACGGTGCGGTTTACGGTTCGTGTTGGTGAGCTAGACCGGCTCTACGGCTCGATCACCAACGTCGACGTAGCCGATAAGCTCCAGCAACAGATGGGAATTGAGGTCGACCGCCGCAAAATCGATCTGGGCGACCCAATCAAGCGCGCCGGCGTGTATTCAGTGCCGGTACGGCTCGCATCCGGTGTTGAGGCCCGGATCAATGTGGTCGTCGAGGGCGAAGGAGGCGAAGGCGCCGTGGCGACCGAGCCCGGAGCAAATGAGGCGACCACGGCCGAGACAGACACCCCATAATTTGTCATCGCGGTGTAAGACCGCAGCCTTGCCACAAGTCGATGTGTCGTGCTTTGATACAAGCACGGCACATCGTGCGTTTAGAGCCCTGTGTGGATGTTTTGTGGAAACCCTGTGACTGTGCCGGAGCAACACTGTGGAAAAGTCTTTACCGCATAATGATGCCGCCGAACGCGCAACGCTTGGAGCAATTTTTCTGGATCGTGAGGCCGTTGTTCCGATTGCTGCCTGGCTGCTTCCCGAACACTTTTACACCGAACGACACGCCTGGGTTTATGAAGCGCAGCTGGCCTGCTACAACCGCCGTACGCCGCCTGATCTTACCACGGTAGCCGACGAGCTACGGCGCAAAGAGCGTCTGGAGCAGCTGGGTGGTATCCCGTTCCTGATTGATCTGTCGAACTCGGTACCGACTGCCTACCACGTCGAGTATTACGCGAAAATTGTTGAGCGCACCGCAGTTCTTCGGCGCCTCATCCAGGCGGGCGGCAAAATCGCGGCCTTAGGCTTTGATGAAACCGACGATGTCGAGCAAACGCTGGACGCCGCCGAGCAGGAGCTCTTCAACGTTTCGCAGCGCCGCGGTATTCAAGGCTTTGTTCCGCTCTCACAAGTCGTCGATCAATACTACGAGTACCTGAGCGAGGTACAAGACCGCGGTCCGGAAATGGCCGGACTGCCGACCGGTTTCATCGACTTCGACCGCATGACCGGCGGCCTGCACAAGTCGGATCTGCTGATCTTGGCGGCGCGTCCCGGCGTTGGTAAAAGCAGCTTTGCGATGACGATGGCGTTTAACATGGCCATGCAACATCGCACGCCCGTCGGGGTCTTTGCCCTTGAGATGGGTCGCGATCAGCTGCTGCAGCGTTTGCTGGCCACGCACACCGGCATCGACTCACAGAAACTGCGCACCGGCCGCATTACCACCGGCGAGCTGACGACGCTGATGGATGCGATGGGCCAGCTTTCGGCGGCGCCAATCTATATTGACGATACGCCGGGCGTGACGGTTAATGAGCTGCGCTCCAAAAGTCGCCGGCTCCAGGCCGAGCATGGCCTCGAAGTCTTGATCATCGACTACCTGCAGCTGATGTCGGGCAGTGGCAAGCGCAACGACAATCGGGTACAGGAAGTTTCAGAAATCTCCCGATCACTCAAATCATTGGCACGCGAACTCAATATTCCGGTAATAGCATTATCTCAGCTTTCACGCGCTGTTGAAGGCCGCACAAGCCACGTTCCGGTCCTTGCCGACCTAAGAGAAAGTGGATCGATCGAGCAGGACGCCGATCTTGTTATGTTTATTTATCGAGAAGAAATGTATGACAAGGATACCGACAAAAAAGGTATTGCTGAGATTCATATTGCGAAACATAGAAATGGTCCGTTGGGAACGGTCAGCCTGTTTTTTGACCAGCGCACCACGCGTTTCCGTGATCTGGCGCCCTACCACTCACCGGCAGGATATTAATGTCGCGCCAAGCGAGCGCGGTGGACGGTCGGCAAGGGCCATGGTAGGATAAAATTAAGCGCAGCAGCATCCGTAAGGCACCTGGAGAGACGCGGCATGACATTCATCGGCTTTTCAACTGACGATCCAATCAAGCTGCCGCGTGAGCTTTTTACCGACGTACTGCCGGCGATCACCCAGCCGGCCGAGCTTAAGGTCACGCTGCATTTTTTTTACCTGCTTCGCGGGAGCCGGCGCCGCCCACGCATGGTTGAATGGTCGGATTTTCGTGGAGATGCGGAGCTAGCCCGCTCGCTACGGGCCGTCGCGCCACTGCGGCCGACCGACGACGTGCTGATCGAGGGCATCGAGGCGGCAGTGCGGCGTGGTACTCTGCTGCATGCCGCTGTACCGGAAGGGCCGCGAGTCGGCAACTGGTATCTCGCCAATACTGATCGCAATCGGCTGTGGATTGCGCGGATGGTCGAGGGCGATATTGCCTGGCTGCCGGTGCCGACGCCACCGCAACAGCGGCCAACGATCTTTCGGCTGTACGAGCAAAATATTGGTGTACTCACACCCATGCTGACCGAGGAGCTTAAGGAAGCTCAAGAGCGGTATCCGGCCGCCTGGTTGGAAGATGCTATTCGCGAGGCGGTACGCTCGAATAAACGCTCATGGCGCTACATCCGTGCTGTACTTAATCGCTGGGCAACAAATGGGCGCGGGCCGCTGGTGGTCACACCTGACGAAGATCCATCAAAATATATTTCCGGCGAGCTGTCGGATATTATTAAGTTTTAGCTCAAGTATCCGGATGGTTTGCGGACGAGTGGCTGGGCGCTCGTGTCGCCCAAAGCCAGCTTCCAATCTAATATGGAATAGCTTATGGACCCTATCTCTGACATTCTGGCGCGCATGCGCATCCCCGCGCCCGACGACAACATACAGGCAACGCCCGAGACATGTGCGCGCTGTAACGGCGCTGGGTTTTTGCGGTATGACGTTCCCTTTGGCCATCCGAACTTCGGTAAGCTCCACCCATGTGGCTGCAAAACACACGAGGTTTCGGCGAGTCGGGCCAATAAATTTCGTCAGCTATCACACCTGGGACCGCTCGAGCACAAAAACTTTGCGAACTTTGATCTGCGCAAAGGCACAAGCGCTTTTAGCCGCGACGCGCTGCAGGTCGCGCAGCGGGTAGCCCAGGAATTCGCGGCGGCGCCCCATGGCTGGCTGGTGTTGACTGGGCCAAGCGGCACGGGAAAATCACATCTTGCAGCCGCCATTACCAATGCGATCCTGGATCGGCAGGAGGGCGCGCTGTGGGTTTTTGTGCCCGACTTCCTCGATCATCTACGGACGACCTTCAGTCCGCAAAGTGGTGTTTCCTATGACGAGCTTTTCACGACGGTGCGGGATGCGCCGGTGCTCGTGCTTGACGATCTCGGGGCGCAATCCACCAGTCCCTGGGCTGAAGAAAAGCTGTATCAGATTTTGTCGCACCGCTATGACGCGCGGAAGCCAACCGTGATCACCACCAGCAAGCTGATCGACACCTTTGACGGCCGCCTACGTTCACGCTTGCAGGATGCCGATTTGAGCCGCACCGTCAACGTCGTCGGCTACGCGTCCGAGGTGGTAAATCGGCTGATGGGCTTGAGCTACGATTTGATTCGGCGGATGACCTTTGAAACGTTCGTGCCACAACCGTATAGCGCGGAAGAAGCACAGCGCAACCGCTACAATCTCGCCCAGGTGCATGGCATCGTGCAAAGCTTCGTGCGCGATCCACAGCAGCGGAAGTGGTTGGTGCTGATGGGCGTGCACGGTTGCGGCAAAACGCATCTAACGGCCGCCATGGCCAATGATCGCCTGTCTCGCGGCTTGCCCACATTGTTTATCAACACCCCTGATCTGCTGGACGCGCTGCGCGCATCGTTTGGCGGTGAAGGCTCCGGCGCGTACGATAAAGTATTTTTCGAGGTGCGGGCAACGCCGTTTTTGATCCTCGACGATTTCGGCGCGCAGTCGTCGACATCCTGGGCCAAAGAAAAGCTGTATCAGATCCTCAACTACCGCTATAATGCGCAGCTGCCCACGGTGATTACCACCAACCAAACGCTGGAGGAGATCGACGCGCCCTTGCAGTCACGGATGAGCGACCAGGAATACTGTGGGGTGTTGGCGGTGCTGGCGCCCGATTTTCGCAAAACTCGCGGCGGTTTGTGGAAGCTCAAAGCGCGGTAGCAGGCGTACGAGGAGCGCGTTGCGGCTGCGGTTACACCAAAATGCGCTCTTCTGGGTAGCTGACCGGCGACGGATGCCGCGTCTGCGAGATGGTTGCGACCAGCGTAAGCGGACCGAGATGCCCCCAAATCATCAACAGCGCCACCACGAGCTGCCCAAAGCCGTTGAGCTCGCCCGTCAGCCCTAGGCTGAAGCCGCAGGTAGCAAACGCGGACACCGCTTCAAAGAGCGCGTTCTCGAATGTTGTTTCCTGCGTCAACATCAGCAGCCAAGCGCCGACCGTCACCACCGCCACCGAGACAATCAAGATGGCCACAGCCTTTTGTATGGTGTCGCGGGAAATCGCGCGCCGACCAACCCGAATCTCATCGGCGCCCCGAATGTACGCGCCTGCGGCCAGCACCAAAACAGCGAACGTGCTGGTCCGAATGCCGCCAGCGGTCGAGGCGGGTGCTCCGCCGATAAACATCAAGCCCGTCAACGTCAGAACGCTGGCCGGCGCTAAGTCGGCGATAGGCTGCACATTGAAGCCCGAGGTGCGGCTGGCCACGACATGAAAAAAGGCCAGCAGGGCTCGACGGTCCAGAGGCACATCCCCGAACGCGCTTGGCCGCACACTTTCGCTCAGCAGCACCAGTGCTGTTCCGATTACGGTCAAGATCGCCCACATGCCAAGCGTGACCTTGGTATGCAAGGTAAAACGCGGATGGGTGCGCCAATCCAGCAGGTCGGCCAGTACGGGAATGCCAATGCTGCCGAGCGCAATCATAAGTGCAATCACAAACAGAGTAAAGGCATCGCTGGGAAAGGGATTGGTGGCCGTACTCCCTCCACCGCCGAACAGGTCAAAGCTCGCGTTGCAAAACGCGGAAACGCTGTGAAAGATCGCCAGATAGAGTGCCCGTGCAGGGCCAAACGATCCAGCCCAGTTAAGCCAGAGCAGGAGCGTCCCCAGCGCTTCGATTGCGAGCACGCCAAGCAACACCCGCTGCGTCAGCTTCATGATCGCCCACAGGTCGACCACACCGAGCGCGTCCCGCAGAGTTACGCGCTCAGCAAACGTAATGCGGCGGCCGAGCAGCCGAAAGATGGCCACGGCCAGCACCGTAAAGCCGATCGCGCCCAGCTGCATCAGCAGGAGCAGCACGATTTGCCCAAAGACCGAAAGATCGCGGCCCGGCTGGATGGTGGAAAGACCGGTCGTGGTCAGGGCCGACACGGCAGTAAACGCCGCCTCGCCCAGCGTCAGGGGACGGGTTGTGCCGGACCACGGCAGTGCGAGAAGGGCAGTTCCGGCGCCGATCAGCCCGAGTAGCCCGAGGCTGATCGAGACAGCCGGAGCGACCAAACGCCTGCGCTGCACACCTCGGTTCATCGACGACGGTTGGGGATCTGGCAGCCGAGCGCGTGCAAACGTTCTTGACTGCCCACAAATACAACATGATCCTCGACCTGAAACTCGTCGTCCGGTCCCGGCGCGAGAATAATTTCGGTGCCGCGGCGGATCACAATCGACAACACGCCGAACTGTTGCCGGACCTTAAGCTCCGCTAAGGTCTTACCGACCCATGCTTCCGGGACAGGTCGCTCGCCCGCGGCAACACCTGTCTGCTCGAACAGCACCTGGCTGATCTGGGGCGCCATTAACCGTGTCGCCAGGCGTTCACCGGCCTCTTGTTCGGGCAGCACAACCTCGGCAGCCCCGATCTTGAGCAAGATTTCAGCTTGACGCGTCGTGAGGGCTTTCGCCACCACATACCGCACGCCCAGATGCTTGAGCGCAACCACGGCAAGCAGATTGCTTTCAAAATCGCCAATCGCTACCACAACCGCATCAAAATCGCTGACGCCGACCAGCCGCAGCGCGTCTTCGTCGCTTGCGTCTGCCTCCACCACATCGGCCAGCTGATCGGCCAGCTCTTGCACGATCTGCCGATCATGGTCGATGCCGACCACGGTACACCCGCGCCGGTTTAAAGCCAGGGCGACGCCAGTTCCGAAACGTCCCAAACCGAGCACGGCATACTCGCGGGCCATACTGCCTCCTCGCGCCAATGTGGGAGACAATACGGCAACCGGGGAAGCGCTGTCAAGCAGCATCGCCGGTGGTTGAGGTGGCAGGCGCACTGGCACTATTCCCAGCGCTTGACGGCGCCACGCACACCCGCATCCCGCAGCTGCTGGGTCACAAACCCGCGTGCCCGGCGCAGTCGTCGCTGCTGCACCGCTGCCGTTACATCCGCCCCGGCAATGACCCGGCCGTCACGCTCCACCAGCCCCAGCCCGCGCCACCACAAACGACGCGCCACGTCGTCCAGATCCGTGTCGGGTGGCAACGCAACGCCGAGCAGTACTCCGCTATGCTGCTGTGGGTGATACACTCCGCGCGCAGCCGGCAAGCACAGCCGCCCTATGCCTCGCAGAACGTGCCACAGCCGCTGCATGTGTGTTGCGAATTGTGGTCTGGCTCGCCTGCGAGCCGATTGGCGAATTGCGCTCATGCCGCACCTGTGCTGAATGCCACGGTGATCCGCTTAAGTGTAGCAAAGCCGACCAGCATTGTCGAACAGGTGTTTCGCAATCAACTAAACAATTGCGGAAGCGATGGGAGCACGCGCATGCCCGGCATCACACCAGCATTTGGGTTTCAATCACAATGTCATGTTTTGGCAAGCGTTCCAAATCGAGCAGGCCAACAAGCTCAGTCGGCCGTACCGCTTGTGGCGCGGATAGTAGCCCAGCCCAATGGGCCAGCCAGCCAATGATCGTTGGCGCGCCAATACCAGCGGCCCGCAAGGCTGCCACTGCAAGTGACGCATGACGCTTGGAAAGGCGCTGACCGACGTTGTCGATCAGCAATGGGACGTGGGCAAAATGCGGCGGCCGAAAGCCGAGCACGTGATGCAGCCACATTTGGCGCGCGGTGCTGTCGAGCAAGTCCGCGCCCCGCACCACATGAGTGATACCCATCAAACCATCGTCCACCACGACCGCGAGCTGATAGGCATGAACGCCATCCGCACGGCGCAGCACAAAATCGCCAGCGGCCAGACTAACCTGCTCGGAGTGCGGGCCCCGGCAAAGATCGTCGAAGTGAATGGACGTGGCGGTATGCGGCATACGGATGCGTAAACACGGGCGCCGGCGCTTGGCGATTCGCTCGGCTTGCTCACGCTGGGATAAGCTCCAGCACCGGTTAACGCATTGTTCGCGCTGAGCGATACCGTGTGGCGCTGATGCCGCCGCGCGCACTTCAGCCCGCGTACAAAAGCAGGCATAGACCAAGCCCTCCCGCTTGAGCGTGGCTAACGCTTCCGCGTACAGACCCCGGCGCTCGTCCTGGCGGTAGGGCGCGGAGGGGCCGCCAATCTCCGGGCCTTCGTCCCAATCGAGGCCCAGCCAGCGCAAATCATGGAGCAGTTGGGCCGCATAGTGTGGCCGCGAACGATCAGGATCAAGGTCTTCCATACGCAGCACAAACGCAGCGCCGCGCTGCCGAGCGTCTAACCAGGCCAGCAGGGCAGTCCAAACATTGCCGAGATGGATCGCGCCGGTTGGGCTTGGAGCAAACCGGCCGCGAGCAGTGGGTATCGTGCGAGTCATAAACTATTGGCGAACGGAAGCACAGCGTCAGGCCAGGCAGCTGATCGATGGTTTTGCGCTAGCGCAGCTGGCCATAATACACCGTTGTATCATACTCAAACACGATCTGGCCATCCGCCTGGTGGGCCTCGAAAATGCGCTCAAGCTCGGCCAGCATCGGCGCGTGGTTGGGATGTCCCGCCTCGGGCGCGTACGACGACGACAACAAGCGGCCTTTCAAGCCCGCATAGTCGAAGCGCTGCAGGTTATCAAAGCAGTGACGCCGGTAGCCACCCGCGCCGAAGAACGGAGCGATCACCTCGTCGTCAACCTGCTTATGATTCACCAACGGATAATCACTGGCATAGCGCTGCAGCATCTGTTCATACGCAGCCTGGAATGGCGCCGAGAGCGTGCGACGATCATTCCAGATCAGCACAGCCCAGCCGTGGGGCCGTAGGATGCGCAGAAATTCGGCCCGCACCCGGGCTTGATCAAACCAGTGAAAGGCCTGCCCGGCGGTAACAAAATCAACACTGCCAGGCGGCAGCGACGTTGCTTCGGCAGGGGCAGCCAGGCTGTGGAAGCGCGGATAGTCGCTTAACAGCTGCTCGCCCGCTGCCCGCATCTCGGGATTGGGCTCGATCCCATACACGAGGTTGCCATGCTTCAGAAAGAGCTCGCTCAATATACCGGTGCCGGAACCCACATCCGCAATGATCGATGCCGGAGTCAGCTGGCACTCACCTGCCAGCAGATCGATAAGGGCGGGCGGATAGCCCGGACGGTATTTGATGTAGTTGTCGACTCTGGATGAAAAGCGACGGGTTGGATCGATCATGGCAGCAGCACCTGTCCAAGCAGCGGCGGTTCTTGGCGTCAAGAACCATTGATGTCATTGTAAAAGCCATGGCAGGCGTGTCAAGTCAGGTTGCGGGGAGCAGGCAGTCAGCTGATTGTAACTTGACAACCTACGAGAGTGGGTGTACATACTAAACAAGAACATATGCGCAGAAGATATTGTCGACAACGCATGATCGCAGGCAAGGGCCGTGTTCCCCGGCTGGGGGCACGGCCCCTTTTTTTGCGGCATTGCCCATGCCTGCCGGCTTTGTCGCAACATCAAACAGCCGGTTCGGTACGCCCTTGTTCGCCCGCAGCCGCTTGCCCATTGGATGTGATACAAGGAGTGATCCGTATGTCAGATCGTCGGAGTCAGCGTATCCGCCAACAGCTTCGTCAACATCCTAATCCGCGCGGCCGACATGATCCCGTCGCCTTTCATGTACAGATTCGGCGCGTTTACCAGCCGGCGGGTGAGTCGCCAACCGCCGCTGATCAGCACGCTCAGCTAGCCCGGCAGCTCCGCCGCCAGCGACAAGGCCGTGGGTGACGGGCTGGCTTGCCATCCGTCTTGCTGACCACCGCGCGCTGCGTTGATCGCTGGGTGTGATCCCTTGGACGAAGTTCCGTTATACTGGAGGGGAGCTACCAAGGAGGAACAACTATGACCGGCACTGCAACCGCGTTGCCGCATTGGGATATGACGGTGGTGTACCCCAGCCTTGAGTCGCCGGAGTTCGAGCAAGGCTTTGCCACGGTCGTTCAGGACATCGCCGACCTTGCGCAACTCTTCGACGAGCAGGGCATCGGGGCTGACGGAGCGGACAGAAGCGCCGCAGCAGCGGTTACGACCTTTGAGCAGGTCATCGAGCGCTACAACGCGGTGCTGGATGAGACGCGTACGCTCAGCGCCTATATTTCCAGCTTTGTCGCGACCGACTCGCGCAATAACCTGGCTCAAGCCAAGCTGAGTGAGCTGCAGCAACATACGATGCGCTTGTCGCAGCTCACCACCCGCTTCACGGCCTGGCTCGGCGCGCAGGATATCGAAACGCTGATCGCCAACTCCCAGGTGGCGCGGGACCACGCGTTTGCGTTACGCCGCGGTAAGCAGCAGGCGGAGCACCTGATGTCGCCCGCCGAAGAAGCGCTGGCCGCCGAGCTCAACCTCAGCAGCGGAACGGCCTGGACCAAGCTGCACAACACCGTCACGTCCCAGCTCACAGTTCCGCTCGAGCGGGATGGTCGTACCGAAGTGCTGCCGATGAGTGTTGTCCGTAATCTCGCCTACGAAGCCGACCGCGATGTTCGCCGCAAAGCCTACGAAGCCGAGCTAGAAGGATGGAAGGGCGTGACCGTGCCGCTCGCCGCTGCGCTCAACAGCATCAAAGGCGAGGTCAACACGCTGGCCTACCGCCGTGGCTGGGAATCGCCCCTGGATGCCGCGCTTTTCACCAATAATATCGACCGGCAAACCCTGGACGCCATGCTCACGGCCGCGCGCGAAACCTTTCCCGACTTCCGTCGGTATCTGCACACCAAAGCGCGCGCAATCGGCGTTGGGCGGCTCGCCTGGTACGACATGTTTGCGCCGGTCGGCACCAGCACCAAGGTGTGGCCGTACGACGAGGCGACCACGTTTATTGTTGAGCAGTTCGGAACCTACTCGGATCGGATGAGCGAGTTTGCCGCTCGCGCATTTCGCGAGAACTGGATCGACGCCGAGCCACGGCCAGGCAAACGTGATGGCGCATTCTGCACAACCTTGCGCGGGGCCGAGTCGCGCGTCTTTACCAACTACAAGCCAGCCTTCGGCGGCGTCAGCACACTCGCGCATGAGCTGGGCCACGCCTACCACAACTTAAACCTGGCACATCGCACCATGGTGCAGCGTTCGACGCCCATGACGCTAGCCGAGACCGCCAGCATTTTCTGCGAAACAATTATTCGCCAAGCGGCGCTCGCCAACGCCGATGCGCAGGAACAGATCGCGATTTTGGAAGCGTCGCTCCAAGGCTCGTGTCAGATTGTGGTCGATATCACAAGTCGTTTTCTGTTTGAGCAGCGGGTCTTCGAGACGCGCCGGCAGCGGGAGCTCACCGTGGACGAGCTGAATGCCCTGATGTTGGAAGCGCAGCGCGAGACCTACGGCGATGGCCTGGATCAGGACCTGCTCCATCCGTACATGTGGGCGATGAAGCCGCACTATTACAGCACCGGCTTGTCGTTCTACAACTATCCCTACATGTTTGGGCTGCTGTTCGGTCTGGGACTCTACGCCCGCTACCAACGCGATCCCGAAGCGTTCAAGGCCAGCTACGACGAGCTGCTCGCATCCACCGGTCTCGCCGACGCCGCGACGCTGGCCGAGCGCTTTAATATCGACATCCGAACCACGGATTTTTGGCGTGCGAGCTTAAGCCTGGTGCGGGCTGATATTGATCGCTTCGAGCAGCTGATTGCGCCGGGCGCGCAGTGAGGCGGATCTGATGCCTCCATTGCAGCCGTCCACGGACTCCGGCGCTCCCGTCCAGATCGTGGTTAAGCTGGTGCAAGGCTCGCAACCAGATCTGGAGGCCAGCCTCCATACGCTCTTTCGCAGCGCGGCAAGTCAAACGCCCGAGCCGCGTGAGCGCGCTGCGACGGCGGCCCAGCTGATGGGTCGTGGCGGCAGTGTAACGCTGGAGGCCGAGCGGGGAACATGGAGCCGCTATCGGGTCGCGGTCCGTGTGCAAGGCGTGCCCGTCACGATCGCGACGGTGGAGCTAACCGACGCCGGCTAGCAAACAACCACGAGTTCGGAGTGTGTAATCCGCTGCGGACTCGTGGTGCGGTGTTGGTCGTGAACTCCCAGCTAGCGCCTCAGCTCAGGCGGCAAAATCCCCTCCTCCAAAAGCCGCTTTGGCCAAGGTCGCCGCACGGTTGACACCGCTCGCCACGCGTTAACCATGCCTTCGCCAAAAAACCCATTCACGAGCGCCGTGCCTTCGCAGGTAGCGGTAAAACGAGGTGGCAAGTCGGGATAATCTAACACACGTCTGGCAGGACAGGCCCGATTGGTAGCACGCTCCTGCAACAGCCGCTCGGTTCGCTCGGGATCGAGCTTGATCCCGCCGGGACGCGCTTGGTCCGGCACGCCATACTGGCTGATAATTAAGGCAGCTACGCCCGCCGCGTGGGGCGCGGCCATTGAGGTGCCCTGGAGATAGCGGTAGTACGAGCACCCTTCTGCCTGGCAATCACGCACAACATCCGGAGCATTGGGCGTACCATCGGCGTTGAGCATCTGCTCGGACTCCAACAAGGCCTGCGGAAACGGCGCCAAGATTTGGTTTGTGGGCTGAAAGTATCGCTCCTCGCCCACAAAATCGCGCACATCGCCACCCGGAGCCGCCACGTCGGCTTGCTCGGTGCCGTAATTGGAGTAGTACGCTTTGCGGCCGGTCGGCCCGACCGATGTGACCGACACAACGCCGTTGCCTTCGGCCGGCAAGTGCAGGCATGTGTTGTCCACCTGGCGCTCATATGCGGTATCGGGTGGATAGTTCGGGCTTTCCGTATCGACTGTAGGTCGGCCCAGATCGAGGTTGCTGTTGCCGGCCGCAGCGATCAGCGTGACGCCACGGCTGCGGGCATACTCCAGGGCGCGTTGCGTACCCTCGATAATTGTGCGCTGCTCCTGTTGCGCTTCCGGCGCGTCGGCGGGATTGTTGGCGCACAGAAATGCCCATGGATCGATATACAAGCTCATGTTGACGACGTCGATGCCGACATCGCCCGCGTAGGTTAGGGCATCCACCATCGGCTGCAGAAAAAAGAAGCCTTCGTCGTTGCCAACGCGCAGGTTAATCAGCGACACGTTTGGCGCAACGCCTGCGATACCCACCCCATTCAAGGGCGCGCCGATGATGCCTGCGACGTGCGTCCCATGACCGCCTTCATCCACATCAATCGCATCGCCGTCCGGCACGAAATTACGGCTCAGCTCACGATTGAAGTTGGGCGCAATATCGGGATGACTCCCATCTATGCCGGTGTCGATAATGCCAACCAGCACGCGCTTGTCGCCCTGTTGGAGCGCATGGGCCGCAGGCGCGTTGATCATCCGCATATTCCACTGCCAGCGTGCCAGCGGCTCGCCCTGGGTCGTGCTGCGGGACGGTGACGGCTGCGCTTGCTTCACGGGGATGCCTCCAGCCTGGTCGCCTTGTAGCGCGGAGCTTGGGCTGTGGCTTACGGCGACTTGCCCCAACGCCGTGTTGCGGGCCACGCTCAGCAATGCCGGCTGCTGCCCGGCGGCTGTGGCAAAGTCCGCTCTGTATGCTTGCACGGTCGCCACGCCAACGGCCAGATTTTCGCGCACAAGCGTGCCGCCAGCCGCGGCAATAGCGGCACGGGCCTGCTCAGCCGTTGCCCTGCCGGCGTACACCACAACGTACTCCTGGGCGATCCCGCCGGCGTTAGCTGACTGCGGCTGGATACCCACGCCAAGCAGCAACACAAATCCCCAACGGACGAGCCAGCCATACCGATTTCGTGCCATTCTGATCAACCCATCTCGGAGCCGCAACGGCTACCGCTACTTTTTCCGTTTGCCACACTACCTTTTACGTTCGCAGTGGCCTTCTGGATGATTCGCTTACAACAGCGGTCGGAGCGGGAAAAGCACTGTTTCACTGAACTTGACGATGAGCGGACGCGTCTGCCATTTTTCCAACGTCAGCTCCACGGCGTTGGTGGAATCGTTGTCGAAGATATGCTCCATGTGTTCTGCCAGTGACTCATCATAAAATTCGACGTTAATCTCATAATTGCCCGCCAGACTGAGGCGGTCGATGTTGGCAGTGCCAATGGTCGACCAAACGCCGTCAATGGTGGCTGTTTTGGCGTGTACCATCGCATTTTGGTACAGGAGCAGCTTAACGCCGCCGGCCAACAGCGTGCTGTAAAAGCCGCGCGCCAGCCAGTCGGCCACGATATGGTTCGAGGTTTGGGGCAGCAGAATGCGGACATCTACCCCCCGCTCGGCAGCCGAGAGCAGCCCGCGCAGAATCGCCTTGTCGGGAATGAAATAGGCCTGCGTCATGTAGATATGGTGCTGCGCCCGGTCGATTGCTTCCAGATACATCGCCCGAATTGGAAAAACGAGCATTCGCGGTATGTTGCGGTGAACTTTGATCCGTGGCTCCCAAACCTTGGTTCCCGTCTCGGCCAGGCGCGGCAGCCTGCCTTCACAATGCATGTTCCAAAAGTCGATAAACGCGTTCTCGAAATCCCACACTCTGGGCCCTCGCAGCCGGACATGCGTATCACGCCATTGGGTCGCGTAGGGCGCGCCGATGTTGTAACCGCCCACAAACGCGGTCTTGCCGTCAACAACCAGGATCTTGCGGTGATCGCGGCCGTAGCTGCGTGGATCGAGCAGGCGCCAGGGCGGTGGAAAGATACGATACTTGAGAACATGCAGCGGTGGCGGGAACTGTTTGAAGTTGCGGGGCACGACCAAATTGGCAAAGGTATCAAAGATCACATAGACCTGGACACCGCGCTGGGTCGCGTGCAACAATTCGTGCTTAAACTGGCGCCCAACCCGATCGCCTTTCCAGATGAATGTTTCCAGCAGAACTTCCTGCTGAGCGTTGCGGATCGCGTCCAGCATTGCCGCATACAGGTCCTCGCCATAGGTGTAGATTTGCACCTCATCTTCGCCGATCTGGGTAGGCGACTGGCGCGTGCGGGGAAAGCCACCTTGATCACGGTACCGTTTGCGGAACCAGTCGATGGTGGTTAGAACACCAATCACGCCAACTTGCAGTGCAAACAGCACGAGGAGACCGCGTTTGAGCAGATGGAACACGAAAGGGTGCAGTTTCATGGGCTGATTATCAACGAACCGCAGCTATTTTTCAACAACAATTCTTGAACCAAGCGGTGGCAATGTCAGATGTTGGTACCCTTGGCACCGGTATTATTTTGCCATAGCCAAGCTTATTCCTGGCACAGTGCGCGGCTGGAATCAACGATACACAAGACCACTGTACAGAATAACGACTTTGTGTTATAACAACACAATAACATGGAAAACCTGCGACATGGTATGGAGGAGCTTCGTATGCATGCACCAGCGCTGACTCAGGGCATTCTGTTCACGGATCAATATCAGCTGACCATGGCCCAAGTGTATTTCCGGCTCGGCATCCACGAGCAGCCGGCGCTCTTCGAGCACTTTTTTCGCTCATACCCCGACTATCGTCGGCACCAGGCAGGCTTTTGTGTCAGCGCCGGCCTAGAGCCGCTGGTGCACTGGATGCAGGAGGCCGCGTTTGGCGATGCCGAGATCGAAAGCCTGCGGTCCCAGCGCAGCCGTTCGGGAGAGCCGCTCTTCGCCGACGATTTCCTCCAGTGGCTGCGGCGGTCCGGCTCCTTCGACGGCCTAACTCTGCGGGCATTGCCGGAAGGCCGGGTCGCGCATCCCCACGTGCCGCTTACCGTAGTTGAAGGCCCGCTGGCCATGGCGCAGATTTTGGAAACGGCGCTGCTGAATCACATCAACTATCAAACCCTGATCGCAACCAAAGCCGCCCGGATGCGCGAAAGCGCCGGGGAAAGCCAGGTCTTGGAGTTTGGCCTGCGCCGGGCTCAGGATACCGGCGCAAACGCAGGCACACGCGCTGCCCTGATCGGCGGGGCCGATTTTAGCTCAAACCTGGGCATGTCGCTTGCGCTGGGCCTGCCCCCAAAAGGTACCCACGCGCACAGCATGGTGCAGGCGGCCATGGTGTTGGGGCTGGGCGAGATCGGCGCATTCCGCGCTTACGCCGAAACATATCCCGACGATACCTTGCTCTTGGTCGACACGATCGACACGCTGGGCAGTGGCATCCCGAACGCGATCAAGGTTTTTGAGGAGCTGAGGCGCAAAGGCCACACACCGATTGGCATTCGGCTGGACTCGGGCGACCTCGCCTATCTCAGCATTCAGGCCGCCAAAATGCTCAACGAGGCTGGCTTTCCCAACACCTCAATTGTTATGTCAAATGATCTGGATGAGCTGGTGATCTGGCAAATTCTGACCCAGATTCGGGCCGAGGCGCAGCACGAGGGACTCGACCCCGAAGCGCTGGTCAAGCGGCTGGTCTTTGGCGTCGGCACGCAGCTGATAACCTCGACCGGTTATCCGGCCTTGGGCGGCGTGTATAAGCTGGTGGCGCTGCGCCAAGCCGACGAGTGGAAACCAGCCGTCAAGATTTCCGACTCGCCGGACAAGACCGCTAACCCCGGCCACAAGCGTGCCTGGCGCCTGTATGATCGACGTGGCCGAGCGACTGCGGATCTGCTGGCTTTGGCGAATGAGCCGGTTCAGGAGATGAGCGAGCTTGTGCTGCGCCATCCAGCCGACGTAACCAAAACCCGCACCGTGCGCCAGGGCGAGGTCACGCTGGAAGCGTTGCACCAGGACATTTTGCGTGAAGGCCGCCTGGTGTATGAGTGGCCGACGCTGGAAGAGATGCGTCGAGCCCGGCGCGAAGACGTAGCCCGCCTGGACCCTGGTGTGCGCCGCCTGATTCACCCGCACATCTACCACGTCTCGCTCACCGACTCGCTATGGCAGCTCAAGTATGAGTTGATCGCCGCAGCCCGCGGCAACCGCTAAGCGGTTACGTCAACACCAAGCACCGCGCTGGAACTGGCACGGTGCTTGGTGAGCCGCGGTTACAAACGCTTAAATGTCCGGCGGCGGCTCCGGCTCGCCCAGCATATCGCTGTGCCAGCGCTCCAACCAGTCAAGCGCTTCCCGCAAGCGCCCATAATGCAGATTGCGGTAGGAGCTGATTCCAAACTGACGATACAACCCACTGTACACGCCACCATATTCATTGCGGCGCGAGCGGGCCGCCAGCGTGTGCGCGACGCGCCGCACCAGCCGTGCCAGCTCAAAGGAGGGCGCCGGCCGCTCCTCTTGGAGGCGGCCCCCAATCCGATTGCCCTCCTCGCGGTTGGTTTGCAGCTGGCGCTCAACCAGCATCTGCTGACGCGCCAGCGCCGCCTGCGCCATCATGCCTTGATACGCCAGCTCGGCCGGCTCCATCTCCGCAGGCTCCGGCAGCAGCGTGTCTTCCGGCCCAAATCCTTGGGGCTTGAACGCCTGCCACAGCACCGACGCACACTCCTGCTGATACAAGCTGAGCTTGGACCGGACCGCGGAGTTAACCGACGCGGTGTCGATCATGGCTAGCCAGAGCGGCACCAGATCGACACGCAGCACAACATCACCGGCGATCGAACGCAAGCCTGACGACAATGTGCTGTGTGCAATGGCGGCTTGAACTGCTCCCTCCTCATCTAGACCAAGTGTCGCGCACAACCGGCTCAGTGGAACGTAACGCTCGTTTGCATCCAACTCTTGCAACGCAATGATGTCTTCCTCATAAAAGACAGTGGTCGGATCGTGCCCATCACGGTTGGCATCCTGCATCACCAGGGCGCTCCCTTCTGCTACGCGTTCAGCTATGCTAGCAGTGTGCATCAAGATTCGCAAACCAACTTAAGTAGCACAAAAGCGGTCAGTTTTGCTGGCGCTTACCCGATCAGAGCACAACCTCCTGACATTGCCGCCAGGAGGTTGTGCCTACATTGCGTTCAAAACCATTGGAGTTGCTACTGGTACCAGAGCGGCCACCGATCATCGACGTTGTTGTTGGTCAGCTGGATCGCCCGGGGCAGCCCACCGTTCAGATCCATCCGGTAAATTTCGTAGTCGCCATCGGAGTTCGAGTCAAAGACCAGCTGTGAGCTGTCGCGGCTCCACGAGGCCGCGCCATCGTCGGCGGGATCATTCGTTAACCGCTGCTCGCCAGTTCCGTCGATGTTGATCAGGTACAGATCGCCCTGGCCGTTGCGGTTGGACGAGAAGACGATCCGGGCGCCATCGGGCGAAACGCGTGGAAAGTAGTTGTCGGCGGTTGGCGTGTTGGTCAGCGCCCGCGGATTGACGAGCGACACACTGATGTCCATGTCGGACATGAAGTTGTACTGCAGATCGGCCCGATAGACGGCGAACTTACCACCTTCGCAGCTCATAGCATAGACCAGTCCCGAGCCATCCGGCAGCCACGTGGGCGACTGGTAGACGCACTTCTTGTCGTTGAAGGCCAGGTACATGGGATACGCGTTGTCACGCGCGAACGGCTGCATTGCGAGTGTGGAAAAGTCGCCGTCTTGCACCACCAGCGCGATCTGCGTCCCATCGGGCGACACCGCCGGGTTGAAGAGCTGCGGAGTGGCCTGGCTGATGCTGTGTTGGCGGACATCGCTCGCGTTGCCCAGCGAAATGCTGAACAGCTTGCGAATACCGCTATCACGCTTCGAGTCGGTCATCAGGCGGGGATAGTCCGTTTGGCCATAGGCCCGCCGCCAAGAGTAGGGCACCGTTTCCTGCTGGCCCGAGGTTATCTGAGTTACCGCCACGCCATTCTCGTCAGTGTAAAACGTTTCCCAATGATCGGCGGTTGCGCGCTTGGAGGCAAAGGCGACCGGTAAGTTGAAGTTGCCGTACTCGCCCGGCTGCCAGGGCTGGCCAAGGTGCGGGTAGCGCCATTGGAAGTAGTGCTGACCGACATTGCCCATCTCAACCCGGAACGCCGCCGCGTTTGATGGCGTGTACGTGACTACCCGTCGTTCATACAGCTGGACCAGCACATCTTTGTCGACGCCTGCCACTTTAGCACGCACCCAGTACGCATCGGTGATCGGATAGCCGAAGGCAAACGTTCCATCAACCGGACCATTTTGGATAAAATCGCGGAAAACGCGCGGCACATTATGGCCAGTGATCGTGTTATAGGTTACGATCTCGGTCGCCGGATCGCGGGCGAGATCGGCGTTATTCGTGCGATTACCGCTCTTGTCCAGCACGCTGCCAACACGCTGGCCGATCCGATCCGGATCGCGATAGCCGTTGTCGATGGTTGCCACGCCCTGGAACGACGCGTAGGTCGGCGCGCTGGGGTTTTCGTTGGCAGGATCGCCGGCTACGGGCACGTTGGCTGGCTGGCGCTGCACGTTATCCTCGAAGCCGATCGTGTCGCCGGTCTTGAGCCGCCCGGAGACCATCTCAACTGTCAGCAGCCCGTTGGTCACGCCTCGTGCGCCGACAACCGACGGATTGTTGATCTCCATGCGCGCTTTGTCGAAGTACTGCACCTGGCGCAGGCCGTTCGGCGATTGCCGGTAAAACTCCTTGTAGTCGAACCAGGGGCTTGGTCCCCAGGTGTATGAGCGAGCCGCTCGTCCGTTGGCAACCGCCTCATCACTGGCCCGCCAAACCTCGCCAAACACCGGCCGCGCATAGGCGAAGCGCCCCGTCCATGGCTCTGCTTCGGCCGGCACAACACCCGTCAGCGCCGTCAGTCCCAGCAAGGCAGCGGTTGTCCAGCGTCGCCAATTCCGTAGCTCAATGTTGATGCCCATCGTAGGTGCCTCCTCAATCAAGAACCTGTGATGCATCAACTATACGGACCAGCTCGTCTCGCCACGACGATAAAACGCTGATACGACCCCACAGTCCAGGTGAGACGGCTATCAGGTTGGAACGCGACTGAACGCAAAGTTGGGCTGCCCGGCTGGCCTAATGACTGCAAAAACACAGCTCCCACACGCCGGATGCCATGTGGGAGCTGTGTTTTGTTGTTATCGTGAAGCTAGTTCAGCGCCACGGGTCGTCCGGCGCGAACCACATTACCTGCTCCTCGGTGCGCTGGTGCAGCTGGCCATCAACCCAGGTCTCGCTAACGCGGTGGCCCATAGCGACCACACGTGCACTCCGCCGCTGGGGCAGGGCCGGCGGCCGCTGGGGAACAGTGGACTTAGCGACGGGCTGCTGCCGACGCTGCAGCCAGGCTAGCCCGGCTTCGGCTGCCAGTGTCGCGACGCCCAGGGCAACCACTTTGCCGGTTTCTTTCCACTGCGCCGGCAATCTGATTGGGCGTCGGGCCAGTGCACCGTTTGGGCGCCGAGCCAGTGGCAAGGCCAGGCGCGTGCCACACTGCCCGCAATACATTTGCTCAGCGGGATTGCCGGTAGCGCAGTGAGGACAAATCCGCTCCACCATCGGCTCCTCCTTTACTTCCGCCGAAAAAATCCTCGCTTGGGCTGCGGCTGCAGCACCAAACCCTCGCGCAACGCCGCAACGTCATCACTTGATGATACCACACCGACCGGATCGGCGCCCGCTCCATTCTTCGGCTCGGATTGGGCTTCAGTGGCAGCGGCTCCATTGGTTGCGCTCGCCGCAGCATTTGTGGTTTGGGTGGGCGCATAGGCCGTTTCGGGCGGCAGAGCGTCCAGAGCATCCATCCAACGCAGCAGCAGCTGCCGTCGTTGCTGCAGGTCGTCGGGCAACGCCAGGGGTCGCGGCCGCGCGTCGATGATCACGCCAAGCGCGCTGCCCACAATCGCCGCCTCGTCCGACAGCACTTCCGTACCCGCCTGATTCTGGCCGATCGCAATGCCGCCTACCGGCCGAATTCGGAGCGTGGCACGCTTACCCCGTGCCAGCGGCAGCCGCACAATCTCGCCGGCATGAACCGTGCGCGTGATCGGCGTGCCTTGGAGCGGCGTCAGCTCAACCTCCGCCATTTTCTTGCCCGCCGCCAGCTCACCCCGCGGCACGATCACGGTCGCGAGCGGCATATTGTTGAGCATGTCCATTTCCAACAAACACACGGCGGCGTCGGTGTTGATATGGGCCAGCGCGCCGCTGGCCGCGAGCAAGCTCCACTGATCGAGATACAGGTTGATCGCCAGCTCGCTGTCACGATAGGTTGGCTGGAGCCCATCCAGCAGCGCCAGAGCAGCTAAGCCTGGCCGGGGCGCGTCCACCATCGACCCGCCGGCAATAACCAGATCGAACTGCGCGTCTTTACGCTCGTCGCGCAGGGCCTGATACGCAATCCCAATTGCCTCCCGCATCAGCGCATAGTCCAGCAGCAGATCGTCAAGGTCGGTAGCGACCTGATGAGGCCGGATGGCCCGGTTCAGCAGCCGATGCGCCAGATCCTCGGCTTCAAGCTCAAAGGGCAGCCAGCGTTGGATTCCCTGTGACCCGCGCTGCTCCAGCACGGCCAGCGCCCCGAAACGCGTACCTAGCCGCCCAAAGATCGCCTCCGAGTAGTGATTATTGCTGGCCAGCAGACACGCAGTCGTGGCCGAGTCTGTGTTGACGGCCAGCACGTTGCGGTTAAAGCGCTGCGCCAAAAAGCGCACCATCAACCCCTGGTCTTCCGCCACGCTGCCCAGCCGCTCGTTGCGCAGCATGCGGAGCCGTTCCGCGCCCGGCAAAGCCGATACAATTTGTTCGGCATAGCGGCGACGCAGCAGTGCCCGCGTCGGCTCCAGCTGCGGTTGTCCAGGCAGGGGCAACACATTCGGCATAACTTCAATGGAAACGCCGTCGCCGATGTGCTGACGCACCTGATCCGCTGCAGCGCTGTTGCCGGCAAACACGACCAGTGGCGGTTGGGTGCTGTGTTGAGCCAGCAAGCCTACAATATGGGCCAGGCGCTGGTTTACCGAAACGTTGCCACCTTCCTGGCCGCCGGCAAAAACGATCACATCGGGATTGAGGTAGGCCAACGCCGCGATATGGCGTCCGAGCTGCGTTCCGCCCTCATCCAAAGCGATGGTTTCCAGCAGCGTCGTGTAGGTGCTACGGGCGGCATGCGTGGCGCTGCGGACCGACGCGTGACGCGACAGGCCGGCGACAGCGACCGAAAGCGTTCCCGCCGCGCTTGTTGTAGCTACCAGCCCATCAACGCCGTTGCCTGCGTCGTCTTGAGGATAGGCCAAATCTTCGCCGCGCAGCAGCTCGCGCGCGGTGATCTGCTCAATTTTTTGGACTGCTGCGATGATCGCCTTGGTGGGGTCATTGTCGGGCGGACCAAAGGTGCTGGGACTGGTGGCACGTGCGATCAGCCGATAGCTCTCATCCACCAGGTCGATCAACGCCACGTTGGTGGTATCCGGGCCGATCTCGGCGACAAGGAGCGCACCGTGCTCGGGTATCGAAGCAGTTTCTTCCACTGTAAGCTCCCTCAAAACAACGTGCCTACTTGGGTAAACCAGTCGGCGATGATTTGGATCTGGTTTACGAGCGCCGTGAGGTAGGTGGTAACCGCCGACGCGAGAAACACCCCAAATGTTGCTAACACCAGACCACGACCAAGCCGGCGCACAAAAAAGCCGATCCCCGATGGCTTCTCGCCGCGCTGGCGATAGGTGAACGACACCAGGGTAACCACAACGGCCACAACCAAAACAATCGTGCCCGCAATTGCGCTCACGTCCGTCGCTTGCAAACGGCGCAGCGCGACGGTATCCAGCAGTTGGGGCAGAATCGTCCCGCGTGCTGCTCCAACCAGTGCCACCGCGGCGCCCACTCCAAAAAGAACAGCCAGAGGGATGTTGGCCAGCGCTGATGCGCGCTGCCGCCCAAACCGCGTTGCGAGCAGTAGCAGCAGCAGGGCACTAACGCCCAGCACAATCAACGTTGGCAGCGACGTGGTGCTTGCGGCTTGCACAATCGACGGCACAAGGGTCTGACCAACCAGCACGGCCGCGGCATATCCCAGGGCGACGCCGATCAGCAGATATTGGGCGAAGCGGTAAAAGGGATTATCGCCGACGACCCGGCTCAGCACCATCAGGCTCAGCAGCGTGGCAATGCCGCCGCCGACTAGCGGTCCCATACCTGCTCCTCAACCCCGCCCTCGTCGGCGCGCCGGGCGCGCCGGCCCAAAATCAGCGCCGGAATCCCGCCCACAACAACTGCCGCGGCAAAGATCACATTGCCAATCGCCACCGCATCAACTTGCCGACCCAGCCGCTCACCGGAAACACCTTGGACGCGCGCATAGGCTTCTGCATCACGCAGACCGGCCAGCAGGCTAACATTGGGAGCGGCTGCATATGGCTGCACTTGCGGCGCGATCTCGGCAGGCGTTAGCACCATGGTTTGCAAATCGGGATGCTCGCTGCGCACCTGCTCAAACCAGCCGCGCACATCGTCAACGTCGTCGGCCATGACCACCAGCAACGCCACATTATCCCAGCTACATGCATCCGCCGTTCGCGCGCCACACATGCTTTCCATGGTTACGTCGTTGGTCCGCAGGTCGACCCCGTTGGCGTCCTGGGCAAAGAGCGCACCGAATGCGGCATTACTCGCAAACCGGCGTAGCGCGAGCGAGCCGCCCGCCTTGAAGCCTAGGTTCACGTAGCCCAGGCCGTTAAGATGGTACAGATCGTTGAGGGCTTCGAGCTGCGCAACCCGTTCATTTGCCAATAACGCGCCTTGAGGATCGGTGCTGACAAACATCAGGGGCACGTCCCGGCGCCCCGCCAGCTGGCCAACAAGCAGCTCCTCCAATGGCCGCAGCTCGGCCAGGCGCTGCGCGTCCCATTCATAGGCGAGCATCACGGGTCGGTTGGCCGGCAAGGCCGTTACCAGCTGCACCGCGCCGGCAACTGTCGGTGCGGCTGCCGGTACCGCGCCAAAATTCAGTCCGAGCCGATCGCTCAACAGAATTGCGAGCACCGCCCCAATGATCAGCAGTGCAACCAATGCCAACACAATGGTCAGCACCCGCGAGCGACGGCGCTCTGGTACCTGCGGGGCTGGCTCCGCGGCCGGCTGCGTTTTGAGTTGGTCGAGCAGCTGCATGGACGCCACACGCTCCGGTGTGCGCACGACCTGCCGAGGCGCAGGGGCTACCACGACCGCTGGAGGAGCAGCCGGCTCTTCGGGTTCCTGGTCTACCCGCTGCAACCAGTTGGGCGCAGGCTCGGCAGCAGGTGCGGCTGGGGTGAGTGCGCTCTCATCCCTCAGCCAGGCTGGCAGATCGAGACCTCCTATAAGGGCAGACTGTTCTGCGTTGGGTTGGTCCGCCGCCGCCGGTTGATCCGGCTCTTCCATCCAGGCAGGCAGCCCTCGCGACGGCTCCGTCGTTTTGACTGGTTGATCGGGCAGATCACTCAGCCAGGAGGGCAGATCGGTGGTTGTGTCAGCCGCCGTGGGTGTGTTAGGCGAAGAGTTCTCCGCTTCGGCCAGCCAACTCGGCAGCTCGGTAGTCGCTCCGGCGCTGGTGGGCGAGCTAGACGGCGCAGCATCGGCATCGGCCAGCCAGGCGGGTAGTTCAACTGTATCGGCTTTTGATGCTGCGGCCGCGGGCGCCGTGGTCTCGGCTGGAGCCTCATAAACTTGGGCGGCACCGGCGTCAGGCGTGGTGTCACTCGTCCGCAGCCACTCCGGTAGTGCATCGGTTTCCGGGACAGAGTAAATTTCCGCGGTATGCGCTTCAACAGGACGCGCTTCGTCGGCTGGGGCATCCGGTAGCCCAAGCCAGGCCGGCCCAGCACCGGCCGACGCTGAGGGCAGCGGCTCGTCGGTCGCTTGTAACCAGGCCGGAAGCTCGTCGCTTGTAGCAGCCGTAGCGGTTGTCGGCGGTGTAGTTTCAGCTGCCGGCAGCGGCTCGTCAAGCAACCAGGCGGGCAGTGAATGTGTTGCGCTCGGATCGCTGCTTGCTGCTGGCGACGTCTGCTCCGCCACCACGTCGTTGCGTAGCCATGGCGGCAGCTCGTCCGTCGCTTGTGCCGGCGGCTGCGGGTCTGCGGCCGTGCTCGACGCTGCAAGATCACCGGTAAGCCAGGCGGGCAGCTCATCCGAGCTACCAGTTTCAGGCGCTGCAGCAGGCGCGGTCGCAGACTCGTCCATCAGCCAGGACGGCAATGCGGGTGCGTTACGGGCTGGAGCCTGAGATGCTGCAGGAGGCGCAGTCGGCGATTCTTCGATCAGCCAGGATGGCAGTGCCGATCCGCCATCAGCCTGAGCCTTTGCAGGAGAATTGCCGGCTGGACTGGATGCGTCGCTGAGCCAGGCTGGCAGCGCATCACCCCCGGTTACAGTTGGAGCGTGCGGAGCAGGAGCCTCGCCAAGCTCACTGCCCCAGTCCGGTAGCGGAACATCCACGTCACCGGTCGGTGCTGCCGCGGCGGGCTCATCCTCCAGCCAGCTGGGAGGGCCGGACCTGCTCGCTTCAGGACTGGCGGTCGGCTGTTCGTCAATCAGCCAGCTGGGCAGCGTTGCCCCCGTGGTCGCGCTGGCCGTAGATTCTGCCGCTTCGGTCTGGCTCAACCAGTGCGGCAATTCAGTCGGAGTTTCAGCTGCCGCTGGCGACGCAGCCTGGTCAGCGCTTGGGGTTGGTGCCAAGTCATCGTTCCCGCCGAGCCAGGCCGGCAGCTCATCCTTGCCGGCCACAGGAGCGCTTGGCTGGCCGCTGGATGTCCCGTAATCGCTGAGCCAGTCGGGCAGCTCGTTACCCGAGCTGGCCTGCGTTCCGGTTGCCGACACGGGCGTTGAACCGGCGTCGTCACGAAGCCACGCCGGCAGATCGTCCGCTGCCGGTGCAGGCTGTTCCTCCTTGGCGGCAACGTTCGCTGCAGCCGCTCCTTCGTCATCCTGCCAGCTGGGCGTAGCCGATGGAGTAGCTGCAGCAGTGGAGGATGGCGCACCATCAATTTGCCGTAACCAGGCCGGCAAATCCTCATTGCTGGCCGTGGGTTGCAGTGGCGACCGCGACGCGCTGTCGTCACGCAGCCAGGCCGGCAGCTCGTCGGCCGTTGGCACCGGTGCAGATTCCGACGACGTAGCGGAAGGCAGCCAGGCAGGCGCCTGCTCAGTGGCAGGGCCTTGCAGCAGCTCAGGAGCCAGGTCGGGGTCGTCACGCAGCCACGCCGGCAGATCGTCGTTGCCGGTTCGAGCGGCGGGAGCCGCAGACGCCGGCGGCGTGGCTGAGCGCAACCACTCAGGCAGATCATTAGCTGGAGCTTCAGGTTCCGGTGCGGGAGTTGATTGTTGGAGCTGGGCTAGCCAATCCGGTGTTTGAGCTGCATTCGCCGCCGTTGGCTGCTCATCTTCCACGCCCATATCGGTTAACCAGGGTGGCAGATCAGCCGGCGGTGAGCTTGCTTGGCCCTGGACAGCGGCAGGCTGTGCGCCGGTTGGCTCGGCAGGCGCTTGTAGCCAGGCCGGCAGATCGGCAGGCGCCGAATTTCTGGGAGGACTGGCCACTGCGCCCAGCAACTGGCCACACTCTCCACAAAATTTATTTGTTTCAGGGTTGGACGCGCCGCAGCGCGGACATTTGGACACAACGCTCTCCTAGCGATCAAGGTAGGGCTGGTCGAGGCCAAGCAACACACGGGTGCTCGCAACAAGCGCGCCAATCCCGACGCCCAACAACAGGCCACGGGCAACGCCCAGCACCGGGTAGGCTTCGATCCAATCCAGGGTAGCGCGCAGCCCAGGCATTAATGCTGCCCACGGCCCACTGGCTAACAAAAAGATGACGGCAACGCCCAGAATGAGCGATGCTTCGCGCGGACGGACCTGCAACGCCCGCCACGCAGCGCGCAGCGCAAAAAACGTTAGCAGCGCCAGGAGCGAGCCGGCGAGTGGCTGATACACATAGCGCAACACTTCGCCCGTTACGGCCGCCATCACCGGCAGGCCGAGGCTGGGCAACAGACCAAGGGTAAACGTCGCGAGCAGGGCAACCATCAGCACCAGACTGTATGGCCAATCGGCAGCACGATCAGCAATTCTCCGTCGATGGGTATTCAGGACGTTCAGGACGCCGAGCAGCAGCCCGCCCGTGACCACTAATGCGGCGATCTGGAGCAAACCATCGCTCAGCGCATTCGGCTGCACATACGCCGCCAGCACAATCACGCCTGCTGCCAAGGCAATCAGCAAAGGAAACCAGCGTCTCGCGTCACTTACCGGCACCCGTGGTCTCCTTTCAGCTCAGTTCGGGCAAGTTAAGCACCGGGGCAAGCACTTGCCACAGCAGCCCACCAAGCAGCAGCGCAATCACCAGCCAGCGCAGCACGTCCTGGGTCAACAGCCGCGCTTTTGGCGCTGCGCTGTCGCTGAGATACGCCTCGGCTGCAAACAGCTCTTCGCCGATCAAGGTTGCTTCGGCGCTCAAGGCTAGCACCGGCAGGGCCGCCAGCGAGGTAGCAGCGGCAACCTGCGGAATACCATGCGCCGCGCCTTCCTCGGTAATCAAGAGCGCTTCCGTGCCGTAACTGCCTGCCGCAACACTCGCCGCCGGCGGTGCTACCCGATACCGGGCAGCAACACCGGCAGCATAGGCTGCTGGGGTGTTTTGGGCGACGAGCTGCACATTCTCAGGCCGGAAATCACTGGCGAAACCCGCCTGCCGATAGGCTTGATGGAATGTGCCGCGCAGGGCTGCATGGGCCACAATATCGCCGCTGGTGGCCATGACGGTACCGCCACGCTTGGTGGTTTCTTGCGCGATCCGTTGGGCGATCAACAGGCTGCCAAGCGTTTCCGCGGTGGGTGTGACTTGGGCAATGCTGCCCTGGTTGGGGCCGGTTGCAACATGGAGCGGCTGGCCCGACTCGGCAACCTCGCCGAAGAGCGTTCGCAGCCGGGTAATGCCTGGCAGGGGGCGAAACACAGGCAGGCGACCAGAACGCACGCGGAGGGCAAAGACCAGAACGAGGAGCGCCGTGCTAACAAGCAGCAAAAGCAGCAGAACGGCTGCAGGAGTCGAAGGAAATACCATACACTTTCCTTACGCGTCGCCGCTTTTCTTCGCACCGAGTGTACAAGAAGTGAAAAAAACTGTCAACACTCGTACTATCGTAGCAAATTTTCTAGACGCGTCCATGCTGCCTCGTCCCCTAGCGCCGCAGCCATTCGGCCTATCTCAGCTTGCCACCCCTGGTGGGGCAGCAGCGGCTGCAGCAGCACCAGGCTCTGGCCGGCAACCAAGCCCAGCGGTCGGCCGATCCCAAGCAGGATCAGCGCGGGCGTGGCCAAACCCTTGTCACGCAGATAGTGGGCAACCTGCTCAAGCGATACGGTGGGCTCACGCTGGGGTGGTGGAGCCTGGTTCATGGCTTCAGATCGTCGGTGTCGAGCCAAATCGTTACCGGGCCATGATTGACCAGCTGCACGTCCATCATGGCGCCGAAGCGGCCCGTCGCGACCACAAGGCCAAGCTCGCGCAGCACGACGCAGAAGTGATCTACCAGCGGCGCGGCGTGCTCCGGTCGAGCCGCATGCACAAACGATGGTCGCCGCCCTTTGCGTGTATCCGCCAGCAGCGTAAACTGCGACACCACCAGCGCGGCCCCGCCCACCTCCAACAACGAGTGGTTGAACTTGCCCGCGGCGTCGGCAAAGATGCGCAGGTTGGCGATTTTGTCGGCTAAGCTGTTCGCTTCAGCCACGCTATCGTCTTGGCTAACGCCCAGCAGGATCAGCAGGCCGGCGTCGATCGCGCCGACCGTCTCACCTTCGACGACCACACGTGCTTCGGACACTCGTTGAATCAGTGC
>JADDQF010000002.1:35946-39984 GCA_016781505.1 bacterium
TGAGCACGACCATTGTTGTTAAGCAGCTGGGCAAAAATAATACGGCCGGTGTTGGTTTGATACACCCGGGTCACCGAAACCGCTACCTCGCTGCCCAGCAGATGCCGCGCTTCCTCGATCACAACCATCGTGCCGTCATGCATGAAGCCAACGCCCTGCTCACGTTCGCGGCCCTCCTGCCGGATGGTAACGTGGAGCTGCTCGCCCGGCAAGAACGGCACCCGCAGGGCATCCGCCAAATTATTGAGATTAAGCACATCCACCCGCTGCAGCTCGGCAATGCGATGCAGGTTGGCGTCGTTGGTGATCAGCCACATATTCTCGGCCTTGGCCAGCACGACCAGCTTATCGTCGACATCACGCATGCCAGGCACGTCGGCGTCGTTGACCTCGACGGTACTGCTGCCGCCCTCCTGGATGGTGCGCAGGGCATCCAGCCCCCTTTTGCCCTTGGTTCGGGTGAGGTCGTCGGGCGAATCGGCTAGCTGCTGCAGCTCCTGGAGCACAAAGCGCGGCACAACAATGCGGCCATTCAAAAAGCCGGTTTTGACGACCTCAACAATCCGCCCGTCGATAATCACGCTGGTGTCGAGCAGAAATTCGCGGGTCGTGGTTGAGCTAACTGGAGTTTCTTGACGACCATACACCAGGCCCAGCAGGTCGTTCTTGCGCCAGTTGATCACCACGCTGCCGATATAGGCGCATAGGCTAGCCACGATAAACGGCAGGTATTGGCCCAGCGGACCCGGCAGATGCGAAAGCGGAAAGGTCAGCAGCACGCCCACAATCAGGCCCAGACCCAGACCAATGCCCGTTGCCGCCAGATCCAGTGAAGGCATTGTTCGGGCGCGGCGCAGCACCGTGCGGAACGGATACAAGACCACATAGGGCGTCAGCACCAGCCCGAGGCCCAGGCCCGACAACAACAGCAGCAGCGTGCCCAGCTGCTGCTCGTACGTGGGGGGATCGGCCGAATAGTGCGCGCCAAAGTACCAGCCGATGTAGCCGAGCACAAAGGCGCCCAGGATGCGCACGTAGAAATTAGCCGAGAATCTCACGCCGGCCCTCTTCTGGCTTGTCTACCAGCGCTGCACGGATGGCCTGATCCACGGAACGTACCCCTTCGAGCTTAAAGCCGCCGCCCACATTGGGCGCTCCCGCTGGACTCGGGTAGAGCGCGCGCCGAAACCCAAGCTTGGCGGCCTCGCCCAGCCTGCGCTCAAGCTGCCCAACGCTGCGGAGCTCGCCCGACAATCCAATTTCGCCGACCAGCGCCAGGTCTGGGTCAACGCGTTGATTGCGAAACGACGAGGTAATCGCCGTTGCCACAGCCAGGTCGGCCGCAGGCTCGGTGATCCGCATACCGCCGACAACATTCACGTAAATATCTTGATTAAACAACGGCAAGCCGACGCGCTTCGACAACACCGCGATCAACATGGTCAGCCGGTTGGGATCGAACCCGTTGGCGGTACGGCGCGGCTGCGGGTTTTGCGTATGCGACGTCAACGCCTGCACCTCAACCAGGATCGGCCGCGTCCCTTCCATCGTCACCGCCACGGTCGAGCCCGGCGTGCCCGCGCTCCGTTCGGCCAGAAAGACCTGCGACGGATTTGTTACCTCGCGCATGCCTTCCTGCGTCATCTCGAACACGCCGACCTCATCCGTCGAGCCAAAGCGGTTTTTCACGCCCCGCAGCATCCGATACTGGTGAAACCGGTCACCCTCGAGATACAGCACCACGTCAACAATATGCTCCAGCACACGCGGTCCCGCGATCGTGCCTTCCTTGGTCACATGCCCGACCAAAAAAATCGGCGTATTGGTATCTTTGGCCACCCGCAACAGCCGCAGCGCGCCTTCCCGCACCTGGCTGACGCTGCCGGCGGCTGACGTGATCTCTTCCAAATACACAGTTTGCACCGAGTCCACGATCACCAGCGCGGGCTTGAGCTCGTTGATGGCGTTGATCGCCAGGTCGAGGTTGGTCTCGTTGAGCACATAGAGCTGGGTATTGAGCAAGTCCAGGCGTTCGATGCGCAGCTTGAGCTGCTGGGCGGACTCTTCGGCCGAAATGTATAACACCGGCCCGCTGTGGGCGGCAAAGCGCGCGCCCAGCTGGCTCAACAGCGTGGTTTTGCCGATGCCCGGGTCGCCGCCGATCAACACCAGCGAGCCTGGAACCAGGCCGCCGCCCAACACCCGGGTAAACTCTTCGCCTTCAACCTGCAGCCGCGCGAAGCCTTCCGACGAAACCTCCGTGATGGGCGTGGGCTTTGCGGTTAGCAAGGGTTGCGGAGCGCGGCCAGGCTGCGTTTTGTTGATCGTTTGCTCCACAAAGCTATCCCAAGCACCACAATCAGGGCACTTGCCAAGCCAGCGCGTCTGCTGGTTGCCACATTGCTGGCAAACAAAAACCGTACGTGATTTTGCCACGGAATCAAACTTTCTACCTAGGGCTGTGCAGTATAGCATATGCCAGGGAATGGCTTAGCTCCACTATCCCACCCGCTGCTGAAACACAGCCAATGGTAGTAAACTCGCGCATGCGAACTGTTGCTCGCTCAAATGATTTTCGATCTTAATGGGATGTGGAATGATTTGACAACCGCTCGCTCACTCCGGCACAATCATGATACCTCGGCACTGCATACCATGAAAGGTTGGTTGGCATGACAATCTCCGCAGCGCAGGAGTTTGTTGATCGCTGGGAACGCTCCACCGTTAACGAAAAGGGCACCGCCCAGCCACACTTTATCGATCTGTGCCGACTGCTTGGCATTAAAACGCCCGTCGAGGCCGATCCGCACGGCGCGTGGTACCGCTTTGAAAAACCGCTGAAAAAGGAAGGCGGCGGGGCGGGCTTTGCCGATGTGTGGCGCGCCGAAACCTTCGCCTGGGAATATAAGAGCAAGGATCGCTATGCCACGCTCGACGACGCGCTGACACAGCTCAGGCTGTACAAAAGCGACCTGGGCAACCCTCCCGTGCTGGTCGTCTCCGACATTGCGCGCTTTGAAGTGTACATCGAGTTCAACGGCTTTAAAACGCGTGTCGAAAAGTTCACCAATGCCGATTTAGTCAATGCCGCGACGCGTGATCTGTTGCGGGCCGCGCTGACCGACCCCCAGCAGCTGCGCCCGAGCGAAAAAACGTTCACGATCACTGAAAAGATCGCCAAGCAGTTCGGCGAGGTGGCCAAGCTCGTGGAGCGGCGCGGCCACGATCCCCACGATGTCGCCCATTTCTTCATGAAATTGCTCTTCTGCATGTTTGCCGAGGATATCGGCCTGCTGCCCAACCATCTGTTGAGCGAAACGCTGCGCGCCGCGGTCTTCAATCCCGATGAGTTCAACGCGCTGATCAGGCCGCTGTTTCGCGAGATGCGTACCGGCGGCTATTGGGGTCCGGGCAACCGTATTCCGCACTTCAACGGCGGCCTTTTCGACGATGACTTTGCGATCCCGCTCAAGGTGGACGACCTGCAATTTTTGTACGGCGCCGCGCGGCAAGATTGGCGCGATGTCGAGCCCTCCATCTTTGGCACGCTCTTTGAGCGAGCGCTCGACCCGGCCAAGCGCTCGCAGCTGGGCGCGCACTACACCAGCCGCGACGATATTCTGCTGCTGGTGGAGCCGGTGCTGATGCAGCCGCTCCGCCGCGAGTGGGCTGCGGTGCAGATGGAGGTGGAAGCGCTGCGTCCGGCCTACGAGGCAGCCACCGGCCTCCAACGCCAGCGCGCCAAAAACAAGATCATGGACCTGCTGCTGGGCATGGAAGAGCGGCTGTCTTCGATCACGGTGTTGGATGCGGCGTGCGGCTCCGGCAACTTTTTGTATGTGGCGCTGCAGCAGCTCAAGGATCTGGAAAAGGAAGTGATCACCTACGCCCGGGCGATTGGCGTGGACGAGATCCAGCAGGCGGTCAGTCCACGCCAGCTGTACGGCATCGAGAAGAATCCGTTTGCGGCCGAGCTGGCGCAGGTCGTGGTCTGGATTGGCGATTTGCAGTGGAACGTCAAGAACGGCTTTCCCAACG
>JADDQF010000120.1 GCA_016781505.1 bacterium
CTTGAGGGCATTATAGAGGAGTTGGGGGGGGCGTCAACCCCTCTAGGCGTACCCTACACCTGATAACCTACTGATATATCGTCGTGCCCTTAGCAAGACCGATACCTGCGCTAGGCGTCAACCGTTTGCGTTTGGTAAGCGGCACAAACCGGTCGTAACGGGCAGCCAGCGCAGGGCGGACAATGAGCCGCACACTTGATCGCTTGGGCAAAGTTGCGCCGGGGAGCGCTCGTCTGATCGCAGCGTGGCCGCCGCGGTAAACAGTGGTGTATGCCGTGCTCCACAATCAGCGCATGATAATCCCAAAACAAGCGGCTGCGGCTGCCCTCCAGATGCGGATAGGCGCTAAGATTAAGGTCCGGGGGCAGAGATCGCTCGAAGAGCTCGCGCAGCTGTGCATACTTCAGCGTGGCAACAAGGGGGATTGGCCCGAGTCGTCCAAAAATGCGGCGCAGATAAGCATCGATCACGAAGCTGGCGTGATCTCCGGTGTACAACAGCATTGTGTCGGCGGTTTCCGGTCCAATCTGGGGGAGTGCAAGCAGCTCTTGACGGAGATCGGCGGTCGGCCGTTCAAACATCCTGGCAACGTCGCCGTTATAGCGCTCAACAATGTACAGCGCTAAGTACTTGAGGGACGGCGCTTTCGCGTTGTAATACGCAACCGGCAGGATCGCTTGCCGAATTGTTGCCACCTCGGCTGCCGCAAAAGCCTGCTCATCGACAAGACCGAGCGCGTTCAGCTGTTGAAGCGCTTGCTCGACGCGCTCCCATTGCGTCTGCTGCACCAGCACCGCGCCTAGCATTACCTCCCAGCGCCAATTGCTTGTAAACAGCGGCCACCAGTGCGGCTCGTAGCCATAATGGCGATGCAGGCGGTCGTAGATGTCCATCAGCGGGCCGGTTAGTTGCTCCACTGCGCATGCCTTTGGGCTAGGTTGATTGCGTCGCAACATCGGCTAGCTGCACATTGCGCGTGTCACGGCCCACCAGCAGCGTCGCCACGCCGCCAACCACAAAGAACCCGGAATACAGTGTGAGGGCAAGGGTTAGGGGCAGCTTGTTGTCCAGCAAATAGCCGCCGATCAATGGCGCGATCATGCCGGCCGCGCGTGCCATGGCGGAGGTCCAGCCCATGCCGGTTGCACGCACCTCCGTGGGGAAAAGCTCAGGAGTAAGGGCATACAATGCCCCCCATGCACCCAGCAGCGAGAACGACAAGAGCATACCGCTCTGCAAAATGGTGCTCGCCGTGCTGGCTACCGTAAACAGGTATGAGCAGAGCGCCGAGCCAAACAGGTAGGCGGCTAACGTTTGTTTGCGACCCCAGCGCTCAACCAAAAAGGCAGCCAGGAGATAGCCGGGAATTTGAGCGAGCGCGAGCAGCAACGAGTATTCGTACACGGGCAACAGCGTAATCTGCTGCGCCCGGAAGAATTGCGGCAGCCAGGTAAAGATGCCGTAGTAACCGAGCGACAAACTGAACCAGATCAACGACAGCAACAGCGTTTTGCGGACCAGCGCCGGCTGCCACAACCGGCTAAAGCGTGGCTTGGCAATCGGTCCTGAAGCTTGGAGCTGGCCAATGTTAAGCGTACGGCCGTTCACGGCCGCAACATGCTCCAATGCCGCTTTGGCCTCGGCGGCTCGTCCATTGATTACCAGAAAGCGCGGCGACTCCGGCACGGCACGGCGGATCCACAGGCCAAGCAGGCCAAGCACAGCGCCAAATCCCACAACATAGCGCCAGCCGTTGACCGGATCGCTGGGGATAAAGAACCAGGCGAGCAGGGCGACCACAATTGTGCCCAGCGCCCAGAAACTTTCAAGATACACCAGAAAACGGCCCCGCTCCTTGATCGGCAGATATTCCGCCATGATCGCATAGTCTACCGGCAACGTACCGCCCATGGCGGTGCCGGTTAGAAAGCGCAGGATAACAAGGATGGTTAGATTGGGCGAGAAGGCGGCAAGCGTGCCGAACAGACCGGTCTGGAGCACAGTGAGCAAAAAGACCTGCCGCCGTCCGATCCGGTCGCCGAGCATGCCCCACAACCACGCGCCCACAAACATGCCGGCGAATGTGGCGGTACCAACCAGCGCCGCCTGTTGTCCGCTTAGCTGCCAGTTGCGAATCAACGAAGGCAGAATAAAGCCGACCAACAGCACCTCCATTGCGTCGGCGGCCCACGTCAAGCCGTTTACCAGGAGGAGCCGCCATTGAAAGCGCCCGACGCCAATCTGCTCGATTGCGTCATCCACACTGGTGATTGGTTGGAGCCTCGGCTGCGACCGTGCCACAGTTGCCATCACTTCGCTCCCTTTGAGTATAATTGACACTATAGAGATCGCTAAAAAAGGGGAGCTAGCTGCGGTGGCGCAACGCTCCAGGCGCTAGTATAACCCGAAGTTGGAGTCTGTCAATTTGCATTGGTTTGCGCAGGACCAGCAACAGCACCTGCTGCAATGGGAAGCTGTGCAGCGGGCTGCGGATCGGGGTGATCGATGGGCGGTCAGCGCGGCCCGTTGCTGTAGAAGGGCTACCGTGCGTGGTGAGCAATAACCTGGGCAACACGCCACCCCTGCTCGATAGCTTGATGTACCCGGCCCCGTCCGGCAGTGTAGTCCCCCGCAAAGAACAGGTTGGGCTGGGCTGCATTGAGCACCTGGAAGTCCGCGCCGCTATCCGGCAACGCATAGCGCCACTTTTGGCGATCCGACCACGCGGGAGCACGCAAATCTTCGTCGAGCAGCGTGCTCACCAGCTCGGCAATATGGGTCGTTAACGCCGGCAGCTCATCCTCGAAATGGTCGTGGCTCCAGTCGGGCGCCATCTGCCCGATCAACACCTGCTGGCTGTTGGTAGCGCGACCGGGCTTAAGCTGTTCATAGGCGAGCCAGGAGACGGGATGCTGCTTGTCGGTATTGACCAGGGCATAAAAGGGCCGGTCACGCAGTGGCTGGTGGTAGCCCAACGTCAGCGTGAGGCAGGGCCGATATGCGGCCTTTGCAAGCTCATGGACAAGCGTTGTCTGGGCGAGTGGGGGCAATTCGCTCGCGGCGATGATCGCTTGGGTTTGCGGCGCAGGTGGCGTGAGCAGAACCGCATCAACTGTTGCCAACGTTGAGCCTTGCTCATCAAGCAGATGGTAAGCGTGACCGCGGTATGCGAGATGGTGGACACGCGTTTGGAGGCGGATGTCAAGCCCCTGGGCCAGCTCCTTGGCCAGCCGCGTGAGGCCGTCGCTGTATGTCCACTTCGGCTCGGCATTTTGGTTTGGATCGCCGGGTGCGATCTGGTTTGCGGCGTTGAAGGTCCATACCGGCCTGGCTATATCGACCAAGGTATCGTGCGCCAGCTCGTCACGCAGCAGCCGTTCGATCGCGGGCGTTGCGCCTTTGATGTACTGCGCTCCGTGGTCAAACACGGCGCCGTTGACGCGCCGCGTCGCCGCTCTGCCGCCAACGCCACGGCTCTTCTCCCAGACCACAGTTTCGATTGAGGGTTCTGTTTGTCGCAGTCGGTGTGCAGCCGCCAGCCCCGCCACGCCAGCCCCGATCACTGCCAGTTTCATCGCTTGCCCCATTATCAAAGCGTAGGGTAGTAGCTCTCGCTTCTACCAGTATAGCCTGATACGCTCCACCACACGGGCCGATGGTGATATGCGCTTCTGCTTGGGACGAAACCGCCTGCATGGCTGAAGCCTACGCCACCTAGCAAGATTGCTCAAGCTCTATCAAACAACCTTGGACGTGACCATGCCACGTTAGCTACCGCGACTCTTTGGCCGACGCAGCTGCCGTCCCTGCTTCGGCTGCGCAACCAGGTCGTAGCGAAACACCAGCATGTCGCGGACTTGGATGCCGTTTTCGTAGTGCGGCTGGCGGTAATACCAGAAGTAGTCCTGGCGCACGTGGTCCATCCTGAAGCCACATTTTTGGTAAAAGGCAATGTTGTTGATGCTGGAGTTGGCAGTGCCGACCAGCATCTGCTGCTTGCCCCGGCGGTGTGCCTCTTCGACCAGCCACGCAACGAACTGCTTGCCGAGCCCTTGTCCGTGTCGCTCCTGAGCGATGGCCAGCTCCATCAGCTCGCACGGCTCATCCCGCCAGCGTAGGGTGGCAGCGCCTACCGGTTGTCCAGCGTCCTCCATGGCATAGACGACATCAGACAGATGCGCTAGACTCCAGCGTAGCGCGCTTTCTGACTCTTCCGCTTGCAGCAGGATCGGGATCAACGACTCGATCTCATCGGCGCGGGCTTCACGAATTGTTGCGCTCATAGCACTCCTGCATCTTTGCCGCCGATCTTCAACTCCGCTGCACCGCCTCGTAACATCGGCTACCCCGACTCCGTCTCGACTACAAACCTGGTGCTTGTCTCAGCGTCGAAGCTGCAGTAAAACTGGACAAGCCGCGTGTAATGGAGGGTCTCACCCTTAAGTGGCTGATCATAGCTCAGCTTCGCATTTCTCCGCATTCTATGCACCAGCTTTGGCAGCTTGCGTACGTTGTGCCGATTCTAACAAGCGAGCCCTTGGCGCGCAAATCCGCGCGCGTCTAGTAGACAACTATTTGCTAACCACGACCATGCAAGTATTTACGGCCCGACCCACATGTGGGCCACGTAATACTCGCGCGGTTTTTTTGTTTTCACGGATGAGTAACACCACCTTGGGGCGGCGGCGGGCGCAATTGGAGCAGCAGTGGAGCGGGCTACCCCTGCTCGTGGTGCGGGAGGTAACGACGGACGATTTGGCGATTATCGAGGGCCGGGACGATGAAGCGGTGGCGGAGCTGTTCGCGGCGGCTGGCCGGGCTTCAATCAGGCCCGGATCGTCTGCTGGTACATCAACTTCTGCCAGGGGCCGACGTAGGCGACGGTGTTTCAACGGGTGGGCGGCCAATACCTGCGCGTGTGCATGGGGAGGTCAGCTACAGCGCTGCCGACAGCCCAGCGGCGCGATTGACAAGCACGATGCTTCTAGGTTATCTTATCAACGCGTATTGATGCAATCTGCATTGATACTGTGTAGTCGGGAGGACACGATGACAAGTTCCACCCTAACCACGTCCGCCGACGTGATGCAATTTTTCAAGCTGCTGGCGGACGAGACGCGCCTGGCAATCGTGCGCTTGCTTACCCTAACAGATCTGCGAGCAGGCGAATTAGTCGATCAACTCCACCAGCCGCAAAACGCAGTCTCCTACCACCTTAAGCAACTCCGCTCGCTTGGCATCCTCCGTGATCGCCGTAGTACCGAAGATGCACGCGACGTGTACTATAGCGTCGATTTGGAGCGCCTCCGCGTGCTGTACGCCACAGTTGGCGATGCGCTTCATCCTGGTATTGCTGCGCAACCGCAGGCAACCGAGGACGCGCCGCCGACGCTAGATCGCCCCTTACGCATCTTGTTTTTATGTACGCATAACCGCGCGCGGTCGCAATTGGCGGAAGGCATCGCCCGCTATTTAGGTGGCGGTCAGGTGGACCTATATAGTGCAGGCGACCTTCCTACGGAGGTTCACCCGCTGACGCTTGAAATGCTGCAAGAGCTTGGAGTTGATACGAGCCGCCACTACGCAAAGCATATGGATGATTTTATTGGGCAGCACTTTGATTACGTAATTACCACATGTGATTACGTGCGCGGCAATTGCCCCACATTCCCCGGCGACCCTTACCGCATCCATTGGAGTTTTGACGACCCTTCAGCGGTTGATGGCGGCGTTGAGGAACAGCGGGCGGCATTTCGCAGAGCGCGACGCGAGTTGATGATTCGTATTCGCTACCTACTTGCAGCCTCCCATATTCCAACGAGGTCTGCATGAAGCGTTGGTCTTGTTTGCTTGGGCTGCTCCTATCCTCTCTCTTGCTTGGTTGTGGGGGACCAGGAGGAGGCGGTGCTGCAGATTTAGTTATCTCCGGCTCGACATCGGTTTCACCGTTCACTGAGCACCTGGCAGAGCTCTACCAAATGCAGCACCCAACTGAGCGGGTTGATGTGCAAAGTCTTGGTTCAACGGCCGGCATTCGCTCGGCCATTGATGGCACGTCCGAGCTCGGTATGTCGTCGCGAGAGCTCGATGAAGAGGAGCTGCCCAACTCGAACAACTGCTGATTGCCCGCGATGCGTTAGCACTGATTGTTCACCCGTCAACCCCGATACATGCACTTTCGTTAGCGCAGGTGCAAGCGATTTTTGGTGGAAGAATACGCTCGTGGCCGAACTTGGTGGACCTGATGAAGAGATAAACGTAGTCGTGCGGGAGGCGGGCTTTGGCACGTTTGGGGCGTTTGACGAGCTGATTATGGAGGGCAAGCCGATAACTACTCAAGCACTGCGACAAGGTTCTAACGGTGCTATTCGTCAGTTGGTCTCCCAAGACCCAAACTCAATCGGGTATATCTCGCTTGGGTTGGTGGATGAGACAGTCAAGGCTTTGCCTGTCAATGGTGTTGAGCCCTCGGTTGATCATGTTTTGAACGGCAGCTACAGCTTTGTGCGACCGTTTTTGTATGTCTGGCAAAAAGGCCACCAATTGAGCCCTCAGGCACAGCGATTTGTTGACTACGTGATGAGCCCGGAAGGGCAAAACGAGCTTAGTCAGTTGGGCTTGGTCAAAGGGAAAGTTGATTAGAAAGGATGATATGAAACCATCACTGCTGCGCCGTGCCGGTGCAGAGCTTGTCGGAACGTATGCCCTTATCACCGCAGGGTGTGGCGCAATTGTAGTGAACGCGACCAGCGATGCATTGATGCACGTTGGTATTGCATTTACCTTTGGCCTAATTATTATGGTGATGATTGCCGCGACTGGCCACCTCTCCGGTGCCCATTTCAACCCCGCTGTGACTGTTGCGTTTGCACTGACGCGGCACTTCTCCTGGCGTGACGTGCCGCTGTATATAGGTGGGCAGCTTCTGGGGGCAGTCGCAGGAGCGTTGACCTTACGCGTCTTGTTCGGCGAGGTGGCCGATCTTGGGGCTACCGTGCCAAGCGGCACCGCCCTCCAATCATTTTGGCTCGAAATCCTGCTCACGGCGGTGCTGATGTTTGTGATTATGGCGGTAGCGACTGACACTCGCGCTGTCGGCCAACTTGCCGCGCTTGCGATTGGTGGCACTGTTGCGCTTGAGGCACTATGGGCCGGTCCGGTAAGTGGTGCGTCAATGAACCCTGCTCGCTCACTTGGACCGGCGCTCGTTGCCGGTGTGTGGCGCGACCAGTGGATTTATCTTGTCGCGCCCCTGATCGGAGCAGCTATCGGCGGGATGCTGTATCAACTCCTGCGCACACCCCTGCCCGATGTACCCGCTGCCCGTGAGCAGGTCGGATCAGACGCAGTGCACGCCGCGCCACGGCGCGAGGTAGGAGCATAACGACTGTGGATCGCGCAATTATTTTCGGTGATATTCACGCCAATCTGGCGGCGCTGGACGCGGGAAGCTCTCCATCGCCTGGACGAACGCCCACACCACGGATGACCATAAGGCCTACCTGCGTAATCTCAACCGGCATATCCTGCTAGAAGTTGGTGCGTGGCGCGTGATGCTGGTGCATGGCAGCCCACGCCGCATCAACGAATACTTATTTGAGGATCGGCCGGATAGCAGTTTAGAGCGCCTGCTGGATATGGTCGAGGCGGACGTGCTGGTGTGCGGCCATACCCTTCTGCCGTACCAGCGCGTGCTGCCGAGTGGGCGGCTTGTGGTGAACGCTGGAAGCGTCGGCAAGCCCAAAGACGGCGTCCGCGCGCCGGTTATGTCGTGCTCCGGGGGAACGGACGAGCGCTAGGCGTTGAGTTTATCCGCGTGCCGTATGATATTGAGGCAACCGCGCGAGCGATTGAGGCAAGCGACGGGATGCCCCATGCGTACGCGCGGATGTTGCGCGATGGCAAAGGCTAGCCCTGGACGCCTAGCCTCGCGCGCTGTGGTACGATGCGGGGTCGCCTGGGTGGTCCTCGCTGTAGGTCGTCAACCGAAAAGAGCGGGGTATCGTGGCGGGCGGACCGGTTCTCGCTTCGTGGAAAGCAATCGTCATGATCTCGCTCGTGAGAGCGAGGCAGTGCCCCGCCCTCAACCCTTGCCCCTAGACCGTCAGCAGCTCGGCGAATGACTGCTCATCCTCATATGGACCAATAACGGCTAGATACAGTGCTTCAGGCTTGATCAGGCGCTGCGCGACGCGCAGCACATCTTCCTGCGTTACCGATTCGATCTCGGCGACGACCTGCTCAACCGGAATCACTTCGTTGTAGCGCAGAATATGCGAGCCGTTGCGGGATGCAACCGACCAGGTGTCTTCAAGGCCAATCAGCACGCCGCCCTTGACCTGCTCTTTGACGCGCTGCAGCTCTTCATCGGTAATGCCTTCGTCGCGTAGCTTGCGCAGCTCAGTCAGGCACGCTCGGATCGCGTCGTGCACCTTGCCGATCTCAACGCCGCCGTACACCACCCACTTGCCAGCGTCGTTGAATTCGGAGGCATAGGAGTAGACCGAGTAGGCCAGCCCGCGCTCTTCCCGAATCTCCTGAAACAGCCGCGAAGCCATGCCGCTGCCCAGGACCGAGTTCAGCACCTGCAGCGGCCGTCTGTCAGAGTCCGTGTACGAAATCGCCGGCAAGCCCAGGCAGAAGTTCGCCTGCTCGGTGCTCTTGTTGAGCAGATGCAAGCGCTGGTCCACTTGTGGCGCACGGGTCGGCTCCGGATCGAACCGCTCGCCGCTCTGGTACGCACTTAATGCCTTGGTCCAGGCATCTACCATCTTGTCGGTTGCTACGTTGCCGGCGATCGAAACAACGGTATTGGGATAGGTATAGTGCAGGTCTTTGTAGCCGATGAGATCGTCACGCGAGATACCGCCCACAGTTTCCGCCGTACCCGCAATATCACGCCCTAAGGGCTGATCCCCCCACATCGTCTCGTCCAACAGCTGATGCACCCAATCGCCGGGCGAGTCGAGGCTCATGTTGATCTCCTCGATGATCACCCGCCGCTCCTTTTCGATCTCTTTCGCGTCGAACAGGGAGTTGAGCAGCATATCGCTGATGGTGTCGACCGCGCGGTCAAAGTGGATGTCGGCAACCTTGGCGTAGTAGCAGGTGGAGTCGTAGGATGTGTAGGCGTTGAGCGCGCCGCCGATGCCCTCGATCGCCTCGCTGATCTGCTTGGCGTTGCGCGTCGGCGTGCCCTTGAAAAACATGTGCTCCAAAAAATGCGACACTCCGCTCAAACGGGCTGGCTCGTAGCGCGAGCCAACTTTGGTGAAAACGCCCATCGAGACGGAGTGGACATGCGGCATCTCCTCGGCAATAATCCGGAGGCCGTTTGGCAGGTCGATCTTGGTATATGCCATAAACACCTTATAAACAAGCCGTCAGCTACCAGCCGTCAGCGAGCAGGCGAGCACCTGCCCAGACCACCGATAGCTGACAGCTAATAGCTGAAAGCTAGGTTAAGTGTAACACGTCTAGCAGCAATTGGAGCGCCGCCGCCGCCGTTTGTTGCTTAACGCTCGGGCGGTCGCCCTCGAAGACATGGCGCTGGCACTGAACGTCGTTGGGTGTGGCTACCGCGATAAACACCAGTCCCACCGGCTTGTGGGGCGTGCCGCCACCGGGGCCGGCAATGCCGGTGGTGGCGATGCCAACGTCCGTGTGCAGCCGGGACCGTACGCCCTGGGCCATCGCTCGTGCTGTTTCCTCGCTCACAGCGCCAACCGATGCCAGCGTGGCCTGCGGTACCTCCAGCAAGCTTTGCTTGACGGCGTTGCTGTAGGCGACCACTCCACCCATGTAGTATGCCGAGCTGCCCGCTATCTCGGTCAGCAAATGTCCAATCAGCCCACCGGTGCACGATTCGGCCGTAGCAACGGTCATCTGCCGTTGTTGTAACCGTTCGCCTACGTGCTGTGCAAGCTCAAAATCGTTGATTGTCATGCTGCAAAGTGTACCACGGCCATTGGGACGGATTGTTCTGTTCTCGGTTTGAAGCAGCCTAATTGCGTGTGCTACAATGGCCGGCATGTCGGAGCGAGACGCCTCAGCGGCCCTATGGGAAATTCACAGCCGGAGCGAAGCTGAGACGATTGCGTTTGGGCAGCGGCTTGGCGCACTGCTCAGCGCAGGCGATCTGGTGCTGTTGTTTGCACCGTTTGGGGCGGGGAAAACACATCTTACCAAAGGGATCGGCATGGCGTTCGGCGTGGATGCAGCTGATATCAACAGCCCATCGTTTGTGCTGATCAACGAGTACGAGGCAGACCGTGCTCACCAACGGATCCCGATCTACCATGTCGACCTGTACCGGATTGAAACACCGGAGGAGCTTGCCACGGTCGGTCTGGACGACGTGTTGGCGGGCCATGGTTTGGCGGTGATCGAGTGGGCTGAGCGGGCGGCTGCTTGGCTGCCCCACGAGCACCTGGCGATTTTTATGCAGCATACCGGCGCAACCGAGCGATTGATCCGGCTTGCGCCGCACGGCGCCCGTTACGAAGGGATCGTGGCTGCGCTTCGTGCTGCCGCTGCGCTTTTTCCAAATACCACCAGCTCCCGGCCGTCCGAACGGGGGCTGGAGTGACGCCTGGGACGCATATGCTGCTTGCGCTCGACACCTCAACCAATGCGTCCGGCATTGCGTTGTACGATGGCAGGGAGGTGTTGGCTGAGTGCGCGTGGTTTTCGGGCCGACGGCACGCCGAACAGGTGCTCCCGCTCGTGGACCTGCTGCTCCGCAATATCGACGCCGCGCCGTCCGACTTAACCGTGGTGGCCGTGGCTACGGGTCCTGGCAGCTGGAGCGGCCTGCGCGTCGGAATGAGTTTGGCCAAGTCGCTGGTGCTGGCGCGTGAGCTGCCGCTGGTGGGGGTGCCGACGTTGGATGTGTTAGCCTTTCCCCATCGGCATGGCGCGCTGCCGGTGGTGCCTATGGTGCGGCTGGGACGTGATCGCTATGGGTCCGCGGTGTATCGGAGCACACCGGCCTGGGGTTCCGCTGGGGAAGTGCGGAACTTGGCCTTGGATGAGCTGCCCACACTGACCGACGCAGGACTGTTCTGCGGCGATGTGGATGAGGCGGCACGTACGTTGCTGATGAAAACTCTCGGCGACGCCGCTGCCTTTGCAGCGGGCAGCGCCAATGTGCGTCGTCCGGCAGCCTTAGCTGAGCTCGCCTGGGCGCGGCTTCAAGCGGGACTGGCTGATGATCTTGTGAGTTTGGAGCCAATCTACTTAGGCAACCCGGTGAAAGAAAAAGGGAACGGGGGATAAGGGCCGAGGAGCTGAAGTAACTCTTCAACATTGAAACAGTTTGCATTAACTGGGGGTTGAGGTTGAGCGCGTTATCCCGTTTTGAAGGTTTTATGGAAAGCATGGTCGAAGGCTCGGCCAAGCGCTTGTTTCGCTCCCCGGTTACGCCAGCTGAAATCACGCGACGGCTGGAGCGGGCCATGGAAAGTCAGCAGACGATTACGGTTGATCGCGTGATCGTGCCGAGCTTTTATCGGGCGTTCCTGAACCCGGAAGATTTTCGGGCCCTGGAAGCGGTGCAGGACGATCTTGAGCGCGAAATGGCCAACTACCTGCGTGAGCTGGCGCGCGAGCGTAACTTCAGCCTGCTGCAGCATCCCGTGGTTGATGTAGCGCCCGATCCGGCAGTTGGTCGGCGCAGCATTCAGGTTGTCGCCGAGATGACGGGCGTACATCCCGGCAACGGGCCGGCCGACAGCGGCGGCAACATCGAGAGTACCCAGGTTATCCCGGCCAAGCCCGCGGGCGCGCCGCGCCCGGCGGCAATAAGTGCCGAGCTGTTGATGCAAACAGTCCAAGGCACGCACTCTTTCCCGCTTGATAGCAACTTGGTCACCATCGGACGGGGGCTGAACAATGATATTGTGCTGGAAGATCCGCGCATCTCGCGCCAGCACGCCCAGGTGCGCTTCAAATCACGGCGCTTTTTGATCGCCGATCAAGGCTCCACAAATGGCACCTATGTTAATGGTACGCCCGTCACCACTGAGCAGGTGTTGCGAAGTGGCGATATTGTGTCGCTGGGCGGGCTGGAAATGTTGTTCCAACAGCGATAAAACTTCACGAAATCTGAACAGGTTAGCTACCCAAACCTTGCTTGTGGCCAAGCTACGATAAAGGCATCTATGAATCTGGTCGATAATTCCATTGAATTTTTGATCTTGGCGCTGCGGATTGCCGTTGTGTTTCTGCTGTACTTGTTCTTGTACCAGGTGCTGCGCACGATCACTCGCGAGCTACGCACAGCCGGCGCCGAATCAACGCCGGCCTCACAATATGGCTATCTAACCGTTATCAATCCGGGACAAACCGGGCTGCCACCCGGCAAAAAGTTTCCGCTCGATCAAGCCAACACGATCGGTCGCGCCATCACCAATGATATTCCGCTTAACGATACTTTCTTGTCCAGTGAACACGCGTTGTTGGAGTGGGATGGCTCAAGCTGGATTGTTGAGGACCTGGGCAGCACCAACGGTTCGTGGCTTAATGGCCGTGAGCTTGACCAGCCCATGCCGGTCAACTATGGCGATATCATTCAAGTCGGCCATGTGGAGATGAAACTGTCGCGGTAGAAGTCATGTATCATGAGATCAGCAACGTATGGTATCGAGAGTATGCTGGTATTGAAAATCGTTATCACTCTGTTGCAAGCCAAAAGAACTATGTGATACAATGCACATAGTCCTAACCGGCACCTGATAGAGCGACGGGAC
>JADDQF010000094.1 GCA_016781505.1 bacterium
CGTGCCCTGATATTGGCCGACGCCGCGATCCACTCGTTTGAAACCGGGCGGCGTGTCAGTTTGGGATAATCGGCACTATCCTGCAACTTGAGTTTAGCGTAAGCAAACCTATCACTCACGCATATTCACCAATGCTTCAACCGCGATGCTCGCTTCGATTGGCGTGCTTAAGCCGCGCCTAGACGGCTTTTAAGCACCGGTTGCAGGATTTTGGCGTCAATGGCCTGTTCGCCGCAGGGCCCGGCGCTTTTGCGTGCCGTTTCGGCGATGCGACCGCCAGCCCAAATTGTCGCAAAAAGCGCCCGTAGTCCGCGCCACGCTTGCCTGAACTCAAAGCTGGACTTACGCCCACTGCCTACATAGTTATCATAGAACCCCATACGACCCTCGATCAGCCTTCAGCCGACAGGTGCCGCGACTCATAGCGTACTTGTTGCATTTGAGAGCAAGCTGTAGTATATTTATCTAATTGTCTTCCCCTTTTCCACAGCCTACGTTATACACTGGAGTTTAATCATGGAATCGGATCGCCATCGCCGGCGCATCAGCCGACGCACGTTCCTCACTGCCGCAGCTACGGGAGTCGGCAGCGTTGCCCTCGCCGCCTGCGGCCAAACCACCGCTGCGCCGACGACCGGCGCGACGTCGCCCGCTGCCTCAACCGCAGCCGCAGCCGCACAACCTTCTGCTAGTGCTAGTGCCGCGGCAGTAGCCTCAACGGCCCCAACGCCAACACCAGTCGTGCTTGGTACGGGGAGCCAGCAGGTCACCTTCTGGCATGGTTTGGGCGGGGCAGACGGCGCGACCATGGTGCAGATGCTGGAGCAGTACGCGTCCGAAAAGCCTGAAATTACCATCAGTTCCGAAACCTATGCCTGGGACCTCTACTACCAGAAGCTGCCCACAGCGACGGCCGCGGGTACCCCGCCAAACCTGGGGCTTCAGCACCAGTGGTCGACTAAGCAGTTTGCAGCGCAGGGTCTCCTTCAAGATGCCGACACGCTCTTCTTTTCACAGGGACTCGTGCCAAAGGACGATTATAACCCGGCTTTGATTGAAGAACTCACGGTCGATGGTGTGACGCAGGCCGTGCCCTTCGACAATGCTGGGTGGCTTAATTGGGTCAACACCAAAGTGATCAAGGATGCCGGCCTCGACCCGAATAATCTGCCCAAGAACGGCACGGAGTTCATCGAATGGGCGCAGAGGATCGTGGTTGACGAGAACGGCAAGCATCCCAACGAGGAGGGTTTCGATCCCGACAGGATCAAAATATACGCAATATACCCGAGCTGGCCGCGCTTCAATATTGTCTCAACGATCTGGCAGTTCGGGGGCGGCCTGTTTAGCGACGATGGCAAGCAGTCGCTGCTGAACGACCCGAAGACTATCGCCGCCGTTCAGTATTGGCATGACTTGAGCTTCAAGCACCATGTCGCTCCGGTGGCGGTCCCCGGTCTTCCCCCCTCCGTCGAGCTCTTTGCAAGCAACTCGCTCGCCCTGATGTGGAACGGGACGTGGAACCTCAACTTCTTCAAGGACAATCCGGAGGCGATGGAGGTCATGCAGCCCATGCCCCTCAACTCGCTCGCGCCGGATGGGAAGCAGGCCGTCAGGTTCGACTCACACATCTTCATCGTTCCTCAAGGCGTACAGGAACAGAACCTCCAGGCTGCCAAGGATCTGATCGTCTGGCTGTCCAACCACGCCGAGACGTGGGCGACGTCCGGCCAGGTGCCGGCTCGAAGCTCCGTGCAGCAGCAGCCGTCCGTTCAGGAGATCCCGTCGGTCAAGGTCGCCGCACAGCAGTTCCAAGAGTTCGGCCGCGCGGGACAATCGCATCCCGCGATTAACGAGATCGTGACAGCCTATGAGGCGGCGTTTAGCGCGGCGCTAGCTGGGACCACTCCACCAGAGCAGGCGATGAATGAAGCCCACACGACCGTCCAGTCAATCCTCGACCGGGGTTAGTGAATGACCACACGTGCGGGACCTCGTCCCGCACGTGTGGTCAAGCGTGTGGGGCATTTAGCCGTCACAACAGCGGGGCAACCAGAAATCGCACGGCGGCCGAAAGGAGACTGCCGGCTCGTCATCGGCGCAAGCAGCGCCCGAACTACCTGTTCATTCCGCCCGACTCGCTGCTGCCCAACAAGATGCTGCATCCGACGCCGGCTGCCCTTCAGGTAAGGGTGGCAAAAATTCGTGATGATAGTGACTTGTCTCGCGTAGCAAGTGCGGTTTGTGGTGGTGGGGACAGGTGAGCTCGGACGTTGGGCGCACAGAACAGCTCGAGCCGCTGCGGGTCTGCTCTGTGCACCCCGTCGTGGGCGTTAGTCCAAGTGCTGGTAGCCAGGCAGTGTGAGAAATTCGACAAACTCGGCACTTGTGGTTAGCTCAGTAAACAGCTGCGCGGCTCGCTCAAACTGCATGCCCGCGTAGCGCTCCGCCCCCGTTTTCGCCCGGATGCGCTCCAGTTCCTCGGCCAGCAGCTGCTGCACCAAATCCGTCGTGACCCTCCGTCCATCGTCCAGCACGCCGCGATCGTTGCGGATCCACTGCCAGACCTGAGCGCGGCAGATTTCGGCGGTGGCGGCATCTTCCATTAAGTTGTTGATCGGGACGGCGCCTAAGCCATTGAACCAGGCCGCGATGTACTGCACACCCACACTGATATTGGTGCGCAGCCCAGCCTCAGTAATTGGGCCTTCAGGAACACGCAACAAATCGTCGGCCGTTACCTGCACATCGTCACGCTGCCGCTGGATCTGGTTAGGCGTCGGCATGTGGGCATCGAAGACTTCGGTGGCCAGCTGCACCATGCCGGGGTGCGCAACCCACGTTCCATCATGGCCATCCGTCGCCTCGCGCTGTTTATCGGCGCGAACCTGTTCAAAGGCCTGCTCATTCGCCGCCGGATCACTTTTGACCGGGATAAAGGCGGACATGCCGCCAATCGCGGGCGCGTTGCGGCGGTGACAGGTTTTGATCGCCAGCAGCGAGTAGGAGCGCATGAAATGCGTGGTCATCGTCACAAGCGCGCGGTCGGGATACACGACGTTCGGATCATTGCGGAACTTCTTGATGCAGCTGAAAATATAGTCCCAGCGCCCGCAGTTGAGCCCGGCCGAGTGCTCGCGGAGCTCGTACAAAATTTCGTCCATCTCAAAGGCGGCCAGGATTGTTTCGATCAGCACTGTAGCCCGAATCGTTCCGCGCGGGATGCCGAGCAGCTCCTGGGCCCGCACAAACACGTCATTCCAGAGCCGTGCTTCAAGATGACTTTCCAGCTTGGGCAAATAGAAGTATGGCCCGCTGCCGCGTTTACCCAGCGCCTGGGCATTGTGGAACAGAAACAGGCCGAAGTCGAACAAGCTGCCGGACAGCGGCTGCCCATCCACCAGGACGTGTTTTTCGACCAAATGCCAGCCGCGCGGCCGCACCAGCAGGGTTGCAATGCGGTCGTTGAGCGTGTAGGCTTTGCCCTCGGGACTGGTGAAGTCGATGGTCCGACGTATGGCGTCGCGCAGGTTGATCTGGCCCTGGACCAGATTGTCCCAGCTCGGTGAGAGCGCATCTTCGAAGTCGGCCATGAAGCAGCGCGCCCCCGAGTTGAGCGCATTGATCACCATCTTGCGGTCGGTCGGCCCTGTAATTTCCACGCGCCGATCTTGCAAATCCGTGGGTAACGCTGCGATTGCCCATTCGCCGTCCCGCACCTGCTGAGTCTCGGGCAGAAAGTCAGGCTTTTCACCGGTGTCAAGGCGTTGTTGGCGTTCCCCGCGGCGCTGGAGCAGCTCTTGGCGGCGTGGCCCAAACTCACGGGCCAGTGTGGCGACAAATTGCAGCGCTTCAGGCGTCAAAATTTGGGCGTACTCAGGCGTAACCGATGCAGTGATGGCAATCCCGTTGCCATAATGTTCGTTGGTTTGTGTCATGTGGCGGTCCATTTTTATTAACCAGCCGACAGGTGGTCAAGCAAGGGTCAAGGTAAAGGCAGCACTCCGAGCAAAGGCTACCCGCTCACTGCCTGTGCGTCGTCGCAGCCTGTCTGCTGCTTAAGCTGTGGACGCTATTGTAGCGGCAAAGTAAGCAAGCACGCATGCGCTAAGCTATTGTCTAAGGATAGCAAAGGGCGAAGCGTTAGACGCAAGGTGCGCAAACGCTTCGCCTCGGCTCGTTTCCCATGTTGTGGCGCGTGGGGAGCTACCGTACCTTGCTCGCCAGGTAATCGATCATGTCGATCTTGGTGATGATGCCGGTCGGCTGTTCGTTGTCGTCGACCACCACCGCGACCGCTCCCTTGCCGGCGATTTCGCTCAGCGTATCAAGCGGCGTATCCGGCCGTACAGTCGCAACGTTCCGGCCAATAATGTCGCAGATCGGATGATCCATGGCCCCATCGCCGCTGATCATGTAGTTGAGCAGGTCAACCTCGCTGATCAAGCCGGTCAGCTTGCCCTCCTCATCGACCACCGGCATTTGGGAAATGCTGTCACCCTTCATGCGGCCGATCACTGCACCAACAGTGTCGTTGCAGTTCGCCGTGACCAGCGCGCGGTTACGGGTAGCCAGCAGCTCGCTGACCGAGCCACTTTCCAGGAAGCCGTTCTCGCGCATCCAGTCATCGGAGAAGATTTTGGATAGATAGCGCGAGCCGGAGTCGGGCAGCAGCACCACGACGGTCTTGTCCGGCCCAAGGTTGTTCGCACGAATCCAGCGCAGCGCGCCCGCCACCGCGAGACCGCCGGAACCGCCGGTGAAGATACCTTCTTCGCGCACCAGCCGCCGCGTCATCAGAAACGCCTCTTTATCGCCCACCTGCACCACATCGTCGATCAGGCCGAAGTCAATGGTGGTCGGAAGAAAATCCTCGCCCACGCCTTCAACCTTGTAGCTATGCGCTTGACCGAGCTGCCGCGTGCGGAAATACTCGGTGTACAGCGAGCCGATGGGATCGACGCCGACCGTGAGTACCCCAGGATTTTGCTCTTTCAGGTAACGTGACGTGCCGCTGATGGTGCCGCCAGTGCCCAGCCCGCTAATGAAGACGTCGATGCTGCCGGCGCTCTGGTGCCACAGCTCCGGCCCCGTGGAGCGATAGTGCGCCTCCGGGTTGGCCTGATTCCAGTATTGACCCGCCAGAATCGCGTTGGGAGTTTCTTCTGCGATGCGTTTCGAGACAGAGTAGTAGGAGCGCGGATCGTCCGGCTCGACCGCGGTGGGCGTGATAATGACGCGAGCGCCAAAGGCACGCAGCTGCCGAATCTTCTCGTCGCTCATCTTGTCGGGCATCACAAACACGGTCTTGTAGCCCTTAATCGCGGCGGCAATCGCTAGGCCAACGCCGGTGTTGCCGCTCGTCGCCTCGACAATAGTGCCGCCGGGCTTGATCAAGCCCTTTCGCTCGGCGTCTTCCAGCATCGCAATGCCGATGCGATCCTTGACCGAGCCGCCCGGATTCATAAACTCACACTTGGCAAGCACCGTCGCCTTGATGTCGCCAATAACTTTATTTAACCGAACCAGCGGCGTGTTGCCGACTGCTTCCAAAATGTTGTGCTTAACGTCGAGGTCCACCGATGTGCTCGAATCGGACATAGCCATGCTCAAAACCTCCCTACAATCTCGTCGTCGAGACGTGCTGGGGGTATGTTAACATAAACGGCAGGCCGCCGCATGATTAGGATCGCCTATCTCCTGGTTTGGCGGGCACATGCAAGGTGCGTTGTGGAGCAACTCATTCAGAAGGTCATAGTATGGCAAAAACATTGACGTTCCTGCACACCTCCCCGGTGCATATCGCCACCTTTACGCGTTTGCTTGCTCAAACTGACCCGGTTATTCCCATTCGACATATTGTTGACCCCAGCTTGCTTGATGAAGCGCGTGCTGCCGGACACATTACGCCACAGCTCGCGCAACGGGTTGCCGATACGGTACGGACAGCCCTGCAGAACGATGCCGCGGTGGTCGTATGTACCTGTTCCACAATTGGCGGCTGCGCGGAACAGGCACATCAGGCGGCAGGCGCGGCGGTGCTACGCGTCGACCGCGCCATGGCCGAAGCTGCGGTTGCTGTTGGACCGCGGATAATCTTGGCGGCGACTCTGTCGAGCACACTCGCTCCAACGCGTGAACTACTGCTTGAGGTTGCCCTGCAAGCGGGCCAATTGGTCGTGATCACCGAGGTGCTCTGCGAGGAGGCGTGGTCCCGCTTTGAAGCCGGCGATCACGATGGATACCTGGAGGAGATTGCAAAAGTGCTGCGGCAAGTGGCGCATACGGGTGATGTGATCGTGCTGGCCCAGGCGTCGATGGCAGGTGCAGCCGAGCGGTCCCCTGATATCGCCATCCCGATCCTGAGCAGTCCCGAATTGGGCGTGCAAGCGGCAGTCGCCGCCTATTACGCGGCTACTTAGTCATTGAATAGCCTGCTTGAGCTCTTCCGGTAGGCCACGAACGGGGGTCGAAGTCTACACGGTGCAGATTCTCCAACCGCTGTTTCTTTTCCGTGATCTTCTAGGCGAAGCAAGTGAATGAACAACCATCCGCCAGTGCAAGCAGGTGGCGCGTCCTTGCCGTCGCCGAGATCGGCGGACTGGCAAAGGTTTGACGCCCTAGCCTGGGTCCTCAGCGTGGTATCCTTCCTCTATGATCCGTGTTCATTCGCCTCGGTTCCGCCCGTTGCTCCGCGCCGGCTTGACGATCCTTGGACCCGCGCTGCTGCTGTATTTCATCGCGGCCGCTGATCGACGCCTCCTGCTGAACACGGTGCGGGGAGCAAACTTAGGATTTGTCCTGGCGGCCGTGCTCCTTGCCGTGCCGTTCTTTGCGCTGAAGGCGCTGCGCTGGCAGCTTGTTTTGCGCATGTGGGATATTCGCCTGCCGTATCGCTTAGCTGTTGCACTGGTGTGTATTGGGCAATACATCGGTACCGTAACGCCGGGACAAGCCGGCGATGCCCTGCGGGCCTGGTATCTGCGTGAACGAGGCTATCCCCTGGGCGTTGGCCTGGCGAGCGTCGCCCTTGATCGTGGGTGCGACCTCGTGATTACCCTGGCTGTTGCCGCCTTCAGCCTGGCCTTGTATCGCGGCATCCTGCCCCAGCAGGGGTTGTCCCTTGTTGCCGGCAGCCTTAGCCTATTGCTCGTTGGGCTAGCGCTGCTCCTAGCGCTCGGCAACCAATGGCTACGCGCTGCGATTCAACGCCGTCTCCCCGCGCGGTTGCCACGCGTTCTGCGCACCCGAATCGACGCGTTGGTGGACACAAGCGTTTATCTCACACCCCGCCATCTCATGCTCATCCTGCTCGCTTCGGTCGCAGCCCTGAGTTGGACCTACGGGCGCATCTATCTCCTGTTTCTCGCCCTCGGCATTCCGATCCAGCTCGGGCCATTGCTGATTTTTGTGGCGCTGCTGGCACTGGTTGGTCCCGTAACGCCGGGTGGGGTTGGCACCCGGGATGCGCTGCTGGTCGTTGTGCTGCAAACAACGCTGGCCGTGGAGCAGGAGCAAGCTATTGCCCAGGCCCTGGCGATTTCGATGCTGATCCTGCTGCTAAACCTCGTGAACGTGGCGCTAGGCTATGTCTATACGCTCCGCTATCAGCTCGGTCGCCCCAACGCTGAGCTGCGCGATCCGACCCAAGAACTGGCCGGAAAGACCACGGGGTAGGCGCAATCGGGCTACGGTGCGGGTGATAGGGTGGTTCGGTAGAGCGTGCAGGACTTGAGATCGGCAGCCTGCTCCATGTGGTCGATAACGAACTGAGCCAGCCGGTGGGCCGCCATCTGGTAGCGGGGTGCGTGCTTCAAACAGACCCACCGGATCCGCCCTTCCCGGATCGCAGCCATCACATCGGCTTGACCGTGGAGGCCAAATGCTGTTTCCAGCGGGTAATCAAAGGGCGTGGGATTGTCAAGACCGGCCGCGAGATAATAGAAGGCTGCCTGAGAGCTGAGCAGGAACGGCTGCTCGCCTTCCGTTGCAGCTCGGAGCGTTGTAGCATAGCGCTGCAGCTTGGCGTGCTCCTCCTTCGTTAGCCAGACACCACCGAAGTGCGGCAGCGTCGAGCGCTCGAAGTCGGGCGATAAGATGCGGCCGAGCACGCCGGATCCGATCAAACCGATACCAAGGATCATCCACAGCACAAAACCAGCTGACAACATGCGCTGCATGGCCCGTGGCAGGCGGGCGCCGACAATGCCGGCGGCATACACGGCGCACACCAGTACAGAGGGAATCGCGTACAACACGTGCTCGATGTCCGCACGAGGGTAAACACCGGCCAAAGCGGCCGCGGCAAAAATGCCGGTGATCGCAAGGAACAGGCGCTGCTGCTTGGTCGCAACGATACTGGCAACCAACATGACCACACATGTTAGTGGCGGAAGCAGAAAGCTGGTCTGGAGGAACACCCAGCGAAGGTCTTCCGGCGAGTGAATTGTGCCGATGCGCTTGTCCAGCGCGCGCAGCCCTTCAAGGTACGAAAAGCCGCCGATGCGCAGATAGGTGCGTTTGTTCGTGAAGCCGTAATCAATAAACTGCTCGATCCCAGCGCTCAACAGCACCGGCAGGAGCGTTACGCCCACGGTAAGGGTAAACGCCGCGAATGCGGTCAGCAGCGCCCGGCAGGTCTTGCTCAAGCTTACGCGCTCCTGGAGTGCAACCAAGGCGATGCTGGCCAGCAGAGCACCCAAGGCGCACAACCCCAGGTTCTGCTTTGCGGCAAAGCATAGCCCAGCCAGCACACCAGCCGAAACCAAGCTCCTGGAAGGAGCGGCAGACTGGTGGCGATCAGCCAGGCGGGTCTGCCACTTCACCGTGACAAGCAGGCAGCCAAGCAAGCAGGCGTAGGCGAGCGGCGTGTAGCCCGCAGCTTGACGAGGCCACACATATGCCAGCAGACCAAGGAGCAGGAACGGAACAGACCGTCGACTTCCGTTTAACCGACCCAGCGTAGCAAGGCCCGCCAGCACGGTCAGCACGAAGCACAGGGCGACAAACGCCTTGAGCACCACGATTTCCGAGCCGAAAAGGGCGACAAGTGGCGCGGCAAGATATACCGACAAGGGCGTTGCGCCAAAAAAGACATCGCGGTACAACACATCGCCACCTACCACCCGTGTCAGCACCTGCAGAAACCATGTCTCATCCGCGATGCCAAAGTCGTAGGCGATGCTGATGCCCCAGCCCCACCCAAAGAGCAGAAGGCCGCCAAGCCATAGCCATGCCTGCCAGTGCCAACCAAGCCCAACGCGGAGCTGACGCGGTGGCTCGGTCGCTATGCTACCCATATCGCTGCATCCTCCTCAGCTATGCGCGATCCAAAGCGCACGTCCAGCTGCTCGCATATGACTGGTCGGTGCACTGTGCCTGACTTGCCGGCAAATGTCCACGCTGGCAGCATCTGCCGTAGCGCCCGCCACGCGAGCGCGAGCCGCTTCCAAGTGGTGTAGCCGGACGTGCGCTCATGGTTGGCGTGACGCAGCACCGGGATCGAGCGCAGCGACAGCCGGGTCCGGCCTATGAGCCCAACCACATAGGGCTGTGGGATATCGAACGCGAGCAAGCGCGTGATCATTTGCCGGCGTATGGCCACAAATAGTCCGGCGTCGGGTGGAATGCGGCGGCCGGAAAGCAGATACAGCAGATGCTTGAACAGCCACGAGGTCACCAGCTGCTGCCGTCCTTCATACACTCCGCGGCGTCCGGCGAAAACCGCTGCAACATCGCCTGTCAAGGCTGCCAGTAATGCGGGGATAGCCTCCGGCGGATCTTGCAGATCGGCATCCATGACCACCGCCACGTCGCCGCGTGCATGAGCTAAGCCGGTGAGCACGGCTCGATTTTGGCCGACGTTATGGGCCAGCCGGAGCACGCCTACATGTGCATCACGGGTGTTAAGCTCGCGCAAAACCGTGATCGAGTTCGCTGGACATGCATCGTCGACAAACAGGATTTCATACCGATCCGTCGTTTGTTCGAGCACAGCTGTTAACCGCCGATGTAGCTCGCATAAGGTCGGTGCGTTGGTGTACACTGGGATGACGACGCTGACAAACTCATGCATGGCTTAATATCCTCGCCGCTGATCGACCACATTCAGCAGTGGCTCACCCCGGACATAGCGCCGCACATTTTCCACAAACAACGGCTCCCAGCGAAAGGGCGGCCGCTCGATGCTGCGCCCAACATGCGGCGTGATCAGCACCTTCGGCTCCCGCCACAGCGGGTGGTCAGGAGGAAGCGGCTCGTGCTCCAGCACATCCAGCCCGGCACCGCTCAGCCGATCACGCTGGAGCGCATTCAACAGGGCTTGCTCGTCCAACGTCCCGCCACGCCCCACATTTACCACCAGGGCATCCGGTGGCAGGGCGGCAAGCTCGGCGGCTCCAACAACATGGTGTGTTGCTGGTGTTAATGGCAGGGCAAGCAGCAAAATATCGGTTGTTGGCAGTGCAGCACGCCAGGTGTGGGGACCATGCATGGTCACATCCTGCGCATCTGTCGCCGGCGGTCCTGGGTGACGTTGTCGAGCAGCGTGGACGCGCACTCCCAGGGCAAGGAGGCGCTGGGCAAGCGCTTGCCCAATCCCACCCCAGCCGAGGATAAGCGCCTGCATGCCGCCGATGGTGCGGAGGGAGCGCCGCTGCCAGCGCTGGGCCTGTTGATCATCACGAGCATAATGCAGCTGACGTACCAGCGCGAATATCAATGCCAGGGTATGTTCGGCAAGCTCGTCGTCATACACGCCCCGCGCGTTGGTGAGCACAATGTTGTCTAACCCGACTCCTGCCGTCAAAATGCGGTCAACACCCATCGAATTGGACTGCATCCAGCGCAGGCGCTGCGCATACGGCAACGATTGCAAAAAGTACCGGTTGCCAAGCACGACTTCCGCATCACCGATCAACCGTGCTGCGTGTGCTTCGTCCTGCGCCACGCACAGCTCGGCGCCAGGCGCGACCGCTTGTAATGCGGCGAGGTGGTCCGCCGAGGGCGGGTACATCAACAAAATCTTCACACGTAATCCGCTACGGTGCTAGCTCCGGCTAAGCATGTCGGCGCTCTTGCCTGGACCGCGACTGGCCGATACGGGTTGCCAGGCCGCAATCGCTTCATACAGTGCTACACGATCACGAGCTACCAGTGCTGCCGGACGCTGATCGGCTGCGTGAAGCGCAGCGCGAATACGCGGCACCTCGACATTCAAATCCCGTCCATGGGTGTCGTTCCAGAACGAGCGGCGCAGAAACGTAAACGAACAGTTGAGGCGGGATAGCTCACCCATCAGCAGCTGGCAGGGGATCGGATAGCCGCGCTCCGGCAGCGTTACCCCACCAAAACCAAAGGGTACGCGAAAGTGCCGGCGTACGTACTCCAACGTTCCATCCGCGACGGCGGTGAAGATGTTGGGGGTTTTGCGAGCAATCCCCAGATCATTCAGGCCAAGATACACCCGCGAAAGTGGGAGCCGGCCTAGCTCTTCCAGAATGCTGAGCGCCGGAAGTGTTTCAACCAGGATGCCGACCCCGCAACGACCTCCGACCTGGCCAAGCACGCACTCAACTTCGGCGGCTGTTTGCACCATAGGCAGCAAAATTTCGTCGGCGCCGGCTGCGATCGCTTGCTCGACTTCGCCGGCGGTGATGTCCCCATACCGATTGATGCGACACAGCACACGCGCCGACGTACACGCGCGCACCCGGCGCACATCGGCAAAGGTATGATGATTTATCTCGGTGTCCGCACCAGCTTGGCGCGCCTCTTTCCCAAGGTATTCACAATCCACGATGACGCCGTCGACCCCGGCCGCGACAGCTCGTTTTATAAATTGGGGCTCCGTCGCAAACAGGAGCAGGCCAAAAGGCTTTTGAACATTCCCAGCAACGCGATAACCGAAACGCGTAGGGGAATCAACGGGCCGGGACTGTATCACGTCTGTACCTACATCTTTCATTGTTTCGCAGCGTGCGACGTAGTAACGGTGCGTAGTGTACAAAAGATGTAAGGAATTGTCAATTAACCGTCATATGATATTTATTATCACAATCATATAAAGTTAAACGATAATGACTATCAAAATCTTACACAAATGCAATGCCATTTGTTTTATCCCATGCACAACATGCGTATCTTATGCTCAGCAGATGGCACGTATGATCGGGTTGGACGCGCAAAAATGCTCCCATTTGCCCTTTGCCGCTAAGCTGGTGGTTTGCTGCCACCAGCTCCATACCGTCGTTTTCCATGATTGCTTGTACAATGGGCCGCATAGGTTGAGGTTGAAGGGCACGGCATGGTCGTTCGCGCCGAACGACCACGTGCTCGAACACAAGGACTGCAACCGTATATGGACCCGAAAGAGCTCGTGAAACGGGGCTACGATAAGATCTCACACGTGTATCGCGGCGATGCCATCGACTACGCGCGGGCAGAGCACGTAGCCTATGTGGAATGGATTGAGGAGCTGAAGACGCTGCTGCCCCCAGGCGCGCCCGTACTTGATCTAGGCTGCGGAAATGGGATTCCTGGCACAAAGCTGCTGGCTGATGCCGGCTTCAACGTCGTTGGCGTTGATATATCGCCCGTGCAGATCAGCCGTGCTGCTGCGCTGGTCCCCACCGCGCAATTT
>JADDQF010000124.1:0-2981 GCA_016781505.1 bacterium
CAGTTAGCGAGTCAGCCAGGGAATATTGCCGGAGGAGCCGACACCAGCGGCACAACCCAACCCCAAACGACCAGGAGAAAAGCGCCGCTGCCGGCGACCACAAGCAGGTGAAAGATCTCGTGGAAGCCAAACACGGCGGGCCATGGATTCGGGCGTTGAAGCGCGTAGATCACAGCGCCAACACTGTAAAAAATGCCGCCGCCAATCAGCACCGCAATGGCAGCCAGGGGTAGCGCGCGCAGCAGAACGGGCAGCATGATCACCGACAACCAGCCCATACCGAGGTAAAGCATAGTTGATAGCCAGCGCGCCGACCGCATCGTAATGATCGCGCTGCCGATGCCGATGATGGCCAGGATCCAGATCAGCGTCAGCACTGTTACTGGGAGGATGCCGTCGAGCAAAAGCAGGCAAAAGGGGGTGTAGGTGCCCGCGATCAGCAAAAAGATATTGGCGCGATCAAGCGCATGGAGCATGATCGCCGGCAGGCCATGCCAGCGTCCGAGGTGGTACAGGGCACTCACCGTGTACAGTGCAATCATGCTCAGCCCAAAGATCAGAATTGCGACCAGCCCGCGGGGCTGGTGATACGTCTCGATAATGAGGCCGAGAGTGGCTGCAACCGCGCCGACGGCGGCTAGCGCGTGCAGCCAGCCACGCAGCAGCGGCTTGGGGTCGAGCGTATGCGACAAGCTGTCGTTCCAGCGAGCTTTCGGTTCCGGCTGTTGAGCATGCCCCATTGTTCCTCTCCCCAATCCTGCTGCTCGTTTCGCTCCGAAATGGTGTAGACCACAAAGCGTGCCGCGACCATGCTCTTCCGGAAAGGGAGCGTAATGGCTCATTGTGCTGTTGCGGCATATGCCACCTTAAAGTAGTTCCTGCCCAAACACACGCATGCATAGCGACAACCCCACGATGCTACGGCGGATCTCGTACTACACGATTTGTGATACCAGAAAGATACCGGAGAGTTGTTCAGAAGGTATGAAGATTACGTGTGGAATGCATGAGGTTGAGTGCCATTTCAAGTGCGTCCGGCACTATGCCGTCTTGCCGCCATCGACGGTCATCGGCCGCGACGAGCTCGCCGTGTATTTCACCGGCCCAGCGTTCCAAGTACCGGGCGATCCCCGTGAAATGGGCGTGCACCTCGACGCGCTGACGACAGCCGATGTGTCACAGGCGCTACGTGATTACTTTGAGCCAGCCGCCGTCGATATAATAGGTCGAGCCGACACAATAGCTGGCCCGTGGTGAGCACAAAAAGACGGCGAGATTGGCGATCTCTTCCGGCGATGCAAAGCGCCCGATGGGGGCGTTATCTTTGGCAATCTGGTCGAGGTACGCTTCCCAGGTTGTGTCTTTTCCTGCGGTCAGCAGCTTGGCGGTTTTTTGCCAATCAGGGGTCATCACCAGGCCTGGGTTGATGGTGTTCACCCGAATATTGAAGGGGATGAGTTCGTTGGCCAAACATTTGGAAAACATCACCAGCGCGGCCTTGGTCACGTTGTAGATCGGCTCGTAGCCTAACGGCTGCGTGGCACAGATCGACGCATTATTGAGAATTGCGCCACCACCGCGCTCCCGCATCAAGGGTGCCAGCGCGCGAGAAAGCCGCACGGCTGCCATCACATGCAAATCCCAGTAATACTGCCAGCGCTCGTCGGGTGCATCCAAAATCGTCTCTTCGCTGCCGGTGCCGGCATTGTTGATCAGAATATCGACCCCGCCAAACTCGCCAGCGATAGCGTCCACATATTGACGTATATCGTCGCAGGAGATTACATCCGTGGGTACGGCAATCGCCCGTACCCCATATTCAGCGCTGATCGCTTGGGCCACCTGCGCCACCCGCTCCGCGTTTCGCGCGCACAAAGCTAGGTGCACGCCCTCGGCGGCAAGTCCGTGAGCAATAGCCAGCCCAATGCCCACGCTGCCGCCCGTCACTGCCGCGACTTTGCCTTTCAATCCAAGGTCCATGTATGGAACTCCCTTGCTTGGCGGAAAACCGAGCACGCCTTACATACTACGTGGCGGTGTCAAATGATGGCAGCTGTTCGGACACCGACGGCTGACCCGCACCAGCCCCCACGGCATATGCTGCAAATCGGCCCATGCTTATCTTGTGGTTGCAGCACCGTGCTACACTGCTGCGCATCATGCGTTGGCTGCATCGGCGAAACTATGAGTCGTCCTCGTTAAGCGGTCAACATGACGGGAGGTGCTTGACGATGCGAATCGACCTCAACTGCGATTGCGGGGAAAGCTACGGCCGCTGGCAGTTGGGTGATGACGCGGCGTTGCTGCCGCACGTTACCTCGGCCAATATTGCGTGCGGTGGCCATGCCGGCGATCCCAATGTGATGCGGCAAACTGTGAGGCTCGCGCGGGAGCGGGGCGTTGCCGCGGGCGCTCATCCAGGGTATCCCGATCTGGCGGGCTTTGGACGGCGGGTGTTGCCGCTGGCTACCGATGAAATCTTTGCGTGTGTGCTTGCCCAGATTGGCGCGCTGTACGCCATAGCCCGGGCGGAGCGAGTCGAACTGACTCATGTCAAGCCGCATGGCGCCCTGTACACTCATGCCGCGACGACGCCGGCAGTGGCAGACGCCATCGCTCGAGCGGTGGCAGCCTTCAGCCGCGAGCTGATCTTTGTCGGACTGGCTGGCTCTGCAATGGTTGACGCGGCTTCCGAGGCTGGCTTACGGGTCGCCCGTGAAGCATTCGCCGACCGTGCTTATGAGTGGGATGGCTCCCTGCGTGCACGTGATTTACCGGGGGCGGTGATCGAGCAGGAGGCGCGAGCGCTGGCTCAGGCCATCATGATTGTCGCCGAGGGGGTTGTGGTCGCGGTCGACGGTAGCACTGTTCCGCTTGTGGCCGACACGATATGTCTGCATGGCGATACTCGGAGAGCAGCTGAGCGAGCCGCGTACCTCAGGGCAGGACTGCGCCGAGCTGGGATTGAGGTTGTTCCACTG
>JADDQF010000124.1:3106-6795 GCA_016781505.1 bacterium
GGGGCGGCCGGCCCCGATCTCCAGGCCGTGGCGGCGCAGACCGGCTTGTCGCCGCGGGAGGTTGTGGCCGCACATTGTGCCGAGGTTTACCGGGTGCTGGTGATTGGCTTCGCACCGGGCTTTCCATATATCGGCCCGCTCCAGCCTGTGCTCACGGTTCCACGCCTCCCTACCCCCCGCGCCGCCGTGCCCGCAGGCTCGGTCGCTCTAGCTGCGGGACTAACCGGCATTTACCCAACACGTTTGCCCGGCGGCTGGCAGGTGGTTGGCCGCACCCCGCTGCGCCTCTTTGAGCCACATGCTCCGCGACCGGCACTCCTTGCGCCAGGGGACCGGGTGCGGTTCGAGCCGCTGCCTGAAGGAGTGGTGCCGTGACAGCCGCGCTCCGGGTCTTGGACGCCGGTCCGCTGGCTACCGTTCAAGGGCTGGGCCGGCTCCATGCCCAACGGTATGGCGTTGCCCTTGGCGGAGCGATGGATCGCTTTGCCCTGCAGGCCGCCAATCGCCTGGTCGATAATCCCCTGGATGCTGCAGCCATTGAAATTACCGCTGGGAACGCCGGTTGTGAGCTGCTCGCGCCGCTGTTGCTGGCCGTCACCGGCGCCGATTTTGGTGCAACGCTCGACGATGAGCCACTACCAGCCTGGACCACCCTGTACGCGCGAGCGGGCCAGGAACTACGCTTTGGGCTCCGCCAGGAAAATTGGGGTGCCCGCGCCTATCTGGCGGTTGGCGGTGGCATCGACGTGCCCCGTGTGTTAGGTGCTCGTGATACCAACCTTGCCGGTGCATTCGGTGGGATGGATGGTCGGCCGTTGCGATCCGGTGACATCCTTGCCGGCGGCACAGCCATCTACGACACCTTGCCCTTGACCGGACGTGCATGGCCAACCTGGGCGCGTCCCCCGTACACAGCCCAGCCACGGTTACGTGTCCTGCCCGGCCCACATCTCGACCTGTTTGCCGATGATGCGCTGGCGGTCTTGTGTGCCGGTTCATGGCAGATCGGATCCCAGAGCAACCGCATGGGGTATCGGCTGGCAGGAACAGCGCTGCCAAACGTGGAATCTGGCAATATTCCATCGCATGGGGTGGTGCCGGGAACACTGCAGGTACCGCCCAATGGCGCGCCCATCCTGTTGATGGCTGATGCCCAGCCGACCGGCGGCTATCCGATCATCGCGGTGGTGATCGCCGCTGATATACCGCTCGCAGCACAGCTGCTGCCCGGCGATTGGTTGCACTTCGCGCCGACGACGCTGGAAGAGGCCGTAGGAGCCTGGAGAAAACTGACTGAGTGGCAGAGCACGCCGTTGATCCCGGATGGGATTGTGGAGCAGCTGGCCTGGGCCGCGGCGATCGATGTGCGCCTTGCCCCTTGAGCCAGGTCACCCACGGGAACAGCAATCGCCCGGACGGCCTGTATGTTCGGGCCTTGCTGGTCCCAGCAGAAGTCTTCCTATACTGAGCATAATGCTGGGTGAGTAGCTGGTGGAGCACGATATGCATGTGCGAGCAGCAACGCTGGACGACGCGGTGGCAATTTGTCGCATCTACAACGCGGGTATTGCCGAGCGCAACGCCACCTTTGAAACCCGGCTGCGCTCCCCTGCCGAGGTTGCGCAGTGGTTTGACGGACGCCATCCAATTGTGGTCGTGGAAGAGACCGGCGCGGTTATCGCCTTTGCCGCGACCTCGTCCTACCGTCCGCGGGAATGCTATGCCGGCATTGCCGAATTCTCGGTGTATGTCGATCCGGATGCCCGTGGTCGGAAGGCGGGACGGCTGGCAATGGCGGCGCTCCTTGCGGCGGCAGAGCAGGCCGGATTTTGGAAACTTGTGTCCCGGGTCTTCGTTGAAAACAGCACAAGCCGCCGCCTGCTGGCCGCTGTTGGCTTTCGCGAAGTCGGCGTGTACGAACATCATGCCCAGCTCGACGGTGTTTGGCGCGATGTGGTGATTGTTGAGCGCTTGTTGGGCCGTGCAGTAGCCTCCAGCTAAGCTCGAGGCGGAGCAAACGCACTTAACGCAAACAGGGCTGCCAACTCATACGAGACGGCAGCCCTGTTTCACAAATGCCCGATGAACGGTAGCGGTTAGGCTGTGAGCCCCTGCTCCCGTGCTTGTTCTTGAGCGGTTTGCGTGGCGTCGGTGGCTACTTCGCCCGCAACACGCTGGACCTTGTCAAACGTATCGCTGGCGACCTCTTGGGCGCGCTCTACCAACGTATCGCGGGCCTCGCCCATCAGCTGGTTTTCACGCTGGGTTTGCGGCACGGCAAGGCCAACTGCGGTGCCCAGCGCGATGGCCATTGCGGCCAGCGCCAACGGATTTTCCTGCAGCGTGTTCTCGAAGCGATCTTCAACCCGCTGAGCCTGGTATTGGGCCCGATCAACAACGTTGCTGGCGGTATCGGAAACGGTGCTGGCCACGTTGCTGGCGGTATCGGAGACGCTGCTGGCGACATTGCTGGCAGTATTCGAGACAGAGCCCGCTACATTGCTGGTGCGGTCTGAGACCGACGAGGCCACGTTGCTGGCTGCCTGCTGACCCCGCTGCATCATGCCGCCGGAATCACGCTGGCCTCCATACGTGCCAGTGTCGTAGCCGTACGAGCGCTGGCCTTCGTAGTACGGGCGCTCTTGATAGTATGGCCGATCCTCGTAGTACGGGCGCTCACCGCGCACGCCGCCGCGTCCACTGTAGCGGGTGGTTTGCGCTGACGAACCGCTGCGCCGGTTCATGAACAACCAGCCCAAGCCAAGGCCTACCAGTGCGGCCGGAATCGGGTTTTGGCGGATGGTCTCCACTACGGACGATCCTGCACCGCTGACCGTATCACCTGCACTTTGTACCATATGTTCAACCCTTCCAATGGTCGCGTCCCGGACCATTTCTTTAGTTTCGTAGTATTGCTCCCTGACCTGCTCTTTGACCTGCTCCTTGACCTCCTGGAACTGCTCCTGGGCCTGTTCTTTGAGGTTTGACGGACTCAGCCGCTCGGTGAGCGCGTCAATTGTTTCGCTCATCTCTGACCGAGTTTGCTCGATGTCGGCCCGGATTGTGGCGGTATCATCCGTGGTGGTATCGTCCGTAGTCGTACCAGCATCGCCTGGCACAACCACGACCTCGGTTTCGCGCACGAAGACCGCATCCGGGTCCTGAGCGTTGATGTTACGTTGCTCGTCCCGATTCATCGCGTTTGCTCCTTCACCATATCAACATCTTCTTTGATCGTCTGGATCGTTTCACTTGGTGTTGGATCGATCCGCTTGAGGGCGTTGAGGCCGCTCTGGATCAGCGCATAGCCAACACCAATGACGACGAGTCCGACGAGGAGCGCGGATAGCCACATCGGAATAAGCTGTCCCAAACCGATAATGACGGCAGCAAGCACTGCTAGCAGGCCCGCGTAGGCGAGCGCCCCGCCCGCGCCGATCATGCCAGCATCTTTGCCTGCGCTGGTTACCTTCTGCGTGACCTCGGTCTTAGCCAGCTGCACCTCTTGGCGCACCAACGTGCTTGTTTCGTTGGCAAGCTCGGCAAACAGCTGCCCAATGGAGCGCTCGTCTCGTTGCGGTTGCATTACAGTTCCTCCGTGCCTCCAACAGAGCGCGAGCCGGAAACGTCACGGTCAGTTGTTGACGTTCCCGCAAGACCTGTTGTGCCTAAGCCTGAGGTTGAGCCAG
>JADDQF010000124.1:6908-39681 GCA_016781505.1 bacterium
TTCCCGCAAGACCTGTTGTGCCTAAGCCTGAGGTTGAGCCAGTCGTAGCGCCGGATGTGCCCATGCCGCCGGTCGTGCCGGTATTGCCGAGTCCGGTGGTCGTGCCCGTGCTGCCTAGCCCACTCGTCGTACCGGATGTGCCCATGCTTCCGGTGGTGCCAGTGCTGCCAAGGCCGCCGGTTGTGCCCGTGCTGCCCAGACCGCTTGAACCATAGGTTGCACCGCCGGTGGTCCCGATTGTGCCGGCGCCACCCATGCCGGTCGCGCCGCCGGTCGTGCCGCTGCCATAGGCTGTGCTGCCACCATAGTTTGTGCTACCGCTGTAACCGCGGCCATAGTTCGTCGAGCCGCCCTGGTAGCCGCCGTACACTTGAGTACGTGTGGCGTTGCGTGAGGAGCGGCTGGAGCTCTTAAGGAAGCGAGCGGCCGCCAACCCAAGTGCAAAGGCACCGCCCAGGAACAAGGTAGGCTGCCGGCGAGCGAAGCGCTCGAAATCGTCAAGCAAATCGCCGACGTCGGTATGTTGCAGGTAGCCGGAGAAGCGCTCGAGCTGGTTTGCGGCGCTATCGACATAATCAGTTACGCCGGCCTGGTCTTGTTGCCGCAGCTGCTGGCTGGTCTGGCGTAGCGCACCGGCTACGTTGTGCAGATTTGCAGCCGCGCGTCCTTTTTGATCCGACACGCGAGAAGCTACAACGCCGCGCGCCTGGTCCGCAACCTGACCGACTTTTTGCTGCGCCTGGTCGGCAACCTGGCCGGCGGTTTGCCTGACCTGATCGACTGTGCCCTGGTTTCCCGACGTGCTGGATTGGTTGTACGAGCTGCCATACGAAGCACCTGGCGTAGTCGCTCCGCCGGTACTGCCTAAATCAACCGTTTCAAACCCGCTGCCGGAGCCTGAAGCCGATGCCGAAAACTGGTCGCCGCTCGATGTGGGTCGTTGTGTCATAGTAGCCTTCCTCCATCAAATCCTTGCCACACGGCCTCCCGGTGGCTGTGTAGCAACATGCCGCATGAGTTCTGAAGCCCGTTTGATGCAACAACTGTGCCACGCAGCTTCGCAATGCCCTGTCCATAATGTTCTATCCATGATGGCATATTGAAGGTGCCAACCAAGCTGCCTTGCATGACCGCATACCCTAAAAACTCCCTGGCAAATGCCAGAAAGTTGTTCGCACGTCTATGTTCAGGCAGTGGATTTGAGCCTACAGCGGTGAGCGTGGGGGCTCCGCAATGTACCTGGGCCGAGCCAATGCCAGCGGCGCGTACCAGGCAAGCGCGAGGGCTGTGGCTAAGGCAACCGCGGCAAAGGCGGTCGTGTAGGCAATGGGTGGATACTGGCCGAGCGCATCTCGTGGCCAAGCTCCGACGATTACGCCCATCCACCACTGGATCAGCGCAGTGCCGGCGAAGCCAAACAAGTTAACCGCCGTAACAGCTCGGCCGCTCATATACGGGGGAAATAAGGCGCGAATTTGAGCCAGCAGCACAATGTTGAAGGCTCCAGCGAAACCAAAGGCAATGAAGATGCCGTAGCGTAGCGCCAACGGCAGCTGGCCAGACAGCACAAAGCTGAGCTGACAAACCAGAAAGACCAGCATACCCACGAACACGGCCCGCTGCGAGCCAAAGCGATCCGCGAGCCACCCGCACGCAAAGTAGCCGCCGACAACACCGCCACCCATCGCCAGCAACAAATTGCCGGCCGCGATCGGGGAAAATCCCAGCACATCGATCAAATACGGCCCGCCCCACAAGCCCTGCACGGCCTGCGCCGTGCCCAACAAAAAGAAATTCAGCGGAGCGATGCGCCAAAAGCGGATATCACGCATGATGTGCCCTAAGCTACCTGTCTGCTGGCCTGCTCCCGCCTGAGTTACACCCGGAGGGGTATTGCGCGTCCAAACCACAATCGCCAGAGCGCTCAGCAAGGTGAGCGGCGCCGCGCCAAGAAAAATTGCGCGCCAGCCGATGAGCTCGTTCAGCCAGGCCAGGGGTGTTGCGGCGGCCAAGCCGCCCGATGCGCCGATCCCGACCATGAAGCCCGAGATCGTGGCAACGTGCTGCTGGGGATACCATTGGCCAAATGCCTTAAACGCGCCCATCAGCACGCCCGCCATACCCAAGCCAATCAGCGCGCGGCCTAGCGCCAGCATCGTAAACGATTGAGCCGCAGCAAAAAGGAGGCACCCGCACACAGTTGCCAGCATCAGGCTAGGCGTTACCCACCGCGAGCCGTAGCGATCAAGCGCCGCGCCAAGTGGCAGCTGAATTAATGCGAAACTGGCGTAAAACAAGCTGGTCATCAGGCCCAACTGCGCGGCAGTCAGGCCGAGATCGCGTGAAAGATCGCCCGCAATAACTGCATTGGCCGAGCGGAAAAAGTACGACAAAAAGTAGGCCAGGGCAAAAGTCGTAAACAGCGTGACCCGCGGCGAAATCGCCATCAATGCCGCTCCCTTGCGTTTGTGCTTGCTCACATACCCCGCTTCGCGTTGCCGCCGGTGGCTAATCCTGCCCACTTCGGAGTGTCAGCATGTACGCAACCAGATCATTGATCTGATCGTTGGTGAGCAGCTGTCCATAGGTGCGCGGATGAATACCCTCTTGAAAGCCTGCGGCTAAGTAGGTATCCGGCTCAACTACCGAAGCGCGCAAATAGTCCGCGGCGGATTGTGCCGCAACTGTTGTCGCGGCCCGGTTGCCGACGTTGGACAGGTTCGGGCCGATCGCGGGCGGCTCGCCCGGCGTAACGGAGTGGCAGCCAATGCACGGTGTTGCGTCGCCTCCAGCCATCAAAAGCTCACCATGAAAGAGCTGTTGACCCTGCCCGGCATCACCACGCGGCGTTGTTCCGCCACACCCGATCAACAGGAGCAGGCCCGTCAGCCAAAACGTTGCACGGATACGCATTAGTTCCGCTGTCCGAGGTCTTTGTTGGCATTGTAGGTGATCCGGTATACCGCGCTGGTGCCGAAATCGGCCACATACAAGTTGCCGTCCGGCCCGGTGAGCACATCGATCGGATACAAAAAGCCGCTGCCGAAGGTGCTGGTGCGGCTCAAAAACTCGCCGCCGCTGGTCTCCGCGACCTCGACATGCGCTACCTCTCCCCGGGCCCACAGCGCGATAAAGGCGCTGTCCCGGTAGTTGACGGGAAAGGTCGCACCGTTATAGAACGTCACACCCGTAGGCGCTGAGTGGGGCGGAAAGTTGGCCAATGCGCCGCGTGTGCCGCCGTTGTCGGGCGGATCGCCGAAAAAGTAAGGAAAGCCGTAGTGCTCGCCTTCCACGATGTGGTTGAACTCGTCAGGATAGTCTTCGCCTGCAACTCCCCCACTGGGACTATTGTCGCCCGCAAACAGGTCGCCGCTGGCACTGAACGCAACGTCGAAGCTGTTGCCCAAGCCACGCGCAAAGACTTGGAGATCGCTTCCGTCGGGATTAATCGAAAGGATGGCGGCGGCATGTTCTTCGCGCTCAACCTGGCCATCGGTTGTGCTGCCAACGCCAAAGTACAGCCGTCCATCCGGCCCAAATGCCAGGCCATTGTTGGAGTGCGGCATCAGCACCATCGAGGGCAACCCGTCAACTACCAGCCGGCGTTGATCGGCTTGGCCATCGCCATTGCTGTCGCGCAACGCCTCGATTTTGCCCGAGCTCGCCGCGTACAGCTCGTCGTCGCGCCAGGCTAGCCCGACCAGCAGGCGAAACCCGTCAGCCCAGCCCTTCATGCTTTCGGCTTGGCCATTTTGATCCCCATCGGCTGCGGCCCAGATCGCGCCACTAATATCCCCGATATACAAGGTTCCATCCGGTGCAAAGGTGATGGTCGTGGGATTATCCATCGTGCCTTGAACAAATACCGTCGATTCAAAGCCGGAGTTAAGGGTAATTTGGCGCTTAAGGGGATCCCGCTCACGTTCACGTAGGGGTAAGCTGATCCGCATCATGCCGTACATGCCCAAAGCCGACACAACCGGTAAAGCCAGCAACAGGCCAGCCGCAGCCCTCCGCCCACGCGCTCGCGGCAAAGCTTGGCCAAGCCAATGTCTGCCAACATATACCGCCGCAGCGGCACCACCGATCGCGGCAAGGCTCAGCAGGGCTTGAGTTAGCAGCGCTCGCAGCGGCACACGGATCAGCGGCTCGCCAATGCCAAACGGCACGGTCGACAGGGCAATCTGGGCTGCCAGCAGGAGCACCGCCTCGACAACCAGAATTCCGCCGACCAGCCGCCAGCCATTGCGCTTGCGGAGCAGCTGCACTCCGACCACGCCGAGGCTCACATACAGGGTTAATGCAACCAGCGTAGCAGCGGTCAACACCATCCGACACGTTCTCCATCGTAACAGGCCGTTGCGGCCCCTCGCCTGCGCGTAAAATTATACAGGATCTGGTAGGCTGAAGCTGGCTTTGCTTTCCACGCCGATCGTGCAGCAGGGCTGCGTGGTACAGCTAGCCCCCGGCGTGGGTATAATGGGTATAATGGAGCAGCGTGCCATCGGGGCGTACACCCTTGACAACCGGGAGAATTGCAATGGATTACCGCACAGCTTCAATGGATCAACTGCGTACGGAGCGCGTACGTCTCGCCAACATGCTGCACGTCTTCCAGCAACGGCGCGACTCGTCGGTCGCGAATCGGGGTGGTCGTGACGCAGGCTACCGCCGCAACGCCACAACGCATCAGCAAGATCGTGAGTTGCAGCGGCTTTCCAGGCAGTTGGCTGATCTGGATGCCGAGCTGGTGCGGCGTGACGAGCGCGCCAAAACTGAGCAGGCAGCGGCGAACACAACGCCCCCCACAACCAGCCAGACCACCAGCGACGCTTAACCCATGATCAGGTCCGGCGCGGGCGGCTGTACACGGTTTCGCCGCCCTCGGGACGAACCTTTTCGATCTCGCCTTGGTAGGCCAGCGCTTCTGCGCCGAGCTTTGCATCGTCCTCGGCGCAGCCCAGCTCCTGCGCCAGCTGGCCAATCGTATATTGCTCGTTTGGATGAGCTTGCAGAAATGCTAACAGCCGCTGCGCCTCGGGGCTGAGCTCCTTGCTTGAATGTGGAATTCCTGACACTAGGCACCTCCGGGAGCGATCAACACGTGGAGCGGAAACAGCACACCCTATGCCAGTGCTTGACCTGCCCCTTGACCCGTGCTACAGTCCGCCCATGGCCTTTCATCTGACCCTTAAGCCCGGACGTGAACGTTCGGTGGTTCAACGTCATCCGTGGTTGTTCGAGAGCGCGATCGGCAACCTAAGCGCGCAGCCGCCCGATGGTGCGGTGGTGGACGTTCGCGGCAGCGACGGCACGTGGCTCGCTCGTGGTACCTGGAGCGGCAAGTCCCAAATTCGGGTGCGCCTGTGGACCTGGAACATCGAGGAGCACATCGACGCCGGCCTGATCCAGCAGCGCATTGCCACGGCGATTGCCGGGCGGCAAGCAATCGCGGCAGATGCGGGGACTACCGCCTACCGCCTTGTTTTTTCCGAGTCCGACGGCTTACCAGGCGTGATCGCGGATCGCTACGGCGATTTTGTGGTGGTGCAGCTTTCTACCATCGGCGCCGCCCTCCGTGCGCAAGCGATTGTGGAAGCGCTCGTTGCCCAGCTTGCCCCCCGGGGCATTTATGAGCGCTCGGATGCCGAGGTGCGGGCCAAGGAAGGGCTGGAGCCAGCTGAGCGGCTGCTCTGGGGCGAGGGCGTGGATGGCCCAATCGAAATTCTTGAGAATGGCCAACGCTATAGCATCGATCTGGTCGGCGGACATAAGACCGGAGCCTACCTGGACCAACGGACCAACCGGCGACGAGTGGCGGCGTATTGCGCAGGCGCGGATGTGTTGTCGTGCTTTTCCTACACCGGCGGCTTTGAGCTGGAAGCGGCTGCTGCGGGAGCGCAGCATATTACTGCCATCGATAGCTCGGCCGAGGTGCTGGCGCTTGCCGCCGAAAACGCCCGCCGCAATGGTGTCACGACGCCGATTGAGCACGTTACGGGCAATGTGTTCGGTGAGCTGCGCCGCTTTCGCGCCGAGGGCCGCACCTTTGACGTTATTGTGCTGGATCCGCCGAAGTTCGTGCATAGCCGCAACCAGATCGACCGGGCGACGCGTGGCTACAAGGACATTAATCTGCTGGCAATGCAGCTGCTACGGCCCGGCGGTATTTTGGCAACTTTTAGCTGTTCCGGCCTGGTGTCGGCGGACCTGTTTCAAAAGGTTGTGTTTGGCGCCGCCGTCGATGCCAAGCGCGATGTTCAGATTCTGGAGCGTCTGACGCAAGCGCCCGATCACCCCGTGCTGCTCACGTTCCCTGAGGCTGAGTATCTGAAGGGATTGCTGTGCCGCGTAGCTGGCTCGACAAGCGACTAGGAGGACGCAGTTTCGGAGTCGCCGGTTGTTTAGAGCTGATTTTGTATCGCTAATGTGGCTTGCACAGGAATTGCCCATAGTTTGCATTGATTAAATGCAAAAACCATGCTATACTACAGATTAATGGCTCAGGTAGATGCTGCGGGGGCATCTGCTTGAGCCATTAGCTTGTTCAGCTCAACGCTGCGCCATTATTGGCGGTCAGAAGCGCTGTTGATCGTGTTGGTACCGACTATCGACGGGCAGTGTTACTTAACGGGTTGCTGCGGGAAAACATCGATCTCGTCCGCCTGGTGCAGTGCCAGAACCTCGCGGCTCGTCATGACTTGCTGTGCATTTGCCGCGGAAATGGCGACCACCACTTCGCCCGCCGCGATGGCTGACCCATAGCGGTCACTCCGTTCCTCGGGCAGCCCCAGCCCGCCGAAGTGTACCGCTCGCTCGCCGGCAGCGGAACCAAGTGCGGCTCCGCCCAGTGTGGTCGCCAGCACGCCGACGCCGAAGAGTGGGCCAAGGCCAGGAATAGAAAACATGGCCAACCCACCTAACAGCCCGGCCAAACCGCCGACGGTGCCTCCCAACGCAACCGCGGTGCCAGTCGCCTCCGCCTCTCGATCCATAGCCACGGCCTCGGTCGGCGTAATTGAAACATCGTCATGCCGCAGCAAGACCGATAGCTGATCGTTGGCGAAGCCCTGCTGCTGAAGGGCTTGGACCGCTGCATGCGCCCGCTCCTGCTCCGCAAAAATTGCCATCACTAGCTGTGGCTGGTTTGGCTCAGGGATCATCGGCGTTGTATCCATATGTTTGTTCCTCCTTAATTTCGCTTGTTGCTTAAAGCAGCGCGGGCAAGGAATATGCCGCGCATTGTGTTGCGCTTGTCAGCCGTGTATAATCCCGCCAAGCACAGGGACATAATGCCTCAACGTCAGATCTTCACTGCCGCGTATCGCTGCGGAAAAACTCATAATCTCGCTCAAGCTGCACACGTTGCGCTCCAAGGTGGTTGTCCACTGGGCCGTACCCTCGGTCTAACGGTACACCGACCCGCCGCGCAGGTGCTCCGCGATGCGCTATCCCAAGCGACAAACATGAGTGTGCCGGTTACCACCGTCCGGCGGCGCGCCCTTACCGTGTTGGAAACGCATCCCGCAGCAGCCGGCCTGCCTCCTGGCTGGAATCAGACGGCACTTTTATCGGGCATTGATCGGCGGCTCCTGATTCGCAACGCGTGGCTGCGGGTAGGCCAGGTGCCCCACTCTTTGTACCATGAGCGAGTGGGCCAACCCGGCGCGTTGGACTGGGTAGTCTTGCTCTTCGACCGCTTCAGTCAGTGGTGTGGCACGAGCGACCCGGCGCGCTTGCCCATGCTTGAGCCGATCGATCCACGTGTAGCGGAGCTGTGGCAGGCGTATCGCGCGTATCTGCAGCTGTGTCGTCAACTCAAGGTTGTGGCGTTCAACGAGGTATTTAATCGGGCTGCGGACGTGCTGCGCTCCCCCCATGAACGACCTGAGTCGGAGCTGGCGCTGCTGCTGCTGGACGATCTGGACCTGTTTCAGCCGGCTGAGCTGCTGTTTGTGGCCGAGCTGATCGACCCCAACACCGTCGTTTTCGCGACCATGGAGGCCGCTCCGGCTCCAAACAGTCCGCTTGCGCTTGACGTCTTTCTGCAGCGCTGGCTGGCACGGTTTGGGCTGGGCCCTGCGCGAGCATCCAATCTGCAGCCACGCCAGCCTTCACTTGTCCCGGCCGAGTACCTCACACCCGACGACGAGGCACACGCGGTTGCGCAGCAGATCGCGGCTCTGGCTCATACAGTGCAGCGCTGGGATGAGTTCGCGATTGTGGCGTTTGATCAGCAGCTTGTGCCTTTGCTGCAGCGCACCTTGCCCTTGTATGGTGTACCGGTTGTCGGCCAGGAGGCGCGGGACGGCTACACGCTAGCGCTGGCTCCGATCGCCTATGCCGGCCTTAAGCTCATCGCCGGCGATCCCCTGACCGACGTCGAAACGATTGGTTTGCTGCGCCACCCGGGGCTGGGCTTGAGCGCCGCCGAGGCGCGTGCAGCCGTCGAGGCCGTGCAACATGAGCACTTCCAGCCCTTTGCCGAGGTTGGAGCAAAAAGCGTCCCGCGGTGGCCGGCTACCCTTGCCGCCGCTGGCCGGCTGCGGCTTCAAGCGGTCCATACAGCGACAGCAGCAGCGCGCGCGGCAGACGGACCACCTAGCGAAATGCTGCACATCTGGCTGAGTCACCTTGGTCTGGATGAACGTTGCTGGGCGCAAACGGCAGCCGTGCTTGAGCCGTGGGCAGTTGCACTGGATCGCCGCCATTGGGCGCGCTTGCTGGCGTTTTTACACCAATCCGAAGCGCTGCGTGCTGCGCTCGGTACGCCTCTCACTCCTGCCGAAGCTGCGGAGTTGCTGCGATCCGCCCAAGCGTTGATCCAACCCGAAGGCAAGCCGCAGCAGGCGGCCGTACCGATCTGGCCGCCTGCCGAGCTAGGAGGCTGCACAGCGCAGGTTGTGTTTGCGGTTGGGCTCCACGAGGCTGCCCTGCCCCAGCCCGAGCAGCCGCTGCCCTTGGCCGATGATGCCGCGCTGGCGGCTGCTTTCGGCCAGCTTCCGGGCTTTGTCGCGCCCGAAACAACGGATCGCGCTGCCGCCTGGCTGCGAGGTGAGCGCGCGCTCCAACGAACAGTGAGTCGTGCCAGTGAAGCGGTGTACCTGTCATATAGCATTGCCGACCGACAAGGCCGCAGACACTTGCCGTCGCCCATCCTTGCCGATCAACTAGGCACCTTTATCGACCGCCATGGCCGGCTCCATGGCGTCAATACCCAGAACATGGGGCGTCAAGCTGCGCTGGAAAGGCAGCAGCTACCGCAGCCTGCAATACTGGGCAATTTCGAGCCAGAACGCGAGCTGGCGAGCGTCCAGCCGGCTACTGCTGGTCAGCCGTTTGTGGTTACGCCCTCGGCCATCGAAGACTATTTCACCTGTCCGCGCCGCTGCTTCTTTGCCCGGGAGCTGGGCTTGTACGATGTGGCGTCGTCGCCGCGCCAAACGCTTGGCACGGTGGTGCATAACGCGCTCAATGCGTTGCTCAGCCAGGGGCGGGACGTGCCCATCAGCGAGCATCGCGCTGGGCAGCTGCTTGCCGAGCATTGGGTTGCCGACGAGCTGCGCTGGGGCTCGCAGCTCAAGCAAGCCGTTTTCCGCCAGCTCGCCGAACAGGCGGTCGCACAGTTTGCCCGCTATGAGCACGACCATGGCAGCGCTGGTACGGCCTTTCTGGGTGCGGAGCTTGAGGTGCGCTGGATGCTGCCCGCAACCGATGTTATGCTCAAAGGCCGCATTGATCGGATCGACCGAACTTCGGACGGCTTGCACGTGATCGACTACAAGCTGGGCCGGCAAAGCCCGTCGCTTGACAAGCTGCTGGCCGAATTTGTGCGTCCCGCCGCTGCCCCCGAAACATGGCGACCGGGCGATATTCAGCTGCCGGTGTACGTTCTGGCCGTCGAGCACGGCGAGATCGCTGGCGTGGAGCGCCTGCCGGAAGAGCGTGTGGCCAGCATCGCGCAGCTCTATCCCCTGGAGCTGTACACGCCAACTGGTCGGGTAAGCGCCAAAGGCTACCGTGTGATCGAGATTGTCGAGCATGAAAGCCCGTGTGGTGGCTGCGACGCGGCCGCCAAGCCGGGCAAAACCGCCAAGCTGTGTCGCGCGCAGCTAGCGGCGGTGCTCCATGAGGTTCGCCAGGCGATTGCTGGGATGCGGGCGGGAGCATGGCAGCCGGACCCACGTGAAGGCAGCACGACCTGTGCAAGCTGCAATTTCCGCGCAATCTGCCCAACGCCCTTATGATCGTTATGCGCCACAATTCGTCGCAGCTGAGAGCCAGACTTGCCGCCTTGAGCGTGGCACTTCTGCTGTGCTTGTTTGCCGGCCTGAGCCCGACCCTGGCGCAGCCAGGAGTGCCCGTGGTTGACCTCACCCTTGGCAGCTCCACCCAAGGCCGGCCGATCACCGCTATCCGCGTCGGCAGTGGGCCGCGCAAGGTGGTGCTGGTCGGCGCAACACATGGTTATCCCGAGCGCAACACCTATGCGCTTGTCACGCAGCTCGCCGAGCACTTTCGGCGCGATCCCGCAGCCGTTCCCCCCGGCATTAGCCTGTATATCATCCCGCTGCTTAACCCGGATGGCCTGGAGCTGCAGTCGCGCTTCAACGCCAACGGTGTTGACCTTAACCGCAACATGGATACGGCCGCGGACGACTGCCCCCAAAACGATTGGCAGCCGATTGTGGCGGGTGCTTACGGGTTAACTGCCGAGACCGGTGGCCCCTACAGCGACTCCGAGGTCGAAAGCCGGCTGATCCGCGACTTCTTGCTGGACGCCGACGCCGTGGTCTTTTTCCATTCCAACGCGGGCGTTGTTTTCCCGGCCTGCGCCCATCAGCCGTCAGCCGATCTGGCCCGCATCTACGCCGACGGCGCGGGCTACGTGTTCATCCCCCAGTGGGATCGCTATGTGATCACCGGCGGCATGAGTGATTGGGCCGGTGGCTTGGGCATCACAGCGCTTATTCCCGAGCTGGTGACCGGCGATCTGCCCGAGTTTGAGCAGAACCTTGGCGGTGTCCAGGCGACTTTGAACGCCGTCGAAAGCATCGTGCCGCCAGCGGAGCCACGGGTCGAAGGCGGCATCGAGGTGCAGCCGATCATTTGGCGAGCCTGGAAGGCGTGGGGTGGCCAAGCATTGTTTGGTCAGCCGCTCGGCCCAGCCGTGAAGACTGCCACCGGCTGGAGCCAGCGCTTTGAACGGGCACGTCTCGAATATCTGCCGGCCCAAACCACCACAACCGCTCCTGTTCAGAGCGCCCTGCTGGGCCGTGAGCTGTTTGGGCCTGAAGTGGACGAGCCGGAAGCTCCCGCCGAAGGCGCGCGCTTCTTTCCCGAAACGCAGCATAATGTGCGGCAGCCGTTCGCGGACTTTTGGCAAATCAACGGCGGGCTGCCCATCTTTGGCTTGCCGCTTGGCCCCGAGCAGCAGACCAGCGACGACGTTGGCGCTCCGGTTGTGCGCCAGGTCTTTGAGCGCGCCGTCCTCGAACGACCTGTGGCAGCTACCTCGATCTTTGAGGTATCGCTGGTGCCCCTGGGCCGAATTGAGTGGGCACAGATCGATGCCCGGTCGATCCAAACCGGCATCCAAGCCCGTTAATCAAGGTCGCGGTGCTGTTTTCGAGGACGTGTAGCCACCTGCAATAGCTCCTTGCTGATTCTTCGCCTATCTAGCGGCATAGCTCTTGCGAACTTCCGTCGTATGGAACGCGAGTCCGAGCGGCAAACAATGATCGCGGAGCAGCTGCGGCGGCGAAATATCCGCGATGAGCGTGTGCTCCAAGTGATGGCGCGGGTGCAGCGGCATCGGTTTGTGCCCGAGGCGCTTACCGAGCAGGCCTACAGCGACAATGCGCTGCCGATAGCCGAGCAACAAACCATTTCGCAACCCTTTATCGTCGCGCTGACGGCTGAGGCGTTAATGCTGCAGGGCGACGAGCGCGTGCTGGAGATCGGCACAGGCTCGGGCTATGCCGCGGCCGTTTTGAGCTTGCTTACCCGCGAGGTTTGGACAATCGAGCGCTTCAGGTCGCTCGCCGAGACGGCAGCGGCGCGCCTCCACGCCGAAGGCTACACCAACGTGCATGTCGGCATTGGCGACGGCACTGCTGGCTGGCCTGAGCACGCGCCCTACGATGCCATCGCCGTGGCCGCCGCAGGACCACATATTCCACAGTCATTAATCGAGCAGCTAGCCATGGGCGGCCGCCTGGTGATTCCCGTTGGTAGCCGCGAAGAGCAGCAGCTGGTGCGCATTGTTCGTATGCCAGACGGATTGCGCCAAGATCGGCTTGGCCCGGTGCGCTTCGTGCCGCTGGTTGGCCAGGAGGGCTGGGCCGGCGAGCCACCTGCTCAGCAAAGGTGATGTTCAAAGGGCGAGCATTATTCATTGCCGCCCCACTGGGTGTGAACCAAAGACGTGCTATGTTCGTACTGTCTAATAGAATGAATATTTGCTAGTGAAATGGATCGCTTGTGTTTCCTTCATTTTCACCAGGCCAAGATGCGGGTGTCAGGCAGCGTAACGAAGTTGTCGAGTTTGCCAAAGCCTGGATTGGAACGGCTCTGGCCTTTGCCGTCCTGTTCAGCGCCGGCAGCCGCCGCGGCAGCTTGCAGTATTTTCTCAGCTCTGAGTTTGCCACTATTTTGCTGCTGGCCGCGCTCACAGCGGGCTTGGGCGTGATCTTGCATGAGCTGATGCACCGCGTGGTGGCGCGTTACTTCGGCGCGACCGCGCACTTTGTCGCCAACGACGGCATGCTGGTTGTGTCGATCCTGATAGCCTTTACCGGCTTCTTGTTTGCAGCGCCCGGCGCCGTCTGGCATACGGGCTACCTGACAAAACGGCAGGTCGGCTTGATCGCGGCAGCCGGGCCGATCACCAATATGGTGCTGGCGGTGCTGTTCCTGGGGGCGCTGGTCGCACTCCGGGCCACGGATATCTCGAACATGGTGCTCTTTGGTTTGTACATGGGCTTTCAGGTCAATGGTATTCTTGGCGCGTTCAACATGCTGCCTTTCGGTCCGATCGATGGGGCGAAGGTGCTGAACTGGAGCGCTCCCGTATTTGGCGTCCTGGTGGCCATCGCAGTCGGTATCGCCTTTGGCCTGCCGCGGCTGGTCGGCATTCCCAGCGTCTTCTAACAACTAACAACATTGCATTCGCTGCAGGGCAGGTTTCGTACCTGCCCTTTTTGCTTGCTTCCCAAGCCCTCTCAGCCTCCGTTCAGCCCCATGCTAGCCAGTAGCTGCGGCGAGGCTGGTATAATCGCGCTATGGAAGTGCTTGGGATGTTGTTGCGAGCCCTGCTTGGCGTTCCGCTTTTTTTATATCTGCCGGGCTACATTGCTGAGCGCGTCTGGCTGGGCGAGCGCGTAGCGCTGTGCGGTATTGAACGCCAGATTGGCCGCTGTGTTGCCAGTGTGCTGGTGACAGGTTGGCTCGGGCTGCTGCTGGCGGAGCTTGGCTGGTTTAGCTACTGGCTTCTCGCCGGTCTGCTGTTGGTGGGCTGCCTGGTCGGCTGGTGGTTGCTGTTCCGCCAACGCGGGAAACATCCTGCCCGCCAACAGTTTGGTCCGCCACTTGGTCTGATTGCCGGCCAACCGGCAACCTCGCGCGCTGGTGGCCTGCTTGGCGCGAGCCTACGTGCCCTCCAGTTCGATCATCTGCTGCTCGGCATCCTGCTGATCTTCGGGTTGCTGGTTGCGCGGCCATTTGAGATTATTCGCGGCGGTTTGGATGCCGGCGTGTATGCCAACACCGGGATTGCGATTGCTCGTACCGGCTCGATTGTGCAGCACGACACCATCGTCGCGGACATTGGGCAGCGCGTCGCGGCGGGTGATGGCTTAGCCGGCAACATCGAAACCAATATCCTGGGCACCCAGAACGGTCAGCGCTACCTGGCTACGCGCATCCGCGCGGCTGGATTTTTCATCAACTCGGGCGAGCTTCCTGAGGGTCGCGTTGTGCCGCAGTTCTTCCACCTGTGGCCAACCTGGATCGCCATTTTTGTGGCCATGCTCGGCCCAACGCTGGGGCTGGTCGCAACCGGAGCTGCGGGTACGCTGGGAGTGGCACTGCTCGGGCTGATCGGACGGCGGATCGGTGGGCCGCTGGTGGGGCTGCTGGCAGCGCTCTTTTTGGCGTTGATGACCCCCCAGGTCTGGTTCAGCCGCATGTCTACCTCGGAAGCGCTGGCGCAAGCCCTGACGCTAGCAGGCTTCTGGGCCTGGACGCATTTTGCCGCTGCCAACGAGCGTCGGGGGCGGATCTGGTGGGGAATGCTCGTTGGCGGAGCCTTTGGCGCACTTGCCCTGACCCGCATCGACTTTTTTCTGGTAGTCGGGCCGACACTGGCACTGCTGCTGTATGTTGCTATCACGCGGCGCTGGCACAGTGGATACACCGCACTCGCGCTGACACTCGGCGGCCTGTTGCTTCATGCCGGCCTGCATACGCTCTTAATCGCGCGGGCCTACCTGATCGACACAGGCATTCCCACGCTGCAAAAATATGCCCTGACGATCTACGCTAGCTGGCCACTGCTCAGCCCCGAGCTCAAGGCATACACCATTGCCCGACCCAACAGCCGCATCGGTGATTGGGGCCGTTTGGCGGCTGAGTTGGGACTACTCATTGCTGTTGTTGCCGGCGGTTTTTCGCTATGGCGCTGGCCCCGCCCGCTGCTACAGATCGAGCGTCTCCTTCGTCGCCGGCGGCCCTGGCTGCTTGGTGCTGGCGTGTGTGGTCTGGCCCTGGTGGCCACCTATGCCTACCTGATCCGGCCCGAGATCATCAACGGTGACGTGCTGCGGCATCCGCTGCGGCCCGGCAATTGGCTCCGGCTGCAAGGCTACATCGGCGCGCCGATCGATGTGCCGATTGATAAATACTGCCTCAACGGCATGGATCGCCAGACACCGACCAAGCAGTGCAAGGCGACCGAATTTATTGCGCTGGCGACAATGGTGCGCTTTGGCTGGTATGTGTCGCCATTGGGAATCTTGCTGGGCGTGACGGGACTGCTGCTGCTCTGGTATCGCGTTGATCGGAGCACATGGCTCCTGCTGCTGGTAGCCACCCTGTACACGTTCTTCTACATCGTGTCGACGCAGGGCACGCAAGATCAGACCTATATCTATATTTTGCGGCGGTATGTACCGGTGGTGTATCCGGCGTTTGCCTTAGGCATGGCCTACGCGATCCGCTGTTTAGCCCAGCAATCGAGCCACCACCGCCGCTTACGTGCCCTACGTTGGGGACTAGCCGGGCTCCTTGCCGCAAGTCTTGTGCTCTTCTTTGCGGTCACCGGACGAACAGTGTACGCCCATGTGGAGTATGCGGGTGCGCTGGCTCAATTTGAAGCGATCAGCGCCCAGCTACGCCCGAGCGATATCGTGCTGATGCGGGGCGGCGGGCCAAGCTACGCCGACGTGCGCGATACCTCCGAGCTTGTCGTGGCGCCCTTGACCTATGTGTATGGCCATCATGCGCTGCCGGTCAAAGGCCGTGTGCCGGCCAAGTACAGCGTGGCGTTTGCGGACCAAGTAACCCGCTGGCGTGCTGAGGGACGGCGGGTTTTGTTGTTGCTGGGCGCGAGCGGAGGCGATCTTCTGTTTCCCGGCTATACGCCGCAGCCCGTCGAAACCTGGACGCTGCGGCTGAGTGAGTTTCAGCAGCTCAAGAACCAAAAGCCGAAGCTGTCGTATATCAACGCAGCGCCGTTCACACTGTACGAGCTTGTGCCCGAAGCAGACGCGGTAGCTGCTGCTGTGCTCGCCTACGACGACACCGCTGCGCAGGTGACGGGGTTTTACCGCAGTGAGCTGGTGGCGCAAAATCAACCTCGGGCGGCCTGGACCAACGGCGCGGGCGTGCTCCGGCTACCGGCATCCGCCCAGGGCCAGCTGTTGACACTTGAAGTTGCCGGCGGCAAGCGTCCGGCTGCAATTGGACTGGCCCAGCTCTGCGTCGATGTTGCGCCTGAGCCAACAACGTACAGCGATGCGGGCGTGACGGATTTGCCCTGGCGTGAGCTGCGCTGCGCGGAGCTACCGGAGCTAGCCACCTCGATATCACTGCCCCTGCCCGCGGTACAAGCCGATACCCCTATCCTGATTCGCCTTCGCTCACAGACATGGGTTCCGGCTCAAACTGCCGTGGCGGGCGAGGCGGCATCCGCGGACGAGCGCGGCCTGGGCGTTCGTTTCGTTCGTGCGAGCTGGAGCACGCAGCCGTAACGGTCAGACTAATATCAGAAATACATCACAACGTTGCGCCCTCCGTCGCCGCCTTGCCCTGTCCCAAAAACCCTTAGGTAGCCGAGGACTTCAGCTCCACGACGACCACTGCGTAACTCCTTGCCGATACGAACAATCATGCCGCATGACCGGTTGCCGGCCAACGTAGCAGCCACATATCAGCCGGCTATCAATTCCACGAAAGAGTTTCTGGTATAATTTGCCCCCGATGGCAACGACAACACTCGCATCTTCCGCCGCCGAACGCCATACCCGCACCGGCGGCATTCATATATTTGGTCGGCCCAACCGTCTCCGTACGGATCTGCTGGCCCTGCTTGTGTTGCTCGGCGCGTGCCTCCTGAGCTTAGCCGTGGGCTATATGCAGCCGGCCCCGTTTGAGGTGGGGGTTGCAGGAAGGTACGCTACGCCGTATCTTCAGCAGTTCCACGAGCCGGAAGCTCCAGCCGGCTCCCAAACACCAGCCTACCGTTGGACGCGCGAGCGCAGCAGCGTGTTGGCGCCGGGTTTCGGCCGCGGCGTGTGGCAGACCAGCCTAACCCTGAGCAGTCCACAGCCGACTGGCCAGCCCAAACAGGTGGTGGTCGGCACGGATAGCCAACGCTGGGCGCTCCAGCTGCAGCCTGAGCCACGCGTGTATCAGCTGCTCACGCCGTCTGCCGGGGACCTTACCACGACCATTGAAGCACCCGGCGCTACCATTGGCAACGATCCGCGGATACTTGGCGTCGTTTTTGGCGGGATAGCCTTCGAGCCAGTGGTAACAGTCGCGTTTCCACCCTTGCTGTTGTTGCTGTACACCTCGGTAGCGCTCACGCTTGCCTTTGTGACCCTGCGCCTGATTGGGCTGCCGGCTTGGCTGGCCGTGATCGGTCCGCTGTCCGGACTGCTTATTTTAGCCTCGGCGGTCGCTACGAACCGTGGGCCCATGGGCTTGCTGATGCCCCGGCTGGCCATGTTGGCGATTTTCGGCCTGGTGTCCGTCTTTGCCCTGCAGTGGGTGTGGCGCTGGCTGGTGCAGTTGGGACGGCTGGCCCCGGAGCCGTGGCTGCTGCCCGCGCTGCTGGTTGCTTTTTATGTCGGCTTTTGGCTCAAATCCACCGGTCTGCTCTACCCGTACAGCTACACCAAAGATATTCCGTGGCATGTGCGCGACATCCAGCTCGTCTTGAGTGGCCGCTGGAGCGAGTTCTATCTGCCGAGCGCCTTCTCGTACGGCAAGATGCCGGTGCGTGAGTGGGGCAACAATCCACCGCTCTTGCCGTACTCGCCCTTCTTTCACCTTGTCGCTGCATCCTTGGCCGTCTTCCCCTGGGCGCTGGACCTCAGCGTCAACGTGTTTTCGGTTATCTTCGACGCCAACCGCGTTATTTTGATCGCGGCGCTGGCCTTGGCGCTTGGCCTCACGAGTCGGGGCGCGTTCCTGGCAGCGGCGTTGTACGCGGTCACGCCCTTTACCTTTATGCTGCATTCGTGGGGCAATGTGCCGACCACGTTTGGCATCTGGGTGACGCTGCTGGCGACCACAATCCTCGTGCTGACCTTTGGCCGCTGGCATGAGCGTCGCGTCTTTGTGCTGCTGACGCTCGGCCTGCTGGCAGCGTTTCTGTTCTACTTCGTGATGGCCGTCTTTACCGGCTTCTTTGTGCTGTTTCTGGCGCTTGGCCTGCTGTGTGTGCCGCAAGCGCGGGCTCGGGCGGATCAGCCCGGGCAAATCCGGCCCTTGCTGGGCAGTGCCGCCTTGGCGCTCCTGTTGTCAATCGTGATCTACTACGGCTTCTTTATCCCTGAAATGATCGAGCGAACGCTGCCGTACGTAACCAGAACCGTCGCGCAGGGCCAGACCAACACGGGGCAGGATCAGCATATTTCGTTTGCGCAATACCTCGCCAATCACTACCGTCACATGGGCTACACCAGCTATCCCGTGCGGCATGGCGTTTGGCTGCCCGTTGTGCTTGCAGTGCCTGGGCTCTGGCTGCTGCGTAAACAACGCTTTGGGCTGCTGGCGATTGGCGCGTGGCTGCTGGTCGCCCTCGTTTTCTTTGTTGTGGGCCTCCGCGTCTCGATGGTTGACAAGTACATCTTTTACGCGGCGCCTGCGCTCGCCATTTGCACGGCGGCTCTGTTTGAGCGCTGGTGGGAACGTAGCCGGCTGGTGCCGATCGCGATCACGGCCGTGTATCTGCTGACCTTTGTTTCGGCGATGGATATTTGGATCCAGCGCTTGCAGCGGGTGACAGGATGACCGACACAACTTTGGGTCAGCCATCTGGAGCCGCACTTGCCGAGCCAACTCTAGCAGCGCTGATCGACCCATGGCTGCAACACATGCGCTGGCGGGCTGATTTCGCCGACTGGCGGCACAAGCGGCTGCGGAGCGAGGAATTCCAAACCGAAGCGCTGGCGATGATCACGGAGGTTGCCGGTTCGCTGGCGGGACGACAGGTGCTTGACCTGGGCTGTGGCATGGGTGGTTTTGCTGTCGCTGCGGAGCTAGCCGGCGCCGATGTGACAGCACTGGATTACAATCCGGCCTACTGTGCGATTACGGCTGTACGCGGCGATCAGTATGGGCTACACATGCCCGTTATGCGCGCTGCGGGCGAGGCGCTCCCATTGCCGAGTGCCGCCTACGATATTGTCACCGCATGGGATGTGATCGAGCATGTGCAGCAGCCGGCGCCGATGCTGGCCGAGATTGGCCGCGTGCTGCGACCGGGTGGCTTTGTCTTTATCACGGCGATCAACCGCTTTGCGTTCCGCGATCCGCACTACCACCTCCCGCTGATCAACTACTTGCCGCGTCCACTCGCCGAATTTTTGATCGCTGGCGTTGGCCGGTCCAAGCGCGCCACCGCCTTCCGTGATCGCCAGCGCCTCAGCGAGATGCATTACTACACCTATGTCGGCTTTGAGCGTTTGGCAGCGCAGTACGGCTTGACGACCCGCGATCTGGATGCTGAGCGTGTGCTGCGCGGCGACCTCGCACCCAAGCGCCAAGCGCGGCGCACAATCCTACAGGTGCTGGAGCGGCTGGGGCTTACGCTGCCGCTGTACCGGGTGTACCGGGCGCTGTATCAGGGCACGTACCGGCTGGTGCTGGTCAAGGATCGTTCCAATGGCTAAAACCGTCCCGGCTGCGAAACCTGCGCTTGCCAAAGAGGCCGGCCAGGCTGTGCTGTGGAACATGGCCTTCCTGCCACTTAAGCTGCTAGCCGATATCGGCGTGACCCTGCTGCAGCTGAATCTGCTGCTGCCCGCGGCCTTTGGCGTGTTGGCGATTATTCGCGCTGGCGTTAGCCTCCTGGGTACCTGGATCGACCTCGGCATTGAGCGGGCGCTGCCCAAATTCATTCCTGAAGTTCAACGGGACAGCGGACGTGCTGGCGTCCGCTGGCTGCTCGGCCGGGTCATGCTGGTTAAGCTGGCGGTTCTGGTGATCGTGGCGCTGCTGCTTTGGCTGTTGAGCGATACCTTTTTGGCCTATCTCGCCGGGGAAGTGCTGACGGCCGACAAATTAACCGACGCCGACCGGCAGCGCCTCCTGGCACAGCTCGATCCCAACGGCAACGGCTGGATCTTCGTTGCGGCCGTCGTTGTGCTGCTGGTGCTCGGCTCGGTCTATGACGTGCTGATGGCCTATCTGATCAGCTACTTCAAGCAGCGCGCCTGGAACAGCATTGGCTTGGCCAATACGCTGGTGCAGCCACTGCTGATTGGTGCGGCGGTGCTGCTGGGCTGGGACATTACCGGCGTGGTGCTGGCGATGGTCTTTACCGCGGTCTTTGGCGTTGTGATGGCCGCATGGCAGGTTGGCCGCGTGGCAATGGGGGATTCCCACCCGACCGATCTTGCAGCGCCGCCGCACACCATTATCCGGCGCTTCGTGCCCTACTCGTCGCTGTCATATCTTTTCAACCTGAGCGATATCGCCGCCAGCTACGTGTTTGTGATCTTCTTTATGCAAGGTTTGGAGGAAGCGGCGATCCTGTCTGTCGCGGCCAACCTGGCCCGGCAGATCTTGACCTACCTGTACACGCCGATGCAGGGCCTGCAAGTGCCGCTCTTTACGCGGGCTCGCTCGGGTGAAGGCGCGACGCTCCCGGGCGCCTACGCGGCGGTCTGCCGACTGCTGCTCCTGTTGTTGATCCCCGGCAGCATCGGGCTGATGAGTCTAGCCCGGCCGCTTGTGCTGGCGCAGTATCCGCAGTATGTCGCCGCCGTTTCCGCTATTGTGCTGCTTACTCCATTGCTCTTCGCCGAATCGCTGCTGGCAACCTCGCAGAATGCCCTCATGGTGTCGGAGCGTTACCTGCCGATTATTGTTTCGCGAGTGCTGGCCTTCACCAGCATCCCGCTGGCCGCCGTGCTCGTGCCGCGGTACGGCGTTCTGGGCGCCGCCGCGGCTATTGGTGGAGCGCGTGTACTGGCGGGTCTGGTGGTCTTTGTGGCGGGGCGGCGGCTGCTGGAGCTTAAGTTTCCCTGGGCCTTTGCACTGCGGCTGGCTGTCGCGTCCGCGATCATGGCGCTCGTGCTGCTGCCACTGGCCGGCCTTCTGCCGACCTCGGTGACGACGCGTGGGGAGCAGCTTGGGCTCTTCGTAGCCACAATGAGCGTTGCCGCCGTGGGTGGAGCCGTCTTTTTGGTCAGTCTGCGGCTCCTGGGTGGCCTCGATCAGCGGGATCGGCAGCAGCTTGCGGCTACCCGTTTACCGCTCAAGGGCGTGCTGCTCAAGGTGTTGTAGCTGGATACCGCTGAGGCATGAGTACACGAACGATTAATCCACCAACTCGGGCTGTGCGTTCCCAAGCACTGCCAATCACGGCCTGGATTGACCAGCACGTCCGTTTGTTGCTGACGGTGCTGATTGTTGGCTGGATCGCGGTGTTCGGCGTGGCGGCCGTGCGCAAGTTCCAGCAATATGAGATGGGCTTCGACGTCGCGCTGATCCAGCAGATCATCTGGAATACCCTGGAGGGTCGGCCCTTTGAAACGCACGCCTACGATCACACCAAGAACATTTTGGGCACCGACTCGTTTCTGATCCATCTGATCTTCGTTCCGTTCTATGCCATCTTTCCCAACCCGGCTACGCTGTTGGTGGTGCAAACGGTCATTGTCGGCACGAGCGCGCTGGCCGTGTACCTGCTCGCGCGCGAGCATCTCCGTCAGTCTTGGGCAGCTTTGGCCTTCGCGGCGGTGTATCTGGCGTATCAGCCCGTCATGTACGGCAACTTGTACGAGATTCGCGAGCGGGTGCTGGCGATGGCCTTTGTGCTTTGGATTTTGCTGTGTATCCAACGCCGCTGGTTCTGGCCGATGCTGATTCCAATGGTGCTGGCGCTGTTGTGCCGGCTCGATACCACCATCGGGATTGCGCTCGTCGGTGTGTATGGCCTGCTGTTGCGCTGGAGGCGCCCTCAGAACGTGGAGGCTAGTGCGCAACGCGTGGAGGAGCCAGTGCCTTGGCGTTTCGGGCTGACGTTGATCGGCAGTGCGGTGGTGTGGTACCTGTTCGTTACCAAGATCATGGTGCCGCATTACACCGACCGGCCGGGCTACATGTTCTTGGAGCACTACCGCCAGTTCGGCGATACCATTGGCGAGATTGTTGTCAACATTATCGCCAATCCGTTCAACACGCTGAGCATTATGCTCACGTCTGCCAAGCTGTGGTTTTTGCTCGGTATGTTTTTGCCGCTGGCGTTTTTGTCGCTGCTGAACTGGCGTCTGCTGCTGGTGATGCTCCCTTTGTATGGCCTGAATCTGTTAGCGCCGCGCAAAATCCAGTGGGATGTGTACCACCATTACCAGGGCTTGATCGTGCCGCTGATGGTGCTGGCGGCGATTACCGGGCTGGCGTTCCTTGCGCGCCGCCGTGTGTTCGGCCAGCAGACGCTGCGCTGGGGCGTTGCCTCGCTGCTGCTAAGCACGCTTGCCAGCCAGGTGCTGTTTGATAATCCGCTGCCGGGTCTGCTGAGGCACTGGGCGCCGACCACGCGCGAAATTTCGGCGAACGAGCTGGTTGCGCAGCTGCCGGATGATGTTCCAGTCGCGGTCGGCAGTTTGCTGGCTCCCCACATCTCGCCCCGCCGTGATATTTATTTGGTGCCGGGCGGTGATTTCTTCTATGTCGCCGATCCGTTCGGCAAGGCCGAGTACGCGCTGGTCGACATGCAGAAGGAGCACGAACGCACCGCAACCGAGGCTGCCATCGGCAGTGGCGGCTGGTGTGTCGTCGATAGCAAAGCAAACTATCTTTTGTTAAGGAAGCAAACCGGCGCTCAAGGCGAGCGCTGCGGATTGTAACCTGATGTTTTTGGAGGCTGCCTAGCTGGTCTTCGCCAGGATCGCCCAATGCGTTAGCGCATGGGCCAAAGCAACTACCGACATGACTGACACACCCACAACTCTTGAAACACCCACGGCCCACTACGACGACGCGTACTTCGCTGCGCAGCTCTCCAAGTCGTTGGATAAAGTGGCATGGCAGTACGGCCGCTTGCTCCGTTGGGCGGGCGTGCCGCGCCGGCCTAGCCTGCGCGTGCTGGACGCTGGCTGTGGCGCCGCGCCTGCCCTCCGCTATCTGACCCAGCTCGGCTACGACACCATTGGCACGGACCTGATGCGCTATCCCCTGCAGCAGGCCACCGTCGTCGCGCCCGACGCTGCCGTCGCTTGTAACGATCTTGTCGAAGGAATGGCGCTCGTCGACGACTCAGTCGACGTGGTGCTGGCGGCCGACGTTATTGAGCATCTGGTCGATGGCGCGGCGCTGCTGCGCGAATGTTTCCGGGTGCTGCGGCCCGGCGGCTACGTTATCGTTAGCTCGGTCAACGCCTGGGATCTGCGTCGCTGGACCCATCCACGGCTTGGCCGCGTATGGTCGGCGCTCACCGACCCGACACACGTGCATTTTTACTCGCCGCCGGAGCTCAAACGCGAGTTGCAAGCCGTTGGCTTCGAGCACGTTCGCACCTGGTCCGGCCTTAAGCCGGTCGCCTGGCTGCCGATCCGGCGGCCACGTATCGGCATTCCGTATCCACCACTGCTGGGCAACGGCCTGGCCGGAACCGGACGCAAACCTATGTAGCTGATTGCTGATAGCTGACGGCTGACAGCTTAAAATCAAGGAAAGCAATGCAACCCGTTAAACTTTCTGCACTACGCAGCATCATGTACGAAATCGCGATCAACGGCTGGAATGTGCTGGTTGAAACACGCAACGACTTTAGCTTGTGGCGGCTGATCGAGTATCCCAAAATGACCGAGTATCTTGAGCTCAAGCCCGGCGACAGGGTTTTGGACATCGGCTCCGGCACCTCGTCGTATCCGCTGATGCTGACCCACGAAGGCGTTGACGTCGTGGTGGTGGAGCTGGACGCCGACCGTGTGCGCTGGCAGGAGGCCAAGGCCGCCGAGGGCAAGGCGGGCTCGGGGCGGCTCTTCGCGGTCGTGGGCGATGCCTCGTGCCTACCTCTGCGCGATGCCACCTTTGAGCGGGTCACATCCATCTCGGCGATAGAGCATATGCACGACGATGTTGCCGTGGGCGCCGAAATCAGCCGGGTGCTCGCTCCGGGCGGCCTTGGGGCGATCAGCGTGCCCTACACCAAGACCGAACGTTCGTCCTTTTTTGCCGGGCTCAAGCGCTTCCAAAAGATCAAGCGGAACGAGTTTGTCCAGGAAGGCAAAGGCACGCTGGTCCGTTTTTATACCGACGCCGATGTCGAGCAGCGCTTTGGCTCGGGCGTGGGTTGCCGCATCACCAAACGCTCGTTCTTTGGCCGTAAGCTGCTCAACGATTGGTATCACGAGTCCCGGCTCAATCGCTACTGGCGCTCGTTTATCTTAAAAGACTGGCTGCTGGCTACCGTTGTCCATTCGCTCGAAGAGCGCTTGCTGGCGCATCAGGAACCGTTCGACATCATGTTCCAGGTGGAGCGCGTCGGTTGAAAATTTTGTACGTCGTCGGGGCGTACGGGCAGCGCTACTTGGCTAACGAAATCCATCGCGAGCTGGTGCAGGAGTATAGCCGCCGCGGTCATCGTTGCATCGTGTATGCTGGTGTTACGCCGGATGAGCTTGGCGACGAGCCCGTCTCGTACCAGGATGGCGCGGTTGAGGTTCGTCGTCAGCTCTGCGATACCCGTGGACGGCACCGCCTTGCCGCCGAGCTTGGCCGCCGAGTGCTCCATTACCCGCGCTTTTTGCCGCTGTTACAAGGCTTACGCGCACTGCTGGCCGAACATCCCGACATCGACGTGATCCATGCCGACGCTGTGTATCCGATTGGGGCGATTGTGGCTATGGCAGCACTGGGGCATCCGGCTGCGGTCGTGCCCAGTATCCATGGCGGCGACCTGATTAACTATCCGGGCTATGGCTATGGCCGCTTTCCGTTAACCCGCCAGCTGATTCGCTGGACCTTTGGCCGCTCCACACTGGTGCGCGTCAACTCGCAGTTGATGGCGGTGGAGGCGCGAGCGTTAGGCTGCGAGCCAGCCAAGCTGCGCCCGATTTTGGTCAACATCGGCGACCGATTTTTTGCCGAAACAGTGCCCCTGGCCACCCGCCGCGCTGCTGCTCGTGCACTGGTCTGTGAGCGGCATGGCTTTGACCCCGCGGCGCCGCTGCTGGTCAGCACTGGCCGGTTGTTGCCGCTGAAAGGCTTTCACGACCTTGTTGCCGCGGTCAAGCTTGTGGTTCAAGCGGCGCCGGGGCTGCGGCTGGTGATCGCAGGGCCGAATTTCGTGGATCCGGTCGACGGCGACCAACGCGCCGCGCTCCATCGGGCGATCGCTGCCCATGGCTTGCAGCAGCACATTCATCTCCGCGACAGCCTGCACTACGAATCGGAGATGGCGCGCTACCTAGCGGCGGCCGACCTGATGGTGGCGGTGGCGCATATCGAGGGCTTGAATCGGGTTGTAGCCGAGGCTGGCAGCCAGGGCACGCCTTCGATTGTGTCGACCATGACCGGCGTCGCGCCGTTGGTTGCGCAGCTCGACGCCGGTGTAGTGGTGCCTCCGCGTGATCCGGCTGCGCTTGCCGCCGCGTTGGCACGGTTGCTCGACTCTGGTTCAACCCTTGCCCGTCATGCCGCTAATGCTCGTCGCCTCGCCCAGCGCTTTCGCTCGGTCGTGGTTGCCGACGAACTGTTGACGCTGTACACGGCAGCGAAGAACGCACGGCTCGGCTAACACCGCATCAGAATCTTGTCAGTTGACACTCATATAGAACCATGGTACTTTTTGGCTCACTACCCGGTACTGTCTCCTTCAGGACGGACACACCGAACCAATAACGGAACCGCACCGCGCGAACGCTCCTAGCGAGAATCAGGCGAACCAGTGGGCAAAACCGACGCACAGCTTGCCGCTGCGGCAACTGTTGCCAGTAACTCAGCCTGCCAACCCAGCACAACGCTTCCAGTCAGCGAACGGCCCAGGATTGGGTCGCGTTGGCATCTTTCCGAAACGGCATGCAAACGTCTGCTGGTAATGGTTGTGGTCGGCTACGCGGTGTTGTTTTCGCTGGCATCGTCGGCCAAGTATTGGCTGTTTGGCCAGGGACACGACCTGGTGCTCCACGAGCAGGCGATTTGGAACACCCTCCACGGCCGGATCTTTGAAGTAACCGGCTTTGTGCATCCTTCGCGCCTGTTCGGTTACGATCCCTACTTGATCGAGCTGCTGGTCGTGCCGATCTACGCATTGGTGCCGTCGGTGCATACGTTGTTTGTGCTGCAGTCGGTTGTGCTCGCGCTGGGTGCCCCGGCGGTATGGCGCATCGCTCGGGGCGTGGGGCTGGAACCGGTCGTAGCACTCATCGCAGCTGTGCTGTATCTGCTGTATCCCACGGTGCAGTACACCAACCTGGATGCCTTTCGTGAGCGCTCCTTCGGGTTGTGCTTTTTCCTGTGGGCCATGTGGGCATTCCGGGAAGATCGGTGGCGCACGTTTCTGGTCTTTCTGGTGCTCCTGATCATCTGCCGTCTGGAAGCAGCGCTGTTTGCGAGCTGTTTCGGACTGTATGCGCTGCTCACCCGGCGGCCCTGGCGGTACGTGGTTGTGCCTTTGGTCCTGGGCCTGGGCTATTTCTTTATCGGCAACTTCGTGTTTGTGCCGCTGGTTAACCAGGGCCAGCCCGTCTCGTATGTGTATGAGTATTTCGCGCCGCTGGGCAACACCATGGGCGAGGTGGTGACCACGGCCATCACGCGGCCGCTCTACACCCTGACGGAAACCTGGAGCAGTGCGAAAGCAACGTATCTCGTGTTGCTGGTGCTGCCCCTCGGCGGCTTATCGCTGCTGGCGCCGCGCGAGCTCGTCTTTATGTTGCCGGTCCTTGGCCTGAACCTACTCGCCACCAAGCCGGAGCTGTCGAATGTCCGCTACTGGTATTCGGCGCTGCTGGTCGGGCCATTGATTGTTGGCGCGATCGAGGGATGGCGCCGGCTCCAAGAATGGTGGCCACGCACTCGCCAGCAGCCGTGGCTCATCGCCGCTCCCGTTTTGGCCTGTATGATCGTGGCGCATCTGATCACCCCCAATCCGGTGCTCTCGCTGGCGCGTCACCACGAGCCACCGGCCCGGCGTGCTGTGGCCCACGCTATTATCGCCCAAATCCCCCCAGACGCCCGGGTAGCGGCCAGTGGTCGGCTGGCGCCGCATCTTCTGCGCCGTTACCTGTACTACTATCCACTGGCAGACCAGGCGGTTCTGCCACAGCTCGACTACATCGTTGCGGATGTGGCGTCGTCCTCGTTCGACGATCCCCCGAGCCGGGCGCAGCTCGAAGCGTTACGGCGCAGCGATGAATGGGAACTGGTCCTTGACCAGCAAGGGTTTCAGCTGTTTAAGCGTCGGCCGTCCAGTACTCACTAAGAAGGGATTAACCATGTCGTTCGCATTCCCGTGGTCGAACATGCGCGCCGCACGCGTAACGTATAGCCTGGTCGTGATGTTGTTCATGACGGCGATTGTGGGGCTGACGGTTGTTAACGCCGCAGTCATCGGGCCGACTCTGAACGTTTCCAATGATGAGGGTGGTTCAACTCGGCCCCGCGTTGCGCAAGATCCAAACGGCAACGTCCACGTGGTGTGGGATAGCGCCGAAGGCTCGCGTGTTGTGCGCTACGCTAAAGGCACCTGGAACGGCGCGACGTATGTGTTCGGCCCCAGCGTGGAAATTGCCAATGTCGGCGGTTTCCAGTATTCCACGCCCAACATTGCTGTTGCGCCGAACAACACCGTCATGGTTGTGTGGAGTGATGGCACAATTCGGCTCCGCACCTGGAGCGCAGCGGCGGCCGTCCCTGGCGGCACAGCCGTCGGTCTGACTGGTGGTATTCAGCCCTCGGTCTATCCCGATGCCAACAGCAATTTCCATATTGCTTGGAGCGGTGATTTCCGGCTGCAGTATTGCCAATGGAGCGGCACGGCGTGCTCCAATCGCGCCGCGTTCGATGATACCGAGAACGTCGGCAACCGCCCCGATATCGCCGTAGACAGCAACAACAATGTGCATATCGTGTGGGATACCGGCCAGACAGTGAATTATCGAACACGTGCTGCTGGCGCTGCGAACTTCAGCGGAATTCAACCTATTGGTGGTGGCAACAGCGCGCAGATCGCCGCCGACGGCAAGGGCAATGTTCATATTGTTCGCAGCCAAAACTTCGACATTTATTACTGCTCCAAGACGATTGCTACCGGCTGCGGCAATCAACACATTATGGACGGGCTGAACGATGTCGAGCCGTCGATCGGCGCAACCCGAGGCGGCAACGTCGCTGTGGTCTTCCGTAGCTCCAGCGATGTCTTCTACGATGCGCTTGAAAATGGCGTGTGGCAGACCACTCGGCCAGCTGGCAACGGCTTTACCGTCGATGTGTCGGCTCGGCCGTACACTGGGCGTTTGTCGGCGGTGTGGGGGCAGGACTTCGATATTCAGCACCGCGCCATCAACGTTGCCTGTGCCGGTGGTCAAGCTTTGAAAAGCGAATCGGTTGTTGCCAGCGCTGCTACCGTCAAGCTGTATCTGCCATTCGTCTTCAACCAGCCAGCAACACCGACCGAGTGCTAGCTCCACGCTCACATCACACGGTTCGTCTGCTCAACACGGCTCCACTGGAGCCGTGTTGGGTTGTCAAGCTACTGTTGCTTGAGACAAAGCTAAAATATGGTATCGTAGAGCGGCTCATCGGCACAAACGCTGGTTGAAAGTGTGAGAAGCGCATGTTACTGTCGGTTATTATCCCGTGCTACAACGAGGAGCGGACGATTCGGACGATTGTTGACCAGGTCCATTTGGTCCAGCTCGACAAGGAAATTATTATCGTCGACGATTGCTCGCGGGATCGTACGTTTGCGATCGCGAACGAGATTGCCGCCGACGTGCCCAATGTGCATGTGCTGCGCCACCCTCGTAATCGCGGCAAAGGCGATGCAATCCGCACCGGTCTAGCCGTCGCCAAAGGCGAGATCGTGATCATTCAGGATGCCGACCTGGAGTACGATCCCAACGATTATTATGCGTTGGTGCGGCCGATTGTGGAGCGCAAAGTTGATGTTGTCTTTGGCTCGCGGTTTATGGGCAGCCACACCGGCATGTATTTTTGGAATGCAATTGGCAATAAATTCTTGACGTTTCTGAGCAACTTTTTGTATAACGCCTGGATCTCAGATATGGAGACCTGCTACAAAGTGATGCGGACCGATATTTTGCGCAGCTTGGGGCTTCGAAGCAACGATTTTCGGATCGAGCCCGAGGTCACGGCCAAGGTCTTGCGTCTAGGCTACCGCATCTACGAAGTTCCGATCTCGTATGTTGGCCGCACCTACGAGGAAGGCAAAAAGATTCGGAAGCGCGATGGGTTCAAGGCAATCGTTACCTTGTTTGCGTATCGTGCTTGGAAAGGGCATAAGCCGGAGCTTCAACCGATTGCGTCGGATGCTGCCGCAGATGCGCTCCAAAGCATGCGCAAGTACGCCGTACGCAATCTTAACCCGCTCTCTTTGTAAGCTGTCCGCGACCCCCTCGGCGGCGCTGTTAGGTTGCCGCTGCTGTTTGGTGCCGCATCGAGCTCATTGTTATACAGCGCCCTGTCTGGCTGCCTTGGTCCGCAACGCGCCCATCTGCGCTCGACACGTGCGCTAGAAAGAAATGTTCCCGCATGAGGCTTCAACAAACTCGAGTCACGCGTGTGGTGGTTGCGCTGGTCATGCTGTCGCTCGTGCTGTCTTTCGTTGGCTCAACCGCCCGCGCGGCGACCTTTAGCAACGTTGGAAACGTATCCAGGGATCCCGGCCTTTCGATCCAGCCGCGCACAGCGCAAGATCCCGACGGCAACGTGCACGTGGTCTGGGATGAAGAAGGTGCGCGGCAGGTGCTGTATGCCAAGGGCGTGTGGAACGGCACCGAGTATGTCTTTGGCACGCCCTACCAGATCGCCAGTGTCGGCTCCTTCGGGTACGCCACGCCGAATGTGATCGTCGCGCCCAACGGCACGCTCATGGTCTCGTGGACCCAGCGCGCAGGCGATACCGAGGTGGGCTATGTGCAAGCCTGGAACTCCCGCGCCGCCCAGCCTGGGGGCTCACCCATTCCCCTGGGTATCGGTATTCAATCCTCGCTTGCGGTTGACAGTGCCAGCCGCTTCCACCTTGCCTGGAATGGACAATTTCAAATCCAGTATTGTCAATGGGATGGCGGCGGTGGTTGTACCAAGCGTGATGCGTTTGGCGGCGGCGGCTCGACCAACAATCTGCCCGATCTGGCCGTTGACAGCAGTGATAACGTCCACGTCGTCTGGTACGGAGCCGGTAACGTTGTGCTGTACCGGGCCCGGCCTGCCAACGGCGAGTGGGGCAATGTCGAGCAGATCGACGGCGGAAACCTCGCCCAAATCGCAGCGGACCGCGAGGGCAATGTACACCTCGCCTGGAGCCGGGATTTCAACATCCAGTATTGCCGCAAAACGTTGACGACTGGCTGCACGGATGTCCGTACGTTCGACTTTGGCAGCGATGTTCGGCCAACCATTGCCGCCGACCCGAGCAACAACGTGCTGCTGGTGTTTCAAGATCTGCAGGCTCGGCAGTTGGTTTATGCGGCTCGTGAGAACGGCCAATGGTCGGCGCCCCAGAACTTTGCAAATGGCCCAACCTACCCGGATGTGACGGCACGGCCCTATACCAATCGCTTTTCGGTGGTGTGGAGCCGAGACTACGATATTCAGCTGCTAACGGTCTCGCCCGGTGCACCAGTCGCACCGCCGCCTCCGGCAGCGCCCGCACCTCCAGCCCCGCCAGCGCCCCAGGTGCCGTCACGTGTGTTTCCCGAAACGGGCCAAACCGTAAGTGGCCGGCTGCTCGACTATTGGGACCGCAATGGCGCGTTGCCCGTGTTTGGCTTCCCGCTCAATGCCGAGGGAGAGCGCCGTACACTGGATGGTACCTACCGTATGCAGCTCTTCGAGCGCAACCGGCTGGAGTTGCATCCCGAGAACGCTGCGCCGTATGATGTGCTCTTGGGACGGTTAGGCGGCGATGTTTTGTATCAGCAGGGCCGTCCTTGGGAAACGTTGCCGCGTGAACAACCGCGCGCTGGCTGCAAGTACTTCCCGGAAACGCAACATAATCTGTGTGAGCCATTCCTGGGCTATTGGCGCTCGCACGGCCTTGAGCTTGGCGATCCCGGCATTAGCGAGCGTGAAAGCTTGGCGCTCTTTGGGCTGCCCTTGACGAGCACCAACTTCGAGACGAATGGCGATGGGTGGCGCGGCGAGACCCAATGGTTTGAGCGGGCACGCTTCGAGTTGCACACCGAAAACCAACCGCCCTACCGGATCTTGCTTGGCCGGCTAGGAGCGGAAGTTCGCTAGCAACCGCTCACCCCCAAGCAACCTATGCACAAACACGGCTCCCACTGGGAGCCGTGTTTGTGTGTCCCGGCGTATCTGGTCCAAGCGGGGGAGTGCAAACCGAACGATCTGGCTATTTCTTCGACCCAGCACCCCTCGTACCATTAAGACCATTGCGAGACAGCGAACCGTAGCGGGCGGTCTGCCTCAGGCACCACATGAAACAGCCTGATGCAGGCTGTGAGCAGCGTAAACGACATCCCCCTGCTTTCCCGCAGCACGGTCGCTTCGACGCTACCTTCTGGCTTGGCAGTCCGGTCCGTCCACGCGCTCAGCTCGCTGATCGGTCACCGAAACCCGCGCCCCAAGCCGAGCCCAGGTGCCTGGTGCTGCGTTTTGAAAAAGGGAAACAGTTTTGAGTATGAGATTCCACTATCGGCCGGCGTTGCGTGCTCCACTCACGTGTCTGTTGCTGCTGGGCTTGATCGGTGTGGGCGCTATCACCCGCGCCGCGAGCTTGAGCCCGAACCAGAATATCTCCAACGATCCTGCGAATTCGCTCCAGCCACGCATCGCGCAAGACCCCGACGGCAACGTGCACGCGGTGTGGGTTGAGGATGATGGCGGCCGTAAAGTGCGCTACAGCAAAGGTGTCTGGAATGGCACGGCCTATACATTTGGCGCGAGCAATGTCGGCAGCTTCCAGTACTCGTTGCCCAACGTTGCGGTCGCGCCCAATGGCACGATCATGGTGGCGTGGAGTAACGGCGCGTTGCAGGTTAGAACCTGGAGCTCAGGCAGCAGTCAACCGGGTGGCGGCGTGAGCCAGATCAGCAGCGGTATTCAGCCCTCCATCGCGGTCGATAGCGCCAGTCGCTTTCACCTGGCGTGGAGCGGCGACTCCCTGATCCAGTACTGTCAGTGGGAAGGCACCAGCTGTACCAAACGCGACACCATCTCGGGCGAGGCAGCGAATCGACCGGATATTGCGGTTGATAGCAACAATGGCGTGCATGTGGTTTGGGATGGCGGTGGTATTAAGTACCGTGCTCGTGCTGACGGCGCCAATTGGGGCGCAGTGCAAACGCTCAGCAATGGTATCAAGGCGCAAATTGCCGCGGATGGCCAGGGCACGGTCCATATCGTCTACAGCAACGACTACAATATCCAATATTGCCGCAAAACCTTGGCTGGTGGATGCTCCGAGGCGCATACCATCGACGCCGGCAACGATCTTGATCCATCGGTTGGTGTAACGCCGGCCGGCAGCGTCGTCGTCGGCTTTCGCGATGCAACGGCGGGTCTGCTCCGTTATGTCAGCAGGGAAAAAGGAACGTGGGGCGGCTCGCAGCAGATCGGGGGCGGCATTACCATCGACGTTGCCGCGCGGCTGTATGTTGAACGAGCTTCGCTGGTTTGGAGCCAGAATTACGAGATTCAACATGCGGTGGTCACGCTCGTGGCACCACCTCGGTTTACGGGTACTCTCACAATCAATGGTGGGGCAGCTACAACCAACCGCGCGCAGGTCACCGTTAACATCACCAATACGTCGAGCGAGGGCGTGCCGACCAGCTATAGTCTTGCCGATGGTCGCGATCCCGGCACGCCCAACGTGCCATTCAGCAAT
>JADDQF010000138.1:0-18220 GCA_016781505.1 bacterium
AGACCCGCAGCTGCGGTGCGCGGACATAGCCGATCAGCGTCATGTTCCAGCTCTGGGCTAGACGAACTGACGTTGCGGTAGGCGACGTGCGCGAAACGATGATCGGAACTTCCATCTTACGGGCTTTGGTGATCATTTCGGACGATATTCGGCCCGAGGTCAGCAGCACGCGATCGGTTGTGTCGAGTCCCGCCAGCAGCACCTCGCCGCGGATTTTGTCCAGCGTGTTATGCCGCCCCACGTCCTCCGCCAGCACCAACAGCTGCTCGCCATCGCTGAGCGCCGACGTGTGCACGCCCCGGCTTTGGCGGTACAGCCGAGCCTGGTAATTCAGCTCCCGCATCAAGCCGACGATCTTGCTGGCTTGTACCCTGACGTTCGACTGCAACGGCGGCCGCTCGCCGGACAAGTCGTCAAACGTTACACCGCCACCGCAGCCAGAGGTTAGGACCCTGCGTGTCGGCATGGCTCGGGCATGGCGGCGCAGCTGCACCACAATCGAGCCGCCCGCCTCCTCGCAGGTTGCCATCCGTCGTTCCTCGTCGATGCCGGCCTCGGGAAACAACACATACACCCGATGCTCGTCCAGAAACACCTTGATTTGCCACACGTCGTCCAGCGTCTCGATCAAGCCTTCGGACTTAAGAAAGCCGAGCGCCAGGCAGTGCAAACGCGTGGGCGAGCACATCATTGTCACCAGCTCCTGCCCGTCCAGGTACAGCACCCATGGCGTTTCGGCAATCACCGGACGGGTGACCGGTGTGGCGTGCGTGCCGTCCCATTCAATATAATCAAGCTCGATGACGGGCTCGGTGAAGGTGTTTGCTGTGTTCATAGCTAGAATATTGTAGAGCAAATAACCAAATGCTGCAGAATTTTCCCCGCAGCTTTCAGGAGATATCGAATGCCACTGACTATTCGATCCAAATGCTGGGTTGAGCAAGACGGAGCTCTGGTGTTGAGTGACTGGCGGGTCGATCTTTTAGCGGCCGTGGATGAGCTCGGCTCGTTAAGCGCGGCAGCCGAACGCTTTGAGGTAGCATACCGCGTTGCGTGGGGCAAAATCAAGGAGATCGAGGGCCGCCTGGGCTATCCGTTGTTGGTGGGCCACAGCGGTGGTGCGGGCGGTGGTGGTACCGAGCTAACGCCGGCAGCGCGTGACTTGGTTGCCCGCTACAATCGCTTCCGGGCAGGCCTAGCCGAGCTGATCGAGCAGCGCTTTCACCAAGAGTTCGACGTGTAGCGTTTTTGGGGAAGGAGCGTTATGATATAAATAACCGAACGCTTGGCGGCTATGCATTCGAAGGATAACATCATGCGGCGTTGGATCATGGCAGGTGTGTTGTTGCTGGTGGTACTCACCAGCTGTGACACGGCTCAGCCAGGCACCACAACCGAAGCGCCACAGACACAGACAACTCCAGCTTCCCAACCTGAGGCAAGCGTAGCGGCCCAGACACAGGCGACGGAAACGGTGCAGGAGGTGACGACCGAGACGGCGACGGGACAAACGCTGCGCCTCGCGACCACAACCTCGACCGCCGACTCCGGGCTGTTGGATGCGATCCTGCCGGAATTTGAGCGGCAGGATCAAGCCAACGTCGAGGTGATCGCCGTCGGCACGGGCCAGGCGCTCAAGCTGGGCGAAAATGGTGACGTCGATGTGGTGCTGGTCCATGCCCGCAAGCGGGAAGACGAGTTTGTGGCCCAGGGCTTTGGCATCAATCGCCGCGATGTGATGTACAACGACTTCATCATCGTCGGGCCATCCGCCGATCCAGCCAAGCTGGGCAGCGCCCAGGACGCGGCGGCGGCGTTTAAGCAGATTGCCGACGCGCAAGCCACGTTTGCCTCGCGCGGCGACGATTCAGGAACGTTTACCAAAGAGCAGTCGCTGTGGACGGCGGCGGGGATCAACCCCGAGGGTCAGGCCTGGTATAAATCGTTGGGCCAGGGCATGGGCGAAACGCTGATCACGGCAAACGAGCAGGGCGCGTACACCCTGAGCGACCGCGGCACCTTTTTGCCGATGCGCGATAAGCTGCCGGAGCTCGCCATCTCGTTCGGCGGCGAGACGATTGAGGCCAATCCTGATAAAACGCTGCGCAATCCGTACGGCGTGATCCAGGTTAATCCCGAAAAGCATCCGGGCGTTAATGCCGAGCTCGCGGCAACCTTTGCCGACTGGTTGACATCACCCCATACCCAGGATCTGATCGGCGCGTTCGGACAAGACACATTCGGCCAACCGCTCTTCTTCCCGCAGGCTAATTCCCAATGAGTGACCTGCTTGAAGGACTAGGCGCTGCTTGGGTGTTACTGATCAGCGGCGATCGCGAGCTATGGGCCATTATCGGGCTGTCGTTGTGGGTGTCGGGAGCAGCCCTGGCCATCAGCACCGTGGTGGGCGTTCCGCTCGGCGCATGGCTTGGCCTCCGCTCATTTCACGGCCGGGAGCTTGTCGCAACCGTGATCTATACCGGCATGGGTCTACCGCCCGTCGTAGTTGGGCTGTTTGTGTACTTGCTGTTATCGCGGTCGGGCGTGTTTGGGCAGCTGGGCTGGCTATTCACCCCGCGTGCAATGGTTGTGGCGCAAACCGTGATCAGCCTCCCACTCATCGTTGGCCTGACCATAACTGCGGTTGAGGGCGTTGGCGTCGCACTCCGCGACCAGCTGCGGGCACTCGGCGCAACCGCAGGCCAGATTGCGCGCGCGGTGCTGTGGGAAGCCCGCAGCGGCATGATCGTAGCGCTGGTGGCTGGATTTGGCAGCATTATCTCCGAAGTCGGCGCGGTTATGCTGGTGGGCGGCAATATCGAAGGCAGCACCCGCGTACTCACTACCGCGATCGTGCTGGAAACGCGCAAAGGCGCCTTCAACCAGGCCCTCGCCCTGGCGTTTGTGCTGCTTGGACTTACCTTCGCCCTTAATGCCATTGCCCTGCACTTGCAAGGCCGCTTAATGCGTCGAGGCACATGAGTCCGCTGTATCAGCTCAAGGGAATCACCAAACAATATGGTGCGCGCACTGTGCTTGCGGTAAGCCAGCTTGTGATCGACGAGGGCGAAACTGTTGCCCTGATTGGCCCAAGCGGCGCCGGTAAATCGACCTTGCTACGCCTGCTGTGCCTGCTGGAAGCGCCGACGACCGGCGCTATCTGCTACGCGGGCCGGCCTGTCATGGCCACTCAACGCCATACCGTTCCGCATGAAATCACGCTGGTCTTTCAGCGTCCGCTTTTGTTGGACACCACCGTGCGCGCGAACGTGGCGTATGGACTGCGGCTGCGGAAGCGACGGGATGACCAACGAATTGAAGCGCTGCTGGACCTACTGGGGCTGCGTGAGCTAGCCCACGCGCGGGCTACGACGTTATCCGGTGGCGAAATGCAGCGCGTTGCCCTTGCCCGCGCGCTCCTGATTCAACCGCGGGTGCTGTTGCTGGACGAGCCGACCGCAAATCTTGACCCGTACAATGTCGCGCTGATGGAGCAGGCCATCAAGGCGCTGCAAAACGAGGGGAGCACTATCATTGTGGCCACGCACAACCTGCATCAGGCGCGCCGCCTTACGCAACGCGCGATATTCTTGTGGCAAGGACAGCTGATCGAGGAAGGGCCAACAGAGCAGATGCTACACGAGGCGCGGGATGCACGAACGCGGGCGTTTGTTAGCGGGGAGCTGATCTACTGATTTCCGGTGGCTATAACGCAGGGACATGACAAATCACTTCCTGTCAGCCATCACGCCGCTGTGATGGTACAGGCCAGGTTAGGCGGTTTGCGGCATAGCTTCCCAGGGCATGGTAAAGCGATCCCGCAGCCGGTGCTCATCGCTTGGTCCGCGGACCAGCAGGTTGGCACCATAGGTGAACCACAAGCCGTGACTTTCGCAGCGATAGGCCGAGCCATCGAACGTCAGCTGGGAGCCGCAGGTTGGGCAGGCGTACGCTTTCATCGTGTTGGTCTCCATGCTTATGCTCCTTCGTCACAAAAAAAGCCCACCCCAAACAGGGTGAGCGTTCAGCGCCCAGGCAGTGGCGAGTCAATGCCAACAATTTATGATGGAAGTATAACGGATCGCAACCCGAGAAGCAATGCCGTTTTTGCCCGCTCGGCCTTGTGCAACAAAACGCGCTCATCACAGCGCTCAGCACACGTTCGGTATAATGGCCTTATACGCAAGAGGCAGGTATGAGTTTTACCGAATTTTTGATTCAGCTGTGTCGGCCCGAGGATCAGGAGCGGCACGTGCCCAGGTTGGCAGCCCTGATCCATCAGCTGGCCGTTGAGGAAGGCGCCGAGCCAGCCGAGCCGGAGGATATTGGGATTATTGTCGGCGCCCTGCTGCAAAGCGGCTCGAGTGACTTTCTGCTGGCCACGGCGAACGATGAGCCGATTGGCTGCTTGCAGATCGCGTACCGGCTGTCGACCTGGCAGGCCGGACGCTACGCTTATCTGGAAGATTTTTATCTCACCGAACCGGCCCGTGGCCGCGGCGTCGGAACCAAGCTGCTGGATTACGCATTGCAGCGGGCCGAGTCCCAGGGCTGCGAAAGCGTGGTGCTGGATGTACGTACCGCCAACACTGCCGCCCAACGCTTGTACACTCGGTTTGGCTTCACCCATAGCCACAGCACGTTGATGAAACGGCCGTTACCGCTGGGCGACTCCTACTGTGATACCACGACGACGCTGGCGGCGATCCAGGAGCTGCGCGGCGGGAGCAATGCCACGGAAAGCAGTCATGCGTCGTAACACGCTCCTCGCCATGCTGCTGATGCTCTGCCTGAGCGCATGTAGCAGCACGCTGCCACCTGCCGCAACCGCCCCCAGCGCCGACAGCATACCGACCGCCGAGGTGGCTGGCACACCATCACCGACGGAGACGGCGTCGGATGGACCCGTTACGACCAGCATGGCTAAGCTGCAGATCGGAGGAGAACGGCATGCGGCTCTGGGCGATCCCGCCGCGCCGCTGACCCTGGTCGAATTTTCGGACTTTGGCTGACCATTCTGCCGTCGATACGTCGGTGCGACGTTTCCCGAAATCAAAGCCAAATATATCGACACAGGCAAACTGTATTATGTTTACAAGGACTTTCCAGTCCTGAGCACCCACCCGCAGGCCGGTCTAGCCGCCCAAGCCGCCGAGTGCGCCGGTCAGCAAGGCAGCTACTGGGCTATGCACGACCAGCTGTTCGCCCACGCCGATGAGTGGGCGCGCGATGGCGAAACCGCTTTGGCCGCATTCGCGCGCTATGCCACAGCGATTGAAATCAGCCCTACTGAGCTGATGCAATGTATCCGCGAGGAACGCTATGCAGCCGAGGTCCAGGGGGATTTCAACGAGGCCCAGATGCTCGGGTTGACAGGCACGCCCGCATTTATTATCAATGGCAAGCTGTTCAGCGGCGCCCGTCCAACCGAACAATTTATTCAGGTATTGGACCGCGAGCTCAACGCTCAGTAACCAACAGCCGCGCTGCTCTCTTTGACCGACCGTCCAAGTGTGGCGCTGTGCGGGCGGTCTTTGCTTTGCCCGCGCAGTTGGGTCGCTTCCAGCATTTTGGACTCGTATGCTTGTCGGAGGTAGCCTTTCCAACCGGCACAGCCAGCAGGTATGGGCTCCTTCAACTCAAGCCCGGCTGTTGGCACACGGCTTGCCGCCCGCAGCAGATGTCCGCTTTTGTGGCAGAATAAAGTTAGGATCTTTCAACAAGGAAGCAAGCATGAGCCGAATCATTGTGTTGCGCAGAAGCATGGGCACAGCGGCAATGCAGCGTGAGCTAGAAGATTTATTTCGCCGGCAGTTGGGTCGGCAACAACCCCTGTCGATCCGTCATCGGAGCGACCTGTGGCAGCCCGACGCCGACGTGTACGAAACCGAGGAAGCGTATGTTGTCCTGCTGGAGCTTGCCGGCATGCGCGGCGTTGAGCTTGAGATCACGCTGACTGACGGCGCACTCTTTGTGAGTGGACGGCGGCCTGAGCTGCATCATGCGGGCGCGGTTCACTTCCATCAGCTGGGGATCAACGAAGGTCCCTTTCAGTGCGCGGTGTATATCCCCGGCCCTGTCGCGGAGAACGACGTCGCCGCCACCTACGACGATGGCCTGCTGACGATTACCTTGCCCAAGCGCGTGCCCGTGAGTCGCCGGATTGAGGTCCAAACGGAGCATCCTGGCCGCGAGGAGCCGGCGGAGCTGGAGCAAAATATCCCGCCCGCGCAAGGAGACGACGCTTAGCTGATCGCCCCAACATAGCTTGTGAAGCGAGGAGCGCGTATGAGCCCGAACCCAGAAACAACCAATGCGGCAGCTGATCTACCGGAGATTCCCGAAGAGCTGGCGCTGCTGCCGATCTTCAACAATATCGTGTATCCGATGACGATCATTCCGCTCGCGATCGGCCAAGAACAAAGCATCAAGCTGATCGACGATGCGCTGATGGCCAGCCGGATGATCGGGCTGGTTGCGCTGCGCAATACCGATGAGCGGCCGGCCGAGCTCAAGCCCGAAGATTTTTACACGATTGGCTGCGCCGCCAACGTCCACCGGCTGCTCAAAATGCCGGACGGCACGCTGCGCGTAGCGGTCCAGGGCGTCGAGCGGATCGAGATCGTGGAGATCACCCAGACCGAGCCCTACTTCCGCGCCCGGGTGCGTGTGGTTCCCGACACCGTTGAAACCGGCCTGGAGATGGAAGCGCTGATGCGCAATCTGCAAGGGCAGGTCGCGCAGATGGCGCAGCTGGTGCCGCAGTTCCCGGAAGAGCTGCAGACAGCCGTGATCAACGAGGACGATCCGCGGCGGCTGGCGTATCTGCTGGCTTTGTACACCCGCATGGAGCTCGCGGAGCGGCAGGCACTGCTGGAAGAAACGAGCGTCCGGCGCAAGCTCGAGCGGCTGAGCGAGATTCTGCGCCGCGAAGTTCAGGTGCTGCAGATCGGTCAGCAGATTCAAGGGCAGGTTAACGAAGAAGTTAGCAAAACGCAGCGTGAATACATTTTGCGCCAGCAGCTCCAGGCGATTCAGCGGGAGCTGGGCGAAGACGACACCAACGCCGCCGAAATCCAACGCTTCCGTGAGGCGATCGACCAGGCCAACATGCCGCCGGAGGCGCGTGAAACGGCCGAGCGTGAGCTGAACCGGCTCAGCCGCATGAATCCGGCCGCGCCCGACTACAGCATCGCGCGCACCTACCTGGAAATGCTGACGACCTTGCCGTGGACGGTGAGCACCGAGGACCAACTCAACGTGAGCATTGCCAAGCAAGTGCTGGACGAAGATCACTACGACCTGGAAGAGATCAAAGAGCGCATCCTTGAGTTTCTGGCCGTGCGTGAGCTGCGCCGCGAACGCTTGAACGAAAACGCGGTAGACCGGCCGAGTGAAGGCGCGATTTTGTGCTTTGTGGGACCGCCCGGCGTGGGCAAAACCAGCCTGGGCCGTTCGATCGCGCGTGCGATGGACCGCAAATTTATGCGGATCTCGCTGGGAGGCCTGCGCGACGAGGCCGAGATTCGGGGCCATCGACGTACCTACATCGGCGCGATGCCGGGCACGATCATTCAATCCCTGCGCCGCGTCGAGGTCAATAATCCGGTCTTCATGCTGGACGAGATCGATAAGCTGGGCGCCGATTTTCGCGGCGATCCCGCGTCGGCGCTGCTGGAAGTGCTGGACCCCGAGCAAAACAATGCGTTTCGGGACCACTACCTCGACGTGGCATTCGACCTGTCGAACGTGATGTTTATTGCCACAGCCAACTCGCTCCAGCCGATTCCGGCGCCACTGCGCGACCGCATGGAGATTATTCAGCTGAGCGGCTATACGCTGCAGCAAAAGCTCGAGATCGCCAAGCGATATCTGCTGCCCGAACAGATGCAAAAGCACGCGCTCACGGCCGCTGATGTCCAAGTGACCGACGAGGCGCTGCGTGTTACGATCGAGGAGTACACGCGTGAGGCGGGTGTGCGCAACCTGGAGCGCGAGATCGCGACACTGTGCCGCAAGGTGGCTACCGAAGTTGTCGCCCGCAAGGACACGCCCCAGCTCCTGAGCGACAACGGCACCGCAAGCAACCAAACGACCGACGCTGGTATGTTTACGCTGCCAACGCCAGCGGAGTCAACCGAGCAAGCACCAGATCCAGGCCCGATTGTGGTGGACGCAGCGCGGGCGCGGCGGTATTTGGGCAAGCAAGCCTTCTTCGCCGAGATTTCCGAGCGTACCGAGCGACCGGGCGTGGTAACCGGCTTGGTCTGGACACCGGTTGGCGGCGACATTATCTTTATCGAGGCGACCAAAATGCCCGGCAGCAAAGGCTTTATGCTTACGGGACAGCTCGGCGAAGTCATGCGCGAGTCGGCTCGGGCTGCATTGTCGTATGTGCGGGCGGAAGCGTCCTCGCTCGGGCTGCCGCGCGACTTTTTCAACGGCGTCGATATCCATCTGCATGTTCCGGCGGGCGCGATCCCCAAGGACGGGCCGTCCGCCGGGATTGCCATGACCACGGCTCTGGCGTCGTTGCTGACCGGCCGCCCGGTCAAAGACGACGTTGCGATGACCGGCGAAGTCACGCTGCGGGGTAAAGTGCTGCCGATCGGCGGTCTCAAAGAAAAGGTGCTGGCCGCGCATCGGGCGGGCATCAAAACGGTGATCTTGCCCAAGCGCAATGAACGCGACCTGGACGAGATTCCGGACGATCTGCGCGCCGATATGCAATTTATCGCCGTAGATCATGTGGAAGAAGTGCTCAAGGCCGCGCTGCGGGAACAGCCGGTCGAGCCGCCGGTCGAGGAGCCACGCGAACCGCAGGGGCGTGGAGGAGACCTTCCGATTCGCGAGACGATTGACGAGGGCGTGCATATTGTGGATTCATCGGTGACCGTGCCGGATGAAGAGCCGATGGACGCGCCACCCGTGCCCGCGCAACAGGGACGGCCTGAGTAGACAAACGTCCTTCAGCCACACAGCGGAGCACGCCTTAGCTTCACAAGGCGTGCTCCGCTGTGCCACGCAGTCCTGGAACGAGAAACACAGTCACGCCGACGCGGACCACCCTGCAGCTGCCTCAGACTGCTGCACAGCCCGCACCCTGCGAACCGGCGAGAACGCCAGCCCCACGCTCACCAGCCCGACACCAACCACGCCAAGGGCAATCCCCGCCCGTAGCCCAAGCGCCTCGCCCAGCAAACCACCGGCGAGAGCACCAACCAAGCCCGCGCTCGTCGTGGCAAAACCGAAGGTTGCGTTTACCCGGCCCATCAAGTTATCCGGCGTGATCGCCTGGCGCAGACTTAGGGCATTGATGAAAAAGACCGCGCCCGCCACATCCGACGCCTGCACCACCAAGATCATCGAGAGCGACACGCCGAGTGGACCGTGTGCCAGCGGCAGCAGCAATGTTGCCGCACTACTCAACAGCATGCTGCCGACCATGGTCCGGCCAACGCCAAAGCGCTCGACCAGCGGCTCTGCCAGAAATGCGCCTGCCAGCGCGCCCAGGCCCCCGACACCGACTGTCAGACCTACAATCGCGGGCGACATGCCAAGCTCGCGCAGCAGAAACACGTCGTACAGCACCCCGATGATGCCGCCAGCTCCATTCTGGAGCGTGGCGCTCACTAACAAGGCCCACAACACCGGGTCGTGCCGCACTGCCCGCAGCCCTGACGCCACCTCTTGGCGCAGCCCGACATACTGAGCCTCGGGGGTTGGCGCAGGCTCTGTCGTTCGCATCGCCCAGATCGCCACGGCCGAACAAACAAACGAGCATGCATCCAGCAGAATGGCCAAGGGCGCACTCAGCAACTGCACCAGCGTGCCGCCCAGGGGCGGTCCCGCGATCTCCGCCACCGAGTCGCTCATGCCGAGCTTGCTGTTGCCTTCTACCAGATGCTCCCGTCGGACAACCGCCGGCAAAAACGCATGATAGGCCACATCAAACCAGATCGTTAGCACGCCGACCAACCCCACCACAAGGTAGAGCTGTTCGATCCGCAGCATGTCCAGCATATATGCCAGCGGAATCGACAGCAGCAGCACCGCCCGTCCAATGTCCGCTATGATCAAGATTGGCCGCCGGCACAAGCGATCCACCCAAACGCCCGCCATGAGTCCGATCAAAAGCGCCGGGACCATGCCCGCCGCCGTCAGCAAACTTAGCTGGAATGGCGTCGCTCCCAGGATTAAGATCGCCGTGAAGCGCAGCGCTCCGCCACCAATATGCGAGCCAAAGCGCGAGATTGTTTGGGCTGTCCATAGCTTGATAAATTCGGGCTGTCGCCACAGCCCATCAACCCGCCGCTGCATGGTGCTTTCTCCGAAATATACGTTTGGGGCACAGCGCATCAGCCTCGGCCTGGAGCGTCAGGCAAATGCGCGACTCGTCGTTTGTGCAATGAATATGATTGGTGCCCCGGAAGCCGCTAATGGAGCACGGCCACGGGTCGTCCCGCAGCCGAACAAAAACAATGGCTACGGGTGAGTACATCCCGTAGCCGGACTGTGCTTGAACCTATAACTCAGCCCATGGGCAGGCCAGGCGTGTCAAACCAGATTAGCCACTGCCTGCGCTCATGTCTTGAGACTGGGCAGCACCAATCCGGCAGACAACGTAGGTCCACACGCGAGTGGCACTTGTTAGGAGGTTAAACACTGTTGGCGTTAGCGGTTACCGGATGTACTCATTGAAGGCGACGCTGCGTTCGCCGCGGATTGAGGTACTTCGGAGTGTGAAGAGCAATTCCATACGGGAAGCGCCCTCCTTTCATGCTGCAAGACGTGGTTGATGACGGGCAGTGTAGCATGGGCACACCCCCCAATCAATCGACAAAATACCTACCTGACACGGGGCACACTGACCACGTGGTACACGGATTGATGGAAAGCTGTACGCTGTTGGCCAGGTGGCGAAGCAGCCGGCAACAACAGAGAAAAGCGCTGGCCACGCATTAGAAATTGCGGATCGGGTCCTGACTATCTGACCCGATGAACACTCACCGATCATTGGATCACCTTCGACAAACGAGGACATGGATGACGACAGCAACATTCGACGAGATTGCGGCGGAGATCGGCGACGTTGGCCAGCGGCTGTGGCAGATTGGAGCGGCCGAGGGAGCGGCTGGCAACGTGTCGGTCTTTGTGCATGAGCTAGCAGGGCGGCATGACCGCTTTATCCCACACGGGCTGTTTGCGCTACCGATCGCAGCGAGAGCACTCGCCGGGGGCTGGCTGATCGTCACGGGCTCAGGGCAGCGCCTGCGGGACATCGCCGCACGACCAGACGCAACGCTCTGCCTGCTGCAGATCCAGACTGATGGCCTCCAAGCCATGTTGTACACCGGCAAGCCGCTCCGGCCGACCAGCGAGCTCAACTCGCACCTTGCGATCCACAGCGATCATGTTGCTCGCCGTAATCTCGGCCACCACGCGGTTGTTCATGCGCAGCCGCTGCGGTTGAGCTATCTGAGCCATATCCCGCGCTATCTCGAACCAACGGTGTTGAGTCAACGCCTGCTGCGCTGGCAGGCCGAAACGATCATGGAGTTTCCCGAAGGCATTGGGGCGCTGCCGTTCGAGGTACCGGGCTCGCTTGAGCAAGCTACCATGACCGCGGAAGCGCTCCGGCACCAGCGCGCGGTTGTATGGGCCCGCCATGGAATTGTCACCCGCGCCGATAGCAGCGTGGGCAAGGCGGGTGATTTAGTTGAGTATGCCGAAGCAGCTGCCCAGTACGAATACCTCAACCTGCAAGCCGGTGAACCAACCAGCGGGCTTGCTCCCGACGAGATCCGCCTGATCGCAGCGCGGCTCGGTATTGAACAGCATATCTTCTAAAACTTGGCGATCTTCTCTCAAGCGGATGCGCAAAGTGCTCGTTGTGTTGGCTTCGGTCAATGGCCGCTACCGACTGGGCATGAATCATCGTTTGAGGCTCCTGGGGTTTCAGCATGTCACTTTGAACAAGCCTGCGCCTAAGACTCGCGGCCAACTCCAACTAAAGCCGCATGTTCCTCCGACCCAATGCCTGACGCAGATCCTGCCGCAATCAGGCACTATTGATCTGGATAGATCGTAGGGATCGTGCCGAGGAGAATTACAATGACGTCAACCCATCGACTGATTGCGATCATTGTCATCTGGCTGGCCTTTGGCTGGACGTCTTTCTTTATGTTTGGCCTGAGCATGACCTTGTTCCTGCCACCGATTGTGATCATAACGTTAAGCATTTTGTTTGTTTGCTCCGCGCTGGCGGCCACACTGCTGATTATAGGCCTCGGCGCGCTCGATGGTTAGGCTATACCGGACGCTTTTCAGGAGCTGTGCGACGGATAAAATCGACAACAATGTGAGCGAACTGCTCGCCGTGATCTTCTTGCAGGAAATGGCCGCCCTGACGGATGGTGGTATGCGGCTGACCCTGGGCGCCGGGAATGCGCGCTTGAAAGACACGTTCTGCCCCCCTGGTGATTGGATCGGAGTCGCTGAAAGCCGTTAAAAACGGTTTTTCCCAGCGTCGGAGCACTGCCCACGCCCGCCGGTTGGCCGGCGCAGCGGGATCGTTGGGAGAGGATGGCACCAGCAGCGGAAATTGCCGTGCGCCGGCTTTGAAGCGTTCATTGGGAAACGGCGCGTTGTAGGCCGCGACAACTGCAGCCGGGAGCCGCGAAACACAGCCCATGCGGATGATCCCGCCCACGGGAAGCCGCGGCGTGAGCTGCGAAAAGAGCTGCCACAGGCGGAAGGGGAGGCCAAGCGGCTGATCGCCGGTTGGCAGCGCCGTATTCGCGGCGACAATGCGGGCAAACCTCGACGAATGTTCAGCGGCGAGGCGGAGACCCAGCAGACCGCCCCAATCCTGCGCAACCAAAGTAATCTCCTGCAGGTCCAGCGCAAACAAAAGACCCTTGAGCCAGGCCACATGGTTGGCATAGGTGTACGCCGAACGGCGCGCGGGCTTGTCCGAGCGCCCAAAGCCAACCAGATCGGGCGCGACCGCACGGTAGCCGGCTGCCGTGATGATCGGGATCAGCTTGCGGTACAGGTACGACCACGAAGGCTCGCCATGTAACAGCAAGACTGGCGGCGCGTCTGGGGGACCTTCGTCAACGTAGTGGATTCTGAGTCCATCAACATGCACGTAATGCGGGGCAAAGCCGTAGCCCGGCAGATTGCGGAAGCGCTCATCCGGTGTGCGTAAAATCTCCATACCCTGCCTCTTGAAAACCCGCGTTAGCCCCCCGTCAACACGCATAACCCAGCGCATCCGCTCGACGATTGGGCTCAATTTCCGAGCATCACAAGCACGCATGGTAGCACACCCGCGGTCACCGTCACACCAAGGGACGTGAAACAGCGAAACATCCCTTTAGCTGCGCTTGTTGCCCGGCTGCGGATAGTGACGGTGGGCGCATCCAGTTGAGTTGCCGCTCATTTTTGTGAGTGCTACAATGAAAGAGCACCCGGATGCGTTGTGGCAGGCAATGACGACGTCGGAGGTCGTGTTGCACAGCAGGGCCCCCCGTCTTTGCGCGCCTCTATCCGCGGGCACCACATATGAAGGATAAAGCTTGTATGTCAGAAACACCACATGCGCTGTTCGACACACTTCAACAATTTACATTTGGGGCTGGGCAGAGCGGCTCATTTTATTCGCTGCCCCAGCTAGAACAGGCCGGGATTGGGCCGGTTTCAAAATTGCCGGTGAGCATCAGGATTGTGCTCGAATCGGTGCTGCGCAACTTTGACGGCAAACGCGTTAGCGAAAACGACATTCGCACCCTGGCGAACTGGCAGCCCCACGCCGAACGGACGGCGGAAATTCCGTTTGTGGTGGCGCGCGTCGTTTTGCAGGATTTTACCGGCGTGCCGCTGCTGGTGGATTTGGCCGCGATGCGCTCAGCGGCTGCGCGAATGGGCAAAGATCCCGGTATTATCGAGCCGCTTGTGCCGGTTGATCTGATCGTAGACCATTCTGTGCAGGTAGATTTCAGCGAAGTCCACAACGCGCTCCAGCTCAACATGGAGATCGAGTTCAAGCGCAACCGCGCCCGCTACCAGCTGCTCAAGTGGGGCACGCAGGCGTTCAATGGTTTCAGCGTGGTGCCGCCGGGCATCGGCATTATCCATCAGGTCAACCTGGAATACCTGGCGAAAGGCGTGCTGGAGCAGAACGGCGTGTATTATCCGGACACGGTCGTCGGAACCGACTCGCACACCACGATGATCAACGGCCTGGGTGTCGTGGGCTGGGGCGTGGGCGGCATCGAGGCCGAGGCAGGGATGCTGGGCCAGCCCGTGTATTTCCTTACGCCCGACGTCGTGGGCGTGCACCTGACGGGCGCACTTAAGCCTGGCGTTACCGCCACCGACCTGGTGTTGCAGATTACCGAAATGCTGCGCAAGGCCAAAGTCGTCGGCAAGTTTGTTGAGTTTCATGGCACGGGCGCGGCCAGCTTGTCGCTGACCGACCGGGCGACGATCGGCAACATGGCGCCGGAATATGGCGCGACCATGGGCTTCTTCCCGGTGGACGAAGAGTCCTGCAACTATCTGCTGGCGACGGGCCGGACCCAAGAGCAGGTCGACGCCTTTCGGGCTTACTTTCAGGCGCAGGGCATGTTCGGCATGCCGCAGGCCGGCGAGATCGAATACAGCCAGCTGCTTGAGCTCGACCTTGCCACGGTCCAGCCTAGCGTGGCGGGGCCAAAGCGCCCGCAGGATCGCATCGACCTGCCGCAGGTCAAAGATAAATTCCGCGACCTGTTCCAAAAGCCGGTCAACGAGAACGGCTACAACAAGCCGCTCGAGGCATTGGAGCAGCGCTTTGCCGTGGAAGCCGATGGGCAGGCAACAGTGCTGGCCGGTGGTGGAGCGCAGGCGATGGAAAGCCAGCCTGACGTTGTGCCCGCTCCAAAGCAGGCGAGTGGCGCCGGCTCGCAGAGCGACAAAAACACCAACGCGTGGACCGAAACCGAGATGATGAACAACCGGCCTACGCCGGATCGCATCCAGGAAGTGCCTGAGGAAGAGCTGCTGCCTGATCGGGTTGAGCTGGGCCATGGCGACGTGGTGATCGCGGCGATCACCTCGTGCACCAATACCTCCAACCCCAGCGTGATGTTGGCATCCGGCCTGGTGGCCAAAAAGGCCGTCGAGCGCGGCATGAGCGTGCCGCCCGCGGTCAAAACATCGCTCGCGCCGGGCTCACGGGTAGTAACAGAATATCTCAACAAAACCGGCCTGCAAACGTACCTCGATCAGCTCGGCTTCCAAACCGTCGGCTATGGCTGCACCACCTGCATCGGCAACTCGGGGCCGCTCGACCCACAGCTGGAAGAAATCATTACCGAAAACGACCTGGTGGTGGCGAGTGTGTTGTCGGGCAACCGCAACTTCGAGGCGCGTGTGCATCAGAACGTCAAGGCCAACTTTCTGATGTCGCCGCCGCTGGTTGTGGCTTTCGCCCTGGCTGGCCGCGTGGACATCGACATGTCGCAGGAGCCGATCGGCAAGGCGCAGGACGGGCAGGATGTGTATCTGCGTGATCTGTGGCCATCAACCGAAGAGATCGGCGCGCTGCTGGGGTCGGCCACGGATCCCGAGACCTACCGACGCTTATATCGCGACTTCGAGTCGCAGAATCCGCTGTGGGCGGAAATTCCCTCATCCACCGGCAAGCTGTACGAGTGGGACGAAGCATCGACCTATATCCAGGAGCCGCCCTACTTCGAGAATTTTGGGATGGAGGCAGGCACCGCAGCCAATGTTACGGAGGCGCGGCCACTGGCGATCTTCGGCGACTCGGTCACAACCGACCATATCAGCCCGGCGGGGGCGATCAAGCCGTCGTCGCCGGCTGGCCTGTACCTGCAATCCAAGGGCGTGGATCCGACGGACTTCAACTCGTATGGCTCGCGGCGCGGCAATGATCGGGTCATGGTGCGGGGGACCTTCGCCAACGTCCGCATCAAGAATCAAATGGTGCCAGGAGTCGAGGGCGGCGTGACGGTGTTCCAGCCGGGGGGAGAGCGGATGAGCATCTACGATGCGTCGATGCGTTACCAGGAGGCGGGCGTGCCACTGGTTATTTTCGCCGGCCAGGAGTACGGCACCGGATCGAGCCGTGACTGGGCAGCCAAAGGCACGCGGCTGCTGGGCGTCAAAGCAGTGGTGGCGCAGTCATTTGAGCGCATCCACCGCTCCAACCTCGTGGGCATGGGCGTGCTGCCCTGCCAATTCAAGGAGGGTCAAAGCGCTGCGTCGCTGGGCTTGAACGGCACGGAGACCTTTGATCTGGTCGGCCTTGAGCACGGTATCACACCGCGTATGGATGTCACGCTGGTGGTCCACCGCGCAGATGGACAAACGCAGGAGGTACCCGTAACCCTGCGTATCGACACGCCCATCGAGGTTGATTATTATCTGCACGGCGGCATTTTGCCGTATGTGCTGCGCCAGCTGATCGCCCAAGCGTAGTCGGCCTCGCACATCGACACCTGAAACAGCCGAGGGCTGTATCGCGTGGTAGCGCAATACAGCCCTCGGCTGTTTGGCAGTATCGCCCAAAGGGCTTCACAGCAGAATGTTTGGATCGGAGCGAGCCCTACCACCCCGTTCGCGGGGCGCACCTTGTCATGCCGAGCACAACCTCGCCAAAGAGTGCAACAATCGGCTGGCTGCATACGTCTTGATCAGTGGCACGCCTCAAGCAGCGCGTAGAACTGTCGCAGGAGGAAGACGTGGATCGAACAGCTCTGGAACAAGAACGCGATGAATATTTGCGCACGATCACCAGCCTCGAAACCCAGATACGAGGCCTGCGTGATTATATCACCACGCAGGAGCGCAATCTGCGCAACGCGGCCGAGTCGGTGCGCCATCTGACGGAGCGCGGACTCGCGGAAGCCCGCAGCGACCTGAGCCTCAAGGAGATGCGTCTCCAGCAAGTGCGGCAAGACCTGCTGGCAACCCAAACGGTGCTCGGCAAGCTCAACGAGATCGCCCGGAAGCAGCAGGATATTCAAACGCTGGAGCGGGAACGGGATCGAATCAACGCGTTATTGGACCGGGCTCATGCTGATCTGCAGCAGCTCAATCAGCACTTTGGGGGGATGCCGCGGAGCGCACCGGCTACGCAATTTTCCCTAGCCTTCGCCGATGGACAACGCATCCCACTGCCCATGGATAGCCGAGAAGTTTTGGTCGGCTGCGCGGATGTCGGAGTCTTTCCCGATATCGATCTGACGCCCTTTGGCGGCACAGCCAGTGGCGTAAGCCGCCGCCATGCATTGCTGCGTTTCACCAACGGCGCCTGGACCATCACGGACCTTAACACCACCAACGGCACGTTTGTTAACGGGATCAAAGCGGCACCGAACGTCCCGACGCCACTCCAGGACGGCGCGAAGCTGCGGCTGGGCGGCATCGACGTGAGCTTTGGCACACAGCCGCTGCCGGTCGGAAAAACAACACGCTTAACGTAAATAGCCAGCGAACTTGCGTGTCGCAATGCATCCTTCAAGGCATAACAAACGTACTTTAAGATAGGTGCCGCTGACCAATTGATGAGCTTAGCTGTGGCGGACAACGTTGGGTCGCTGGCAAGTCACTGCTTTATTAAAGCTCAAGCTGCACATGCTTGGAAGGATGACGATGATGCGACAAGAATCGAACCTGGGACAGAAAGAAGTGGCAACCCTGGGCGGCGGCTGCTTTTGGTGCCTGGAAGCGGTGTATGACGAGCTCAAGGGCGTAGAAGAGGTCGAGTCGGGCTATGCGGGCGGCACCATGCCTAACCCGACCTATCGGCAGGTCTGCTCGGGCACGACCGGTCATGCCGAAGTTGTCCGGCTCACATTCGACCCCAATGTTATCTCGTTTCGGGAAATTCTGGAAGTATTTTTCACCATTCACGATCCGACAACTCTGAATCGGCAGGGCGCGGATGTTGGCACGCAGTATCGCTCGGTGATCTTTTATCATTCACCGGAGCAGAAAGCGACAGCCGAGCAAGTGATTGCGGCCTTGAACGCGGAGCGGATCTGGAATGGGCCGATCGTGACGGAAGTAACACCGGTGCCGGAGTATTATCCAGCCGAGGATTATCACCAGGAGTACTTCCAGCAAAATGGGGACCAGCCATATTGCTGTGCAGTCGTAGCGCCCAAGGTCGCCAAGTTTCGCAAGCAGTTTCTGGCCAAGCTTA
>JADDQF010000138.1:18343-37731 GCA_016781505.1 bacterium
CAAGTTTCGCAAGCAGTTTCTGGCCAAGCTTAAAAAGTAATCGGTCACTACCTGCATCTACATACTCGTAAGCCAGACGAGGCTCTACCATCAAGCGGTAGAGCCTCGTGTCGTTATCAGCTTTGAAGGGTGCTCACTGGACCAAGGGTTAGGCTACACAGGGCAAAGTCTCCTGCCGCTGGCCCCTGATCACTCCCCCGTTGCCTATCACACGATCGCAAATCATAGACCTTGGCGCATCAACCTCAGTGGTAGGGTCAACAGCAGCTTACGGAGCTACCAGCGGTTGCCTCGACCTCTTCTGCACAACGCCCTAGCACAAATACCCTCAGCCCGGATAGCAAACCAAAACAGCAAAGGGCCGCGTGGTCCGCAACCTGCTCCTGGCTTCACGACGGGAAAGGAGCAGCTGTGCCAACCTTTGAGACGAACGGCGGAACCCTGTACTATGAGGATGTGGGGCATGGACCACCGCTTGTGCTGCTCCATGGCTTCCCACTTTCCAGCGATATGTGGCAGCCGCAGCGCACGGCACTGCAAGCCGATTTTCGCGTCATCACACCCGATCTGCGCGGCATGGGACGGAGCGGTGTGCCTGTTACCGGATACAGCATGGACGTGTACGCCGCCGACGTGGCCGCCTTGCTGAATCACTTGCAACTCGAGCGTGTCCTACTTGGCGGGATGTCGATGGGCGGCTACGTTGTGTTCGCTTTTCTGCGGCGATATCGCGAGCGGGTGCGGGGACTGATCCTGATTGACACACAGGCAGCACCCGACAACGAAGAAACCCGCGCGAAGCGGTCGGCCCTGATCGACAAAGTCCGGTCGGAAGGAGCGGCCGCGATCGCCGACACCAGCAAAATGTTTAGCGAGGATACGCAACGGACGAATCCGGAGCTTGTGGCCCAGATGACGAGCATCATGCAAGCAACCGCGGTTGACGGAATTGTGGGTGCGCTGACGGCAATGATCGAACGGCCCGACGCCACTGCTGTGCTGCAGGAAACGGATGTACCTGCCCTGGTGGTAGTCGGCCGTGAGGACCCGCTCACGCCACCCGATGAGGCCCACGCCATGCAAGCAGCCTTGCCTCATGCCGAGCTACTGGTGCTTGACGGTGCGGCTCACGCTGCCAACCTTGAGCAACCGGATATCGTTAATCAGGCTATTCGTGCATGGGCAGCCAAGATCGAGTAACATTGCCGGCGACAGTGTTTACTGCCAGAAATCGTACTGCCACGTCCCCAACAGCGGCGACGCGCGGCAAAAGGATATGTGCATGACTCGCCGACCAATCATTATCGCTACGGATCTTGAAGGCGTGCTGGTGCCGGAAATCTGGATCGCGGTCGCCGAGACGACGGGCATCGCCAAGCTACGCCTCACGACCCGCGACATTCCCGACTACGACGAGCTGATGCAGGGACGGCTGCAGATCCTTCGCGAGCATGGTTTGTCGTTAACGGCCATCCAGCAGGTCATCGCCACGATTCGGCCGCTGCAGGGCGCCAGCGAATATTTGGCGTGGGTCAGGGCTCATGCCCAATGCATCATTCTTTCCGACACCTTTTACGAGTTTGCCGCGCCGCTGATGAAGCAGCTGGACTATCCCACGCTCTTTTGCCATACGCTGGAGGTCGATCACAACCAGATGCTGACCGGCTACCAGCTGCGCCAGGCGGATAGTAAACGACAGGCGGTACAAGCCCTGCAAGCGCTTGGATTTCGGATTATCGCCGTCGGCGACTCCTACAACGACACGGCCATGCTCCAAGCCGCGGATGTGGGCATCCTGTTTCGGGCACCGAGCAATGTGGTCGCCGAGTTTCCTCAATTTCCCGTGCTGCACGAGTACGATGAACTCCAGGCGGAGCTCGAGGCCGAGCTGAGCATATAAGCAAAAAGGCAGCAGGCATGAGCGTGCGCCAGTTTATTGAGCGCCAACGGGAATTAAGCTACGGCGGCTTTGTTGGGACAACCGTGCATGCCCGCATACCAATCCGCCAAGCGGTCGTGGACGATCTCCTACAGGCGTTTTTGGCGCAGTGCAATCCTGCCGTTCAGCACGTTCAGCTAACCATTGTTGATCACAATCGCCTCCAGGCGGTGCTCGTTGTGCACAAATGGCACCTCACCCGGCGCTTTGTGATCGACCTGGAGCTAGAACCGCTGATTGATGTTGTGCGCGCTCCCGTGCTGCGGCTGTGGCTGCCACGCCGACAGCGACTGCTGGGCACGCTGGTGCAGCTGTTTACCGGACTCGGCGGCCACTTGCCGGCCGGGCTTTACCTGAGCGGTGAGCTGATTGAAATTGACTTCGGGCTGTGGTTGTACGAGCACAACCTGGTTGAGCTTCTGCGCTGGCTCAAAGTGATTGAGCTGTACGGCCAGCCAGGCTTGTTGATGGTTGAGGCCCGTTTGGCGATCGATCCCGCAGAGCCGGCCGATCATCCGAATCATTCCTGACACTATCGTTTCATATACCAGGAGGAAATCACGATGTCCCTTGCTGCAGACCTGCTGGAAAAATACCGGGCGAATGGCTTTGCTGATTTTCGCGGGCTGCAGATTGCCGGCAAGCTTCCGATCACGCAGGAGGTGCTCAACGAGATCATTGCCGAGGTATTGCAGCACAGCCGAACGCCGTCGTCAGGCCAGAGCACCATACCACCGGCACAGAACACGCCGTTCGACCTTCAAGAGCTGGCCCGACTGGTGCGACGCGCCGAGGTGAGCGCGGCTGACGGCAAAGTAACGCTTCATTTTGAGCTGGGATTGTGAACCGCGTTAGCGGGATGGGGCATCGGGGGTGGGATCGCTCGCCAGTGCCTGCGCGACAACTTCGAGCAGGCGCGCAATATTCACCGGCTTGGGCAATATGGCGGCAACGTCAAGCTTCCCACGCCGCCGTTGAAAATCAGCTACGGCCGAAAGCAGCACCACCGGAATCGTCGCGAGGGTGGGGTCGTGCTGCAGCTGACTGTGAAATTCCCAGCCGTTCATGGCCGGCATCATCAGATCCAACAGAATGAGCGCCGGGCGAGGTGACTGCCGAAGATAGGCCAGCCCTTGCTCGCCGCCGCTGGCCACGGCGACCGAGTAGCCCTCTTCTGCCAATAGTTCGGCGATCGTTCCACGCATTACGGCATCATCCTCGACCACCAGAATATGCTGCGCGGTTTGCTCTTCCCGTTCCATGCGGACAGATCCTTTCCGCGTGCCTTGCCCCCGGTCGGGCACGATAGCGCCGCTGCAAGCTGTTACCCTACCTTTTAGCAGGTTCGGGACCCAGCGCAGGGCTAGGCAAGTGATCCAACCGCTGTGTGCGGCTGTGGTCCGGCAAGGTCGTGAACACGAATTTTACACTGAGCGCAACGCCTCGGCGGGAGAAACGCGCCCTGCTTGCCACGCCGCCAACAGAATCGTCAAGCTAGAGCCAGCCCAGGCGATAGCGACCGTGCCGGCAATGGAGCGCCACGGAATGCCGAAGCGCAGCTCAGGATACTCTGTCGCCAGCACACCCACCAGACTACGCGCCAGGGTCACCCCTAGCGCAATCCCCAGCACCACGCTCACAATCGCGATAAACGCCGTCTCACAGGCCAACATGGCGCCGGTCTGCCGCCGGGTAAAGCCGAGCGCCCGCAGTGTGCCTAGTTGCTGCCGGCGCTCCAGCACCGCCTGAATACCCAGCAATCCGAGGGCGGTGATCCCGGCCAACAAACCCAGACCCAAAAAGCCCTGGACGAGCTGGACAAGCAGCAGGCGCACGGTTTGAATCAGGCGCTGCGCCTCGCCCAAGATCGTAACCGCCGCCCCCTGTTCGGCAAACGAAAGCCGCAGTCCCTGGGCAACATCCCGGAGGCGCCGATCTGCTGCAACGCCGAAGAAGTAGCTTTGCGGTTGTACGCCGGGCACGCCCAACCCAGCCGCTGTTGCTTGCGAGGTGTAGATGGCTGGATCCAGTTCCGACCGCGCATCCACGATGCCGATCACGGTTAGCTTGATCGGTTGGCCACCCTGCGGCGGACGGGTCCAGACGCTGCTCGGCTCCAACGACTGCTGGTTTTGGCCGTCGGTTACCGCTCCGTCAGCCCCTGGCCACGGCCCCGCCACGACGGCTGTGCCCGCTTGCGCGCCGAGGGCAGCCCACGCGTCGGCATCGCTGGCAAAGCCCGGCGCACGGTGGCTGAGACGCGCCCGCATCCCCGCCAGAAAGCCTCCATCCGCTACCGCCAGATTCAGCTCCTGCCAGCTGGCGCGCGGCGCATCAAGCCGCACCACCGCAACGGTTTGCATGGCTACACCGCCGATGGTCGTGAAATCGGCCCGTGAGACTGCGGGCGTCGTCGCTAGCGCCGCCTCCATGTCGGCCACGCCGGGCTGACCAGCCCAATCAACCCGCAGGTCGTATCCGGCGACTGGCGGCTCGGTATGAGCATACGCCTGCACAACAACATCGATCAGCGTCAGCGCGGCAACGATGATGCTCACAACCATCCCAAACATCAGGATGGTTAAGCCCGTGCGCCACCGCTGCTGGCTAAGGTAGCTGGCGGCCGGCCTGATAACCGCCTGAACGCGGGGCAGCAGCGCAAGGATTCGTTCCAACAGCTTGAGCACCGGACCCAGCGCCATGGTGACGGCCCATGTCGCCGCTGGGATGAGCATAACCCCGCCCACCCCGATCGACACCGCACGTGTGAGCGTGGACGCCCTGGTTACGGGAAGCTGCAACAGGAAGCGCAGCCAAATGCCCGCCAGCACCGTCGCGCCCAGCAGCGCAAGCGTTCGCCCGGCTAGGCTGGAGCGTCGCCGCCCAAGCAGCCATTGCAAGCAGCCAACCGCCCCAACACCCCCCATCGACTGTGCTAGGGGCACAAGCAGCGGGTGACGCTCAGCCATAGCGGCAGCGCCCCACTGCCACCACACGCCGCCTGCGGCCAAGAGCAATATCAATCCCAGACCTAGAGCTGAGCCGCCTTGCTCGTCGACAAGCTCACCCCGCGCGCCCGCAATCATGTCGGTGCGGCTGATCCGCCACGCCGCCAGCAGCATGGCAAGCAGGGTCAGCATTAACCCACTTGTAAACGTAATCAGCAGACTGGCGGGCGCGACATACGGTGTGACTGCAATGCCAAACGCTTGGAGGGCGCGCAGGAGGGCAACTGCTGCGACGTACGCGCTCAGCACGCTCACGCCGGTGGCGATTCCTGCGCCGAGCACGTTATACACCAAGCCCTCAAACACAAACAGCCGCATCATTTGGAAGCGACGCATACCCAGGGCCCGCATGATTGCCAGCTCAGCTCCCCGGTCCGCCGCCAGCAGCGCAAAGATCAGGAAAATTAGCAAGATCGACGCAGCAATCGAGAAGATGCCCAAGACCAGAAACACGGTGCTGATCACCGTGCCATACTGGTTGGCCTGATTGAGCGCTTCCTGCTTCACCTCCAATACCGACAGCGCGGAAACGTCCTGGAGCAATGCCGCGGCTCGCCGTCCGGCACCGCCGGGCAAACGCCAAGCAAGCACGCTCAGCCGTTGCCGGGTACGAGGCTCCCCGATCAAGCTGACAAACCGCTCGCTCATGGCGGGCAGTGCCGCCTCGACCCGCAGGGCCACAATCCGGGCCTGGTCGCTGCCTTCCAGCAGCCCTTCCGCCTCACGTAAGCCGCGCTGTATTTCCGGACGCGCCAGCAGCGCATACAGCTGTTCGGCCACTGCCCGGTCGGCAACGCTGTTCCGCAGCTCACTGGCCGCAGCGGCCGAGCGGGTAACGCTCCTGGTGCCGCCGTGATTGGCGACGAGCACCACGTTGATCTGGCCCGGAGACTGCCCGATCTGTTGATAGTGTTGCAGGGGCACCAAAATTAGCGGCTGTGTTCCGCCCAAGCCGCCGTTGCGGACCACTGCGGCCACGCGCACATTCCAGGGCTGATTGCCATGCAAAATTGACAACGTTTGCCCCGCTTCGGCCTCGAGCGTCGCCGCGGCAGCCGCGTTGAGCACAACGTCATCTTGCGTTAACGCGGTCAGTGATACGGATTGTCCAGCGGCGGTTTGGAGCACGCCAAAAGCGCCACTTGCTGTCGACTCAGGGGCCATCGCCAGCAACGGCACTGCCGACTGCAGTTGTTGCCGGGCCGGTTGGATCACCGTTACTTGCGTGATAATTGCGGGTGCTGTGCCCGCAATGTGCTGGCTGTTGCCCACCGCCGCGGTGATTTGGGTGACCTCGGCCTGGGAGAACAGATCCAGATTGGCACCGGCTAAGCCGCCTAGGCCTGGCTCAGTCAAGGCCCGGACGCGCTCCCGCAGCCGATTCCGCGGCGGATTGGCTACGACGACTTCGTCCACCGCTCCCAGGCTGCCGGCCACCAGTGTATGCATCGTATGAGTCATCGCGTCGCCGGTGCCCAGAGCGCTACCAATCACCAGCGTCGACAACATTAGGCCGCACACAATCAGAGCTGCGCGCAGCCTGCGGCGGGCAATATTGCGAACACCCAGCTTGACCAAAATTGGCGCGCGCAGCGCCAGCAGCAAGCAGCCCAGCAGCGCGACAATGACAGTCGCCGCTAAAGCCAGGGCAAGGCTGCCCGCGGACCTGTTCGTTAGCCAATCCATTATCCGCGCACCACGTTCTGCTCCAGTGGCCGAGTGTCAAGCGCATGGAGCGGCTCGTCCCGGATGATGTGCCCATCGCGCATCTGGACTAGCCTGCGGGCGGAGCTGGCGACGTCGGGCGAGTGCGTAACGATCACAAAGGTTTGCTGGTTTTCCCGATTCAGCTGCCGGATCAGGGCCATGATCTCGGCGGCCGACTCGCTGTCCAGGTTGCCGGTCGGCTCATCGGCCCACACAATCGCAGGCGAGTTCACCAGCGCCCGCGCGATTGCAACCCGCTGTTGCTGGCCCCCGGAAAGCGCGGCCGGTCGATGGTGCGCTCGGTCGGTCAGGCCCACCGCCTCCAACATGGACCATGCGCGGCGCCTGGCTGCGCGACCGCCTTGTCCAGCGATAAGCAGTGGCATTTCAACATTTTCTAGCGCGCTCAGGGTCGGCAGCAGATTGAAGGCTTGGAAGATAAAGCCGGTTTTCGCAGCCCGCAGGCGAGCCCGCCGATCATCAGACAGCGCGCGCAGGGAGTGGCCTGCCAGCACAACGTCGCCCTCAAAGTCCTGCTCCAGGCCAGCTAAACAATTGAGCAGCGTTGTCTTGCCGGAGCCAGACGGTCCAATGATCGCCACGAGCTCGCCCCGCTCGATCCGCAGATCGATACTGCGCAGCGCTTCAACGCGGACTGCTCCGCCATGATAGGCTTTGCGCAGCCCGCGCGCTTCCACCGCTGGCTGGTCTCCCGCCGCGGACACTGTTGGCTTATTGAACAGGCGCCGCAGCATGTTCGTTCATTATGGCCAAGACAAGCTCGGCGATACGGCGGTAGCCCGCGGTCGACGGATGAAAGCCATCAGCGCTGATGTACTCGGGCCGGGCGGCTAGCTCCGGCGCACGGGCATACAGATCAACCACAAGCGCGCCATGTCGGGCAGCGGTTTCGGCGATGGCCCTATTCCACTGACGTACCGTCGCGTCGAGCAGCACCGGATCAACCACCCGAAAGACTGGCAGCTGCCGCAGATCCGGTATGTTGAGCACCACGATCATGGGCCCGGCGGCTTGAGCGGCATCCGCGGGCACAAGTTGGCTCAACACCTCGTCAAGCTGAGCTGTAAAGGTTGGCAGGGCAACTCCGGCCCGTATGTCGTTCACACCCGACCATAGCGTAACCCACTGCGGTTGCGCGTCGCGCGCTGGCGGCACTTCCTGCTGCAGCACATCGCGCAGAGTTGCGCCGCTGATGCCAAGGTTGATAAACTTCGTTCCCTGCGGCAGCCCGGCGTGAACCACAGCCGGCCAATTTTCGGTAGCGGGATTATCCGCGCCAATGCCAACCGAATCTGAAGCACCCAGCGCAACATACACGCCGGGTTGGGTCGATTGGGCCGTAGGCTGCTCGTTCTGGCAAGCAGTGATGCCGGCCAGGCATAGGATCGTCAGTAACGGGAGCAGACGGCGTCCAAACGGAACTCGATCGTGCAAAACAGGTCCATTTCTAGCGACAAAGCGATACAGCCGCCGTTATGGTTATACGTGCCGGCACGAGGAAACGATCTCACTAACCTGCAGTTGCAAGGCGACACGTGCCGGCATGTCATCCAAGCATCAACCATAGCAAGATTGCGACCTGCTCCTGTTGTTCGAGCAGCTACCCGCAGAGCTGTACACGGAGCCGGTGGGCCATGCACGGGTATAATAGCGGGCAACCCAGCACCAATGCCAATGTGTATGTGGCTTGGAGCACAACAATCAAGCATACCCGGAAGAGATAACCGTATGGAACCAACTTCAGGATCGACCGGAACCGTGGTAGCGGTATGGCGCTATCCCGTTAAGTCGATGCAGGGCGAGGAAGTCAACGGAGCACTGCTTACCGACCGCGGCGTTCCGGGCGACCGGAGCTATGCCGTTCTTGAGCGCGCTACGGGCCATATTGCCAGCGCCAAGCATCCCCGGAAGTGGGGCAAGCTCTTCGCGTACCGGGCAGCCTTTGTGGAGCCGCCCCAGCCGGACTTGCCCTTGCCGCCGGTCTGGATCACACTGCCGGATGGCGCTGTTCTGCACAGCGCCGATCCCGACATCGACGAACGTTTGTCGCGCTCGCTCGGCCGGGCGGTTGCGCTGGTAACCACTGGTGCTGCAATGCCTACCCGTGAGGCAAATCGCACCTCGATTGAGGAGCTTGACGTGCAGGAACGCATCATGGTCGAGACGATGGCCCGGGCAGCACCCCAGGGCACCTTCTTCGACTACGCACCGCTGCACCTGCTGACCACGGCAACGCTGGATCGATTACGCGCTTTATACCCAGCGGGACGCTTTGAAGCCCGGCGCTTTCGGCCGAACCTGGTTGTGGCTCCGCATCATGGCGAGCCTGATTTTGTTGAAAACGCATGGATTGGACGCCGCATGGGGGTTGGGCCCGCCGCCCTTCTCAGCTTGATCGATCCATGTCCCCGCTGCGTGGTCACAACGCTAGCCCAAGGCGATTTGCCTCGTGATCTGGGGATTTTGCGGATGGCGGCGCAGGCGAATGCGGTTGCAAGTGCAACGCTAGCGCCCGGAATTGTTCTGCCCGCGGTGGCTGGTGTCTATGCAAGCGTGCTGGAAGGCGGCAGGATTGCGCGAGGAGACTCCGTACACTTGGCATAAATGCTGCGCCCCCCTGTCGATATAAATCCCTCCGCAAATCTGGTGCGAATCAGACAGAGTTACCAGCAGTCAAGACATGGTAAACTATAGCTGGTGTCGCCATCCATTGCAGCGCACGCGCGGCGGATGGGGACGAAGGTTCGAATCCTTCACCTAAAGCTGCACCTGCCCCGTGCAGCTTTTTGGTACCCGGCAAGCTCGTCCCAACCACCACTGGGCAGACAATAGGGACATGTTTTGTCGGCAACCAGACATCCTGCGCTTCTCCCCACGTTATTCGGAATACACAAAGCAGCGAGGTGGAGTTGAACGCCTCTGCTATACTACGCCTCACGATTGCGAGCTTGTGGCGTAGGCGAGAAACAGTTGTTTCGCCAGCGCAAGTATTGCAATGCGGACATATGAAATACGCAGCACAGTGAGGACGCTTTGGACATCGTACTGGAAGAACTCACCGGTGGACTTGCCGACACGGACCAGCTCATTCGCATGCTTGTTCGGCTGATTGCATCCGTGATATTGGGCGCTATCATCGGCTTTGAGCGGGAACAGATCGGTAAGCCGGCTGGACTCCGCACGCACATGCTCGTTTCCCTTGGTTCCGCTATCTTTGTGCTGGCATCGCTTGAGGTGGGCATGTCCGTCGGCGACGTATCACGCGTGATCCAAGGCCTGGCCACCGGGCTTGGTTTTATCGGTGGAGGCGCAATTCTTAAGCTGCACGAACAACGTGAGATCGAAGGGTTGACGACCGCGGCCGGCATATGGACGACCGCGGCTGTGGGCGTAGCGGTGGGCTTGGGTCGATTGTGGACGGCCGTGTTCGGCATGGTGCTTGGCTGGACTATCTTGGTCGGCTTGGGCTACCTGGAACGGCCACGAGATAAACCGGCAACACCAGCGGTGGACAGCACCCCCAAATAATTGCGGCCCAGGAGCGTCGTTGGCGTACTGCCAGCGGCACGCTATGGACGAGACTAAATGACCGATCCAAACGCTCGGCTTGAGCTACCACGAGCACTCTGCACGATCACCGCCGGGGCTCGCTGGCAGCGCGTAACAATCGGCGAATCGGGAGCGGCCGTCTTCCGCTTGCAGTATGCGCATGGCGCACAGCACTACCTCAAGATCGCGCCGGACCACCTAGCTGAGGATCTCGAACAGGAGCTGCGGCGGCTGCAGTGGCTAGCTGACCGCGCGCCAGTGCCACGTGTCCTAGCCTTCACCCAACAGCAGGCAGCAAGCTACTTGCTGACGTTGGCAGTGCCGGGGCTTAATGCCGCCGAGCCGCAGATCATTGCCCGGCCCGCCCGCCTAGTGCAGTTGCTCGCCACCGGATTGCGACTGCTCCACGCGCTCCCCATTGACGACTGTCCTTTCAACCATGGCATGGACGCCGAGATCGCACGGGCGCGGCAGCACCTGGAGCAGGGTCTGGTCGATGAAGCGGATTTTGACGATGCTCGCGCCGGATGGTCGGCACACGATCTGTTTGGGGAGCTGCTTGCCACACGGCCAAGCTCCGAAGACCGCGTCTTGACCCATGGCGACTATTGCCTGCCCAATGTACTGAGCGACGATGGACAGCTGAGCGGCTTCGTCGACCTGGGACGCGCCGGTATTGGCGATCCGCACCGCGACCTGGCCCTGGCAGCTCGCAGTATTCGTCGGAACGTGGGAGCGGAATGGGTAGCGCCCTTCTTCGAGGCCTATGGACTTGAATCACCCGATCCGGCCAAGCTGGCCTTTTATCAGCTGCTGGATGAGTTCTTCTGATCAGCTACAGCCCAAGCGAGATACCAGCGTTTGCGAGACGTTGTGATTGATACAGAAGCACGCCCTGTTATCAATCCTGATCCTCAACGCGCTAAGCTGAGGCAGGGCTGATCCGGCGCTTTGCGCCAATCAACCCTGTTGCCCTGCTGACTGCCAACATCAGATGCTGATCTTGGACCGAAATTCGGGAACGCCACGAATGCCTAGCCGGAGCCGAAACAGCGCGCCCGCGCCCGATCCATTCGCCGCTTTGTTGTCGCCGCCAGCCGTCGTCACATACATATCCGTGTACTCATCGCCGCCGAACGCGACGCTTGAAACATTGCTGGCCGGAAACTGAATCCGTGCAAGCTCACGGCCATCGGGCGCGAAGCGTACCAAACAGCTGCCGCCCCAGTTCGCCGACCACACACAGCCTTCCGCGTCTACGGTCATGCCGTCCGGGTTGCCTAAATCTTCCGCAACCTCCACGAACACCCGCTGCTGGCTGAGCGTGCCCGTCGCGGCATCATAGTCCGACACAAAGATTTGCCGCTTGGGCGTGTCGGTGTGATACATGCGGGTGCGATCAGGCGTAAAGCCCATCCCATTTGGTAACCCAACTTCCGGCTGGACAACCGCAAGCTCGCGCGATGGATCAAGCCGATATAAGCGCCCGGGCTGCTCGCCGCTCGGCATCGTGCCACAAAAAACGCGGCCTGCCGGATCGGCGATCACGTCGTTGAAGCGCCCGGCACGCTCACGGGGGATCTCAGGCAGCACGGGTGTTAGCGCACCATCGCGCCACAAGCTGATCGCGCCGCGCGCCATGAAGAGCAGCAGGGAGCCATCCGGCTGCAGCGTCATGCCGCCGACCGGCGCACCTTCGTACACCATGCCGTGCGCGCCGGTGGCGGGATCGTAGCGAAAGATGCGGCCGCGCTCGATATCCAGCCAATACAGCCGCCGCTCGTCAGGATGCCACAGTGGACCTTCGCCGACCACACAGGCATAATCCGCGATCAGTTCGGGCTCACGGTTGATCATCGCCGTTGCTCCTCTTAGTATGGTCGGCTGAGACGGGCTTAGGACGCAAACGTACCAAGCGCGCGTGTACGCCGCAGCTCGCTCACGCGCCGCCGACCGACTGCATCAGACCGCCGTCCACGAAGTAGCTGCTGCCGGTAACATAGCTGGCGTCGTCGGAGGCCAGCAGCAGCGCAACATTTGCGACCTCCTGCGGTTGTCCGGGACGACCCATCGGAATGCGTTGGGTCGATTGCTGCGCTTTCTCGGGATCTTCGAGCGAATCAGCGGTCATCGGCGTGGCGATCATGCCCGGTGCGATATTATTGATCCGCACCCCTTGTGGTGCCAGCTCAAGGGCGAGCGTGCGGGTGATGTTGCGCAGACCACCTTTGGCCGCATCGTACGCGACCCCGCCCGGGCCCGGTATCTCTTCATGGACCGAGGTAATGTTGATAATGACCCCGCCTCCCCGTTCGATCATCTATTGCGCGGCGGCCTGGCACAACGCCCAGGGGCTGACCATATCGATGTTGATCACTCGAATAAACTCGTCCAGCGGCGTTTCCAAAGACTTTTCAATCGGAGCGCCTGTGCCGGCGTTGTTGACCAGGATATCGATCTGTTCTACCCGCTGGAGCGCTTCCTGAAACAAGCGTTGGGCAGCGCGCGGATCGGACAGGTCGGCCTGAACGATTTCAGCGCGTCGGCCATGCTCCTGAATTTGCCGCGCGGTGGACTGGGCGCCCTGCTCATCGGCATGGTAATGCACCACCACATCGGCGCCCTCACGCGCAAACGTAATCGCAATCGCTTGGCCAATGCCGCTATCCGCTCCCGTCACCAGTGCCGTTCGTCCTCCAAGCTTCATTGAGCCTGCTCCTTTTTGAAAAGCTGTGCCAGCGCAAAGCCGAGCGCCACACCGATCAGCAACATCGCCAGCGGGCGTTGCAGCACCGCCAACAAGCCTCCCGCACCCTGTTGATCCATTTGCTGGCCCAGCCCTGCTCCAGTCTTCCCCTGGGTTGGAGCAAATGTATTGGTGCTCGCTGGTTGACTACCACTGTCGATCACCGGCGATGGCTCCGGCATATCCGGCGTAGGCGCTGTGGCACCAGAAAGGCTGCTCGTCGACGGTAGGGGCTCCGCAGGCAGCACGGCTGCACTTACGGGGTAGACGCGTGACCTGCGGCCAAGGGCCGGGGCAACGACCGCATCGCTGCCCGGCTGAGCTGTGGTATCGTTGTTGATCGGGTTAAGCAGGGGGGCATCCGCAAGTGCCGACGCAGTTGCTTCTGCGCTGCTTGATTGTGTCGGGTCAGCATCGCCAGTCGCCAGCGCGGCTGGATCGTCGACATGGTTCCAATCGCCCGGCTGGTACTGCTGCCCCCGGCTTTCAAGGTCGACGGCCTGGTAGCGTTCCATGATCTGGGTCGCCTGTGCCGCCAGCTCGTCCGACTCGGCGCGCACAATGATATAGCCGCCTTCTCGTTTCGGGCCATGCGCCGCCACCTCGACCACTGCTTCCGGCACCTGGCGGCCCTCCAGCTCCGCTGTCGCCGCCGCGCTCTGCGCTAACGCTGTGGTCGCCTCGGCGTCCTCCTGATCTGCGGTATGCGGAACCACCGTCATCGCGTCATCGGAAATGCCGAGTTCTCGTAATGCCTGCACCGCGGACTCGGCGTCGGCCATTGTCGCGAAGGTGCCAACAACATTTTGCGCCATGTCCAATCCTCCCCTGTCTGAAGCTGTTGGGCTAAGACCCCTCACTCCAACCATCTAACTGGCGGCAGGCATATCATGTGCCATCATCCACGGGAGCAATCCTGCATGAGGCATTGTTCCTGGAGCGGGCTATAGCTGCGAGAAGCATGGTGCTGCCCTCTTCACAGAGGGGCACGTGGTTGAAGCGTGGTTGATGCCGGGCTTGGAAGTAAATTAACCAACGGGAGGCGCCCGACTAGACATGTGGCTCAAGCCAAAGCCTACGGCGGAGCACCTCCCTGGCAAACATCAGCCACCGCCCCGTTCGCGGGACTGCAACCCGACTTGCGTAACTGCTGCTTCCGTGATGTCGTAGTGCGAGGCTGACCACACGGCTTGGCCGTCTTGAACAACAATCACCTGCGGCGACTCGTGCTTAACGCCGGTGCGTGCGGCAATTTCCTCAGAAAGCGCTTGCGAGCGTGCAACATCAACGACGGCAACATCCTGTGTCACCCCCTGCAACTGGCTATATGCCGCTTTGCTAATCGGGCAACTTGTATCATGCTTGAACACAATGACGGGATGCTCGGCTGATTGTGAAAAAAGTGATTCCAAAGCCTCGGCTGTGGTTACAGGCACGAATGGACGATCCATGAGTCTCTCCTCTCGGTCTTCTTGGCCGCCGCATGTGCAATTGGAATGCCAAGACTTGCTGCCGTCATGGCACGCGTCGCTGGCAATGACCCGAGGCAACCTCGGTGTGGCTAGCCGAACGCTACCCGACAGGTAGCCACTCCTCCGACGCTATCGCATTGCCGCCGTGGCCGCCAAACTGTACCTTGAGACTGGATTTACAGTGGTGTACCAAGACATCGGCGTTGGGCTAGTCCTTACTGAGTGATCCAGGCTGACCACCGGTTGCCGCTGTCGGTGATCGTCCGGCCAAGAGCTGTAAGCGTACATGGTCTTAGCACTGGGTTCAATAATCGAAAGGACTGGCCGGGGAGCCAGTCCCTGCAGCATGAGGAATTGAGCTGACCACAGTCGGGGCTGGTGTTTCAGAGGTGTGCTACCCCCGCCGTTGTGGGAGGCGCCAACAGGCGATCTGGATCTGTTTCGATTGCCTCCAACGACTGGTGGCGGAAGTAGGTATTGTAGAGCTCGGCGTAATGGCCACTACGCTCCAGCAACGTATCGTGATTACCCTGCTCGATGATCGCGCCCTGGCGCAGCACAATGATCCGGTCCGCAGTGCGGATCGTGGAAAGACGGTGCGCGATCACAATCGACGTGCGGCCCTGGAGCACAAGATCCAGCCCTTCCTGAATCTGGGTCTCGGTCAGCGGATCGATGCTGGCAGTCGCCTCATCCAAAATAAAGATCGACGGCTCTTGCAGCAGCACGCGGGATAGCGCCACAATTTGGCGCTGGCCCAGCGACAAGCTGCCCCCCCGCTCGCCCACGGGCGTGTCTAGACCCAGGGGCAACGTTGCGATCCAATCCCCGCCTCCAACCTGCTGCGCCACCCGCAGCACTTCCTCGTCGGAAGCTTCAGGCCGGCCATACCGGATGTTGTCACGCACTGTGCCGTCAAACAAAAAGGGCGTTTGCGTGACAATGCCTAGCCGCGCCCGGTAATCGCTTAAGTCGAGACGCCGGATATCGACGCCATCGATCCTGAGCTGGCCACCCTGGAACTCGTAAAAGCGCGCCACAAGCTTGGCAATGCTCGACTTGCCCGAGCCCGTGTGCCCAACCAGCGCCAACGTTTCACCTGGGCGAATCCGCAGCGAAAAATCGCGCAGCACCGGCTCGCCGTCGTTGTAGCTGAAATCGACATGCGCAAACTCGATCTCACCTTTGATCTGTGGCAGGCGGACCTGATCGGTTTGCACCACCTTTGGCTCGGCGTCGATCAGCGCAAAGACCCGCTCTCCGGCGGCCAAGCCGAGCTGGAATTGGCTCCAGAACGACGCGATGCTGGTCAGCGGAAACCAGAACAGCGCGAGTCCCTGAAGAAACAGATACCAGTTGCCGGCCGTAAGATTGCCCGCCCATACCAGCCGACCACCCCAATACACCAGGGCAGCTGTTCCAATGCCAGCTAGCACGTTCAAGATCGGAAAGATGCTGCTGAACACATAGCGCGTGCGCAGATTAAGCCGGCGTGACTGCTCGTTCACTTTGAGAAACTCGGCGTAAATAGCGGGCTCTTGCCGAAAGCTCTTGGCCACGCCAATACCGCTCACCGTTTCCTGAATGTGAGCACTAACCGTTGCGCTCATGCGCCGCGAGTGGGTGATCGATGTGCGAGCCAGCGCGCGAAATGCCAGCGCGGCCGCCACGATCAACGGCGCCAACCCGAGCAACACCAACAGCAGCTGCAAGCTAACGCTTGACAGATAGACCAGCAGCAGCACCACCAGCAGCACTCGGCTGACCAGCTCCATGGTTAGTGACATTACCGAGGCAAACGCTTGTGTATCCGAGGTAATCCGGCTCACGATCTTGCCCGAGGCGAACGTATCATAGAACGACAGGTCACGCTGCACCACGGCGTCAAAGGCATCCTCGCGCAGCTTGAGCACCACATTGCCCACCGCCTGTGACGAAAGCGTTTGGCGAATACCGTTGGCGATCCATGAAAGACTCGTCAGCCCGGTCAGCACGCCCGCGATCCTGAGCAGTGGTGTGGCGGACGTGTCGCGCTGCAGCTGATCCAATGTGCGCGAAACAAGGATGGGTAAGCCGGTATCAAGCAGCGCAATCGCAATGATCGCCGCGATGGCCAGGCTCATTTTGCGCGCCTGGGACCGAAAATAGCTCAGAATACGCCGCATCAGCTGTCGATCGCTGTATGCGCGGTCGTAGCCTTCGGCGTCAAGCCCATCCATCAGAAAGCCCATCGCGTACTCCTTCGCAGAACTCAGTTCTGAGCTGCTTATGCTGGCGTTGAAAGCTGGTAGCTCAACACAGCCGGTTCCTCCGCCTCCAAGGACGGCAGCACAACCCCATAGCGCGCAAAGATGCGGCGATAATGCGGCGAGCGGCGCAGCAGCTCGTCATGCGTGCCAGCCGCAACCAGCCGTCCGCCGTCCAACACCAAGATTTGATCGGCCCAACGTATCTGCGACAGCCGATGCGTGATCAGCAAGGTGGTCCGTCCAGCCTGAGCCTGCCGGAGCGCCTTTTGGATCTGATCTTCGGTCGCGCTGTCGATGGCGCTGGTTGAGTCGTCCAGGATCAGGATGCGCGGATTATTCAAAAACGCGCGCGCCAGGGCAATGCGCTGCCGTTGACCGCCGGAAAGCGTTACGCCGCGCTCGCCGATCACAGTTTCATAGCCCTCGGCAAACGCCATGATAAAGTCATGGGCTTGCGCGGCGCGGGCCGCTGCCTCAATCTGCTCCCGCGTGGCGTCGGGAGCGCCAAAAGCAATGTTTTCGGCAATCGTTCGCGAAAACAAAAAAACATCCTGCTCGATCTTGGCGATCTGAGAGCGCAGCGCCTGCAGGCTCCAATCGCGCACGTCCACCCCGTCGATCAGCACACGCCCGGCGGTTGCCTCGTACGTTCGGTTGATCAGCTGGGTCAGGGCGCTCTTGCCGGAGCCGGTCTGGCCCACGATTGCCGCGGTTTGTCCGGCGCGGATCTCGAACGTGATGCCTTGCAGCACCAGCGTATCGCCGTACCCAAAGCTCACATCTTCAAAGCGAATCACCCCGTGCACGGGCCGCGCAACCCCGGCCTGATTTTCATCCAGGTCGGTCTCGTCGCGGATGATGTGCAGAATGCGTCCGGCGCTAGCCAGGCCGGCCTGAGTAAGTGAAGAAGCAAAGATCGAAATAAAGGTTGGAAAGCGCAGCACATTCATCAGCCCCATCACGGCGATGATCTGGGCCAGCTCGATCCGTCCGCGACGATACAGCCACATCGCGTGGAGGAAGGTCAATCCAAAGGCGATGCCGTACATCAGCAAGGGCAGATAGCGCGCCTCGATCGCGCCTTGGCGAGCAAACAGATCGCGGTACAGCCGGGCGTTACGCCGAAACTTGGTCCGCTCAAACGCTTCGCGCGCGCTGGCCTTCACAACTTCGATCCCGGAAAGCGTTTCTTCCAAGCCCGCGTTCATGGAGCCAAACTGCTCACGCTGCTGCCGCATTACCGGCGTGAGCTTGCGGATATAAAAGCGTACCGCCACCAGGTAGCAGATCACGAAGCAGACGGGAACCAGCAGCATCTCTGCTTTCATGGTGCCGATATAGAACAACGGCACGACGATGCCAAACACTGACTCGATCAACAGTGACGAGCCGGGCGCGATCATGTTGCTGAGCTGATGCGTGTCGTCGGTCGCGCGGGCCATGATGTCTCCCACGCGCTGCCGATCATGAAAGGATTGACTTTTGCCGAGCAAGCTGGCAAACAATTCTTCACGCGCGTCGGCCTCAAACCGCGCCGCAATGTTTTCGGCGGAATAGCTGCCGATCAGCATTGAAAGGCCATCGATTGAAAGCAGCCCAACGATTGCAAGCGCGATCCACAGCAGCGCACTGGTCTGCTGTGGCTTAAGAATTTCGGCGGCCGCGCGTCCAATCATGACCTGCGCGCCAGCATACACCAGCCAAGCGGTGATGTAACACACAACGGTGGTGGCAACAAAGCGGCGGTATCGCCACACATGCGACACGATCCACCGCAACGGACTAGCATGGTTGTACTGGTAGGCTTGCTGGACGGTAAACTCTCTGCTGCGTGCCACACGGTCCTCCCTTTGCCGCTGGACAGGTCAAAAAAAACTGTGGGCCGCGAATTGGCCCACAGTTACGTCTCGGTCAGCGCGATTGGCGCATTGCATCACGGACATATGGGCACACTGCTCCTTGGTCGATCAAAGGGGCGCTCATTGAGCAACATGATAACGACGCAAGCGAACATCAACCCACACTCCGCTAACTAAACACAGCCACTCGCAGCGGCACTACTTCCGCCATCATACCACGGAACCGGAGGTTTGGCATCAGCCTTTTGGCGGAGCGGTGAAGAAGCATTTGCTGATCCGTTCATGGTACGCTACGTGCCGCTGCCAGCCGATTTAGCGCGCAACCATGCGCTCGCGCAGCGGCAGCAGGAGCTCGTCGACGGCAGCCCTAAACGTTCGGCTGGCCATACGGCCAGCGGCCTCGTCGATAATAGCCGGCGGCAGCTCCGTTACCAGCTGAGCCCGCAGCTGTTCGGCACGCTCGTACGCTTCTTTGCCAGGGGCTGGATGCTGGAGGACCTGCAGGCACAGTTCCAGCGCCTGCTCGCGATTGCCCTCACAGACTGACGCGCGGGCCAGGCCAACCAGGGCATTGAGCGCATCCGGCACTGCGTTCGCTTCGATGGAGTTACGCAGCGACTCGATGTAGGCCCGCTTGGCGTCCTGGCATTCGCCCAACGCCAAGGCTACCACGCCGAAATGGTTCAGGGTGCGAGCGATATCCCACCGATTGCCCATCTCTTTGAACAGCGTTAAGCTTTCGCTGAAAAGATAGTGCGCTTCTTGGAACTGCCCTTGCGCCTTGGCTACCAGTCCAAGGTGGCTCAACGCCGTGCCCAGCCCAAAGCGGTCGCCCGTC
>JADDQF010000138.1:37907-39379 GCA_016781505.1 bacterium
TGCTCCTGCGACTCCTGGGCCAAGAATTCGGCCGCATACTGGCGCACGAGCTCATGCAGATCAAAGCGGCCGTCGCCCGTGCGTCGCAACAATGATTTATCGACCAGCGCGGCCAAAACTGGCAACGTAGCACCGGCGACACGTGCTGCCGCGCTGCGATCAAAGCCACCCCGAAAAACTGTCAGCTGGCGCAACACCTGCCGCTCCTCGTCCGACAGCAAATGCCAGGAGTGTTCGAACACAGCCCGCAACGATTGGTGCCGGCCCGGCATATCACGGGTGGATGTGCTTAGGATATCGAAACTGTTGCTGATCTCCGCCTCGATTTCGCTGCAGGATAACATCCGCACCCAGCTGGCGGCTAGCTCGATGGCAAGCGGCATCCCTTCCACTAACTGACAGATCCGTACAACGCTGCGCTGCTCGGCGTCCGACAGCGAGAACGTGTGCTTCACGCGCCGCGCCCGCTCCACAAAGAGCGCCACTGCTTCCGCAACGTCTGCATCAGAGTGACGTACCTGCAGCCCCCCGATCTCGACAGCCCATTCACCTTGCATATTTAACCGTTCGCGTGAAGTTACCAGCAGCTTGACGTGAGGCGCTTCGGTCAATAATTCAACAAGCAGATCGGTGCTATCAAGCAGCTGCTCCATGTTGTCAAGAATCAACAGCAGCTCTTTTTCCCGCAGGTAGTCGAACAACTGGGCGGTTGGCTCATCCGTTCCATGAAAGGTAAACCCAAGTGCATCAGCAATCGCCGATGCCAACAACGTTGGGGTTTTGACGGAAACAAGCGACACAAAAACCACGCCATCGGCAAACAGCCGACATTGACTGCCAAGCTCGACGGCGAGCCGGGTCTTGCCGATGCCGCCAGCGCCAACCAGGGTAATCAGCTGGCAAGCGGGGTCCGCCAGCAGGCTGCGCAGTTGGGCCAGTTCCGCTGTTCGACCAACAAACGGTCGTGTATATTTCGGTAAAAGGAGCCGGGGCTCCAATTGTTCTACGGCAGGCGCTGCTGCCACGGCCGTATCGGCGATAACTGAGGCCCGCGCCGCTTTCAAAAACGATTCCCGCTCTTCGGGAGCCAGCTCAAGCACCAGGGCCAGTCGCTCAGCCATGTCGCGGGATGGACGGCGCTCGCCCGATTCAATCTTGCGAATCGTCTGGGGCGCGCAGCCGACGCGTTCGGCCAGTGCCTCTTGCGTCAAATCGAGCGCGGCACGACGCTGCTTGATACGCTGGCCAAAGGTTGGCGCAACGTTCATGATCCTCTCCCGCTCTAGATGCTGATGAATCGCTGACTGTAAATGGACTGTACCAATGTTTGTAACGCTGGCTGTAGCGGTCAGTGTAACAGTCCACCGCGCGGTTGAGTACCGACTTATGGTCTAGCTGCTCTACAACACATGATGAACGTATGACACACCGCTCAAACACCAACGCCCGCCCAATTGCTTCCACGCTGCGCG
>JADDQF010000066.1 GCA_016781505.1 bacterium
TGGCGGCGGGCTACTCGGTGGCGGTGGTGATGCGAGCGGCGATACGGGTGGCGGCGGGCTCATGGGCGGTGGTGATGCGAGCGGCGATACGGGTGGTGGTGGGCTACTCGGCGACGCTAGCGGAGACCGTAGGAGCTAGGGGCGGCCTGGTCAGCGCATAGCTTAGCAGGTCGAGGCGACTCGACCTGCTAAGCCTGAACATGTAGGAGCACAGAATGTCCGGTGCAGGGTTTGATCTTGGTAGAGTTCTTCGCCCAGTCGAACTCGACCGGTTCTTCAGCGACTACTGGGAGCAACGGCCACTCATCATAGCGCGGAGCGAGCCCGACTACTACGCCGATCTCTGCTCCCTGCAGGATGTCGACTACATCATCTCCTCCACTGACTTGCGACATCCTGCAATCCGGTTGGTCAAGAACGGCTCGGAAATACCGCTGCGGCACTATGCAACGAATGTCCCGTGGGGCAACGATGTGTTCACCGGCGTCGCGGATGTCGCGAAGGTGCTGGCAGAGTATCGCCGTGGTGCGACCATTGTGTTGCAGGCTATGCACCGAAGCTGGACGCCCTTGGCGCTCTTCTGTCGCAACCTTGAAGCGTACTTGACCTATCCGCTCCAGACGAACGTCTACTTAACGCCGCCCTCCGCGCAAGGCTTTGCACCCCACTATGACACCCATGACGTGTTTGTGCTCCAGATTTCGGGGTCCAAACACTGGCGGATTTATGGCTCGCCGCTCCCCTTGCCGGATCGAAGTCTACCCTCGGGCTCTGTCAAAGTTCACATCGGCGAACCGGTGCATGAGCTTGACTTAACGCCCGGTGACTTGATCTACCTGCCGCGAGGCTACATTCATGAAGCCCTGACCTCCGAGTCGGAATCGCTGCATATCACGGTCGGAATTCCCCCGGTCACTTGGAGCGACGTATTTTCGGAGGCGCTCGCACTGTGTCACCAGGATGTCCGTTTCCGGCAAGCACTACCGGTTGGCTTTGCCACACAAGCCACTATGAGTGCCGCTGTGCATGACCAGTTTGACGCGTTGTTCACTGTCTTTAAAGAGCGGACGAGTCTCGACGCCGTGATGGCCCGACTTGCCGAACGCTTCATCACGAGCAGACCACCCATGCTTGAGGGCCAGCTGCTTGAACTGGCTGCTGCCGACCGGCTGGAGGTGGACACGATCGTTCAGAAACGGCCTGGCATCATCTATCGCCTCGCCGCGGACGATCACTCTGTTAGTCTGCTCTTGCCTGGTCAGAAAATCACCTTCCCCAAATATGGCGAGCCACTCCTGCGGTTCATCAGTGAAACCAGTGAATTCACGATTAGCTCCCTGCCGGGCGACATCGAGGTTGCCGAGAAAATGGGGCTCGTTCGCCGTTTGATACGGGAGGGTTTTTTAACTCCTGTCCAGGAAACGCCCTAAGCATCTAGCGGACCCTCTGGTCGACGTGCTGTGCCTGCTTGTGTCGCTCCTGGTCTGCAACCGCTGACCGGGCTGCAACATGCGGCGTTTGGTCGGTAGTGAGCCAGCCTTGAAGGGAACGCGGGCAGCGTGAACTTGCACAGGGCGATAGCTTCACCTTGTGCTACATAGCTCTTAAGCGAAGCACGACTGGCATATGTTGTGTCTCCAGTTTACGCTGGTTCCCAGTCGCGTAGGACGAAATGTTGTCCGCTACCAGACCATCCCTAGCCGATCATCTCGCGCACCTTGCCCGCCAGCGCATCGCCCAGCTTGGCATGTTCATCCTTTTCAAAGTGAATCCCGTCGATGTCGCTGGAGGCGATAACGGTGGACGTATCGTAAAAGGCGCAGCCGCGCTCCTCGGCAATAGCCCAATAGTAGGGGCCAAGCTTACCTGATTTCGCCTGCGCGCCTTCAAACATTTCGGCGAAGACCGTGAGCTTGCCTAGCGGTGGTGGCGCAAGCAACAACGCCGTCGGCGCGACACCAGAAGTACACAGGTTGATGTGCTGTGCCGTACTTACAAGGGCGCATACGCCTTGAGCAATGTCGAACGCTGTCAGGCCGAATCGTGCTTTCAAACCGTTGGTGCCGAGCATAATAATGACAAGATCCAGCGGCCAGTGCGATTCGAGACACGGCATGAAGTAAGTTTTGCCGTTTTTAACCTCTTCGATGGGATCGTCCCACACTGTGGTTCGGCCATTCAACCCTTCTTCGACGACCTGGTATTCGGCGCCAAGCGCGCGGCGTAATACACCGGCCCAGCGTGTGTCTTGAGCGAAACGACGCCGGACACAGGATCATAGCCCCAGGTGTTCGAGTCACCATAGCACAAGATATGCTTCATACTCCCTCTTCTCCAATGCGTTCAGGGTTGTGCGCTTGCATCGGTCAGCAGCGATTAGTCACGTAGCTCGATCCATGTCTTGCGCCGGGCGCTCTCAAGCACTGCATCAACCAGCAGTGCGGAGCGATGACCATCCTCGAAGGTGGCAAACACGTGAGCAGAGGCAGCCTCAACGTTGCCGTCGCGTACCGCTGCGTACATCTGCGCAAACACATTTTTGAGCGCGTCCCGCCAGGCTTCGGCATGACCGCCGGGCAAATGGGTGAATGGGCGAACCTCGTTTGCCACCAGCGCCGGATCTTTGTTCCGTGAGATATCTGCGGCCCATGAGCTTATGAGCGTGGTTTTCCCAAAGCCTGGCGGAGCGATAGCGGTTGTCAAAGGGCGGCGCAGCGCATCGTGCAGCCGGCCCAGGAGCCGTGTCCGAGAGACCAGCGTCGTAGTGGGCGGTGGTACGTAGAGTTCGGTGGCGAGAGTGTGCCCCGTTGCACTCATAGCCGTCTTTCCGCAAGGTACGAAATACCGCGTGAGGTGACGCCAATGCGCATCATCGCTACGCCGTAGGTGTTACATATCCATTGTAAAAGACGCGTAAAAAAGCTGCAACTGCAATGGGGCAAGTTGAAGGGGCAGAACAGCAACAGTATGCCGTAGGTTTGCCTGCATTGGTGGAGTACCAAGCGAGATGGTCGCTTTAGCGCTGGCGAGAGCACGCTCGTGCACAAACGCACGAACGCGATTAAGCTGAGGATTCCACTCTACGAGAGCGCTGGGATTGAGTAGGTTCAGCATGTACAACCCGACTCTTGGCCATTGAATCTTATTACATTACAAGCTGTGGTCCCTGCTAGTGCAGTCCTCCGAGTGGTTAGCCGAACTCTGCTGGTCGCTCGAAGGCTTACTTCACCTTCTCTTCAGCGACCTGCCGATATACGCCCAATGCTTTCTCTGCCAGCTGCCGCCAATGAAACATCGCTGCCCGAGCTAATCCCCGTTCGCGTAGCTCATCGCGTAACGCGTGATCGCTGACGATACGCTGCAAAGCATCTGCGAGCCCATCGACATCATCGGGATCAACCAGGAGTGCTGCATCACCAGCGACTTCGGGCAAACTCGTGGCCGTACTCGTGATCACAGGAGTACCGCACGCCATTGCTTCTAGCGGCGGCATACCAAAGCCTTCGTAACGCGCGGGAAAGACGAAGGCAAGCGCGGCAGCGTACCACAGCGGCTGCTCATCCGGAGGAACAAAGCCGATAAACTGGACATCACGCTCAAGGTTCAGCGAGCGATAGAGCGTAAATATTTCATCATAGTGCCAACCCTTATCGCCGGCGATCACGAGTGGCAACCGCACCTCGTCCCGCACGTGCGCATACGCTTTGAGCAGCACCGGCACATTCTTGCGCGGCTCTAATGTGCCCAGATACAACAGATAGCGATCGGGTAGTCCTTTGCTCCGCCTGAAGGACTCAAGCTCCTTCACAGGTCGTGGATGAAATCGTCGGGCGGGAGCATTATAGGCTACGGTAATCCGCTCATCCGGCACGCCGTATCGAGCCCTGATCGCTTGCTTCGTGAACTCGCTGACGGTCATGATGTGCGAAGCGCGCCGCACGCTCAGGTGGGTAGCCCACTTCAAGTACTGCCGATTCACCGTGCGATGGCTTTGCTGCACGTCCAGAAACGCAAGATCGTGAATCGTGATCACGGTCGGCACGGGCGCGAGGAACGGCGCCGTATTCAGCGGTCCATGGAAGAGCGTGTATCGACCGCGTGCCAGGAGCAACGGTGCTACCGTTTGTTCCCAGGGGATGCGGTACTTCGGGAGAAGCGTCGGCAGCCGACTTTGCGCGATTTCAAAATGCGCCGGTAGCCCAAGCTGTTCGCGGGTGACGCCAGGATTCACAAAGACAGTGTACTGATTTTCAGTGTCGATGTGGGCTAACTCGCGCAGCAGCTCGACGGTATGATTGCTTACGCCACCTTGGCGGAATGACGTGGCAAACGAGATGATGTGGCCGTTAATGGCAATGCGCATCGTGGTGGATAAGCCTAATAGCTGCGTAGCCGTAGCCAGCGCCGGGCCGTACGCCCATGATATTCTTTCCCCCACCGCAGCCACAGCACGATCAACATGGCAAGCAGCAGGATCTTGATGTCCAAGACCAGACTCATGTGGCGTAGGTACACCCGATCGAAGCGCAGCCGTTGGCGGGGAGTGATGTAGTACCCTCCGATTACCTGTGAAAGACCGGCCAGGCCGGGCCGGACTGCATGACGCTCGGCAAAATGCGGGGTGTCATGCAAAATATTGTAGATTACGACGGTGCGCAATGGCCGAGGGCCGACAAAGCTCATCTCACCTCGCACGATGTTGATGAGTTGTGGCAACTCATCCAACGCAGTCTTGCGTAGGAATCGCCCAATGACCAAGGTGCGCGGGTCACGTTCAGACGACGGAATGGGGCCAGTCTCCTCTTCAGCATTGCGAATCATACTCCGGAACTTGATCTGGTGAAAATTGATGCCACCTCTGCCAACTGAATTCTTGATAAAGAAGATCGGGCCAGGATCTTCAAACCACACCAAAAACATGCTTACGAGCCAGAGCGGGGCCGACAGCAGGAGGCCGATGAAGGCGAGTGCGAGATCGAAGAGGCGCTTTCCGTGCGGCTCAGCTGGCAACTGACGAAGCACTCTTTGGTGATGCAGGCGGACCTCTCCCTCGATCCGCGGCGACGGAGGATACGTATCTTCCCATAAGCCGTCATGGAATGCCGTTGCGAGCAGTCCACCGGCAAACGAACCGAGTACTGCGCTTCCGAGAGACGAGAACGTCGGGGTGAGTGGAAGAACGAGCAGTTGATAGATCCAAACCGCAATGGTCACACCTGCACTGAAGAGAAAGGCGAGACGATATGACCAGGGACGTGACCACCAGGGAAACGTGTAGCTGAGAAGTCGCTGCATGGCAAAGGTCAACAGTATATGCGGGAGGACCAGGACAGCGAGAATCCAGAGCTGGGGACTCCTGGCTGGTGAGGGTGTCCTGAGTGCCGATATCCGGCTGTCCAATTGCAAGAGTAGCAGGACTGCAAACACTACTGCTGCAACACAGATGATCCAGATGCTGCCTCTGCGGCTCCACGTCGCTGTCGGCTTCGTGCGATCACTGGAGCTTAGTAGAGCGGCCGTCGCCGGAGCGACCATTCCCTGCTCAGCCGGGTCACCGGCGTGTTCCTGTCCTCGCTTCAGCACTGTCGGCGGCTCTAATCCCATCAAATTCTACCTCGGTGAGGTTAGGGCATTCAATCCAGCAATAGAGTATGTTTAGAACCGCACTTCAGGTTGGCTCTCCATTGGTGAATGAAACCTAGTCGAGCATTTTACCGGAATATTCCTTGAGCGAATCAAGATCGCACTCGACAGCAGCATGCGCTTGCTCGCACTGATCAGTCATGATCAGGCGCAAGCATGGCCGGAAGAGCGTCAACCTCGGCTCTACGCTGAGACTGTTGCTGCTCAACCCAGAGATTGAACAGCAACAGTGCCCATATGTTGCGACTGTAATCTGCTCGGCCCGCCATGTGCTCACGCACAAGCTGCAGCACTGCTCCTGGCTGAAAGTAGCCCTGTCGTTGTATCGTCCCAGGTGCGAGGTAGGTATCCACGAGCGGACGTAGCTCGTGCTTGAGCCAGCGTGACATCGGGACATTGAAGCCGCGCTTGCGCCGATCCAAAATCTCCGCCGGAAGGATTGGGCGCATCGTTTCCCGTAAGAAATGCTTGAGTCTGAGACCAGGCATCTTGAGGCGGCCCGGAAGCCGAAAGGCAAACTCGACCACGCGATGATCGAGCAGCGGCACACGCACCTCCAAAGAGTGCGCCATACTCATGCGGTCCACACGCACCAGGTTATCATCCGGCAGATACACCTTCGTATCCGCATACTGAAAGCGGCTGATCGGGTCGAGATGCGGAACGGCCTCGTACTGCTGCCGGTACGGCTCGTAGCCGAGCAGGTGACCGTTCAGGGAATCAAGCAACTCAGGGGCGAGCAGCGCACGCTTGAGCGACTCATTGAAAAAGGCTTTCCAGGCGTAGTGGCGCTGTCCGGGTTCTAGAAGCGCGTGCTCGACGAAGCGTCGCGCCTTGAAATCGAAGCTCACTTTCGTATCGGAAACAGGCAGGCGCTGCACCAGTGAAGGGATGAGACGACGACTGATGGCGTGTGGTAGCTTGTCATAGAGCCGCGCCAGTTTATCCGCCTGGTAGGTGAGATATCCCGAAAAAATTTCGTCTCCGCCATCACCACCAAGCGCGACGGTGACATGCGGACGCGCCAACTGCGACACATAGTAGGTCGGGATCGCCGCTGAGTCGGCAAAGGGCTCGTCAAAGTGGTCAACGAGCTTCGGCACAAGGCTGGCGGCGTCAGGTCGAACCGTCATCTCGGTATGCTCTGTTCCGAAGCGCTCGGCTATCAAGCGTGCATAGGTTGTCTCGTCATACGAGGGGTCATCGAAGCCGATGGCGAAGGTCCGTAGCGAACCATTATGGACTTGACGGGCAAACGCCACAACCGTGCTGGAATCAATGCCGCCGCTCAGAAAAATCCCGACAGGAACGTCGGCAACCAGTTGACGCCGGGTCGCGTCGCTCAGTAGCGTGCGCAGTTCCTCCTGCAACTCGCCCAGCGACAATCGCCGGTCGAACTGCTCTACCGCGGCCAAGTTCCAGTACCGCTGGAGCCGTATATGACCGTCCTGCCAGACAAGCGTGTGGCCCGGCTCTAGCTTACGAATCTCACGATACATGCTGTATGGTGCCGGAATGTACAGCAGGGAGAGGTACAGATTCAGCGCTTCCAGATCCACGGTGAGCTGCGGGTGATCGGCCCGGATTGATTTGATCTCGGAGCCAAACAACAGCCGATCAGGTAGTGCCGCATAGTAGAGCGGCTTGATGCCGAGATGATCGCGCGTCAGCACCAAACGGCGTTCGGTTTCATCCCAGAGTGCAATCGCAAACATACCGTTGAGATGGCGCGGAAAGTCGATCCCATACTCTTCATAGAGATGCACGATGACTTCAGTATCGCTCCGGGTATAGAAGCGATGACCGCGCTGTTCCAGGTTGTGGCGGAGGTCGGAGAAGTTGTAGATCTCCCCATTGAAGATGGCCCAGACCGTGCGATTCTCGTTATGGATCGGCTGCTTGCCGCCAGGTAGGTCGATAATTGCGAGGCGGCGCATGGCCAAGCCAATGTTGCGGTTGAGGTAGTAACCGTCGTCATCAGGTCCGCGGTGGATGAGCTGCTGGCACATCGCGGTCAGCGCCTCGGGCTCGACGAGCCGCTCTGCTTGGTAGTACAGCTTGCCGGTAATGCCACACATCCCCGTACCATCTCCTCTCCATGGGCTGCTTTTTACAAGGCTAGTGGCCCCAGGCCCATTCCGATTATGACCATCGAAGGAAACAGAATGTATTCCGTCGAGAGCAAGACGGGATTATACCGCAGCAGGTACGGATAGTATGTAGGCTGCTGACACAGTTAATTTCGCACCAGCGCTCGCAGCCGCTCGAATATCACGAGCAGGACGAAGAGCGGGAGCCGCAACTGACGTCGCCAGCGCCAGGGTTCCTGCCAAAGGCGGTACAGCCATTCTAATCCGAGCGTATGCCAGACTTTTGGCGGGCGTGGTATGACACCTGCCACAAAATCGAGGGTGCCGCCGACCCCGATCATGACTGGCACTCCCAGCGTCATTCCGTGGCGCGCGATCCAGAGATCTTGGGTAGGAGCGCCGTAGGCGACCAGGAGAATATCAGGGCGAGCTGCGCGCACGTGTGCTAGGGCTGCGGCCGTTCCTTCCGGCGTAGGGTCAGCGCTATTTACCTCGATCTGCAAGTCGGGTAAACGTGCTTGTAATTGGGCGGCGGCACGCGTTGCGATGCCGGGCCTCGCGCCAAGAAAGAAGAGACGCCACCCCTCTGCCGCCGCGATCGGGGCCAGGCGATATACGAGCTCGCTGCCGGGTACGCGCGAGACAAAGCGGCGGCCTTGTAAGAGCGCGGCGAGCTGCAATCCAACGCCGTCCGCTAATGCGAGATCGGCGTTTAACAATACGTTGCGGAATGCTGCATTGTGCCGGGCGATGACCAGGAACTCAGGATTGACCGTAACGATCTGATGGGGGTCTTTCGTTTTGATCATGGCCCTGATGCGCGCAAGTGCGTCGTCATAGGTCAGATTATGGACTGGAACGCCTAAGATCGTGATCGATGCGCGAGATTGACGTTGGGAACCAGAATATGGAGCGTGCTCATCTTGCTTGGAAAGGTTAGACATGGCGACAGTCTGCCCACTTTACCTCGTATTGTCAACTGTTGACGGAACGGAACGTAGGATAGGCAAGCTCCACAGGAACCTGAGCACTCGCTCGTCTACCAAGTCCCGAAATGATCAGCGGAGATCTTGCATCGGCCCGCTCGATGTCGCGTTACACGACTGCTGCTAGTCTTTGTTCTCACGCTGAAGAGACTCCTACGCATTCCCTTGTTGCCGGTAAGCTATCACATGCCTCCGATAGCACTGGATGCTGGGACGCAGTGTTGCAACGGTACTCAGTAGCAACGATGAAGACGAGCCACCAGATATAGATCATATCGCCGCCCATAAGCGTCTGGTCGACCATGCCATGAACAAGGAGGTCGACGAGGATGGCCAACGTTGCCAGGGCCACCGGTTGGTGACGGGCCTGCCATAGGCTTTGCGCACTTCGGAGGACGAGTCCTGTGATGACGACTACTCCGAGGAGGCCGAGCTGTAACCAAACATCGAGCACGAGGTTATGGGGATGAGCGATCGTCATCAATCGTTGTTGTGGCATACCATATCTTGAAGGATCGACATGCGCGAGCTGGTCGAGCCCAAGACCGAGCACCGGCGATGAGCGGATCGTGTTCCACGCGGCTATCCAGATTGGAACCCGGCCGATCGCCGTTCCTTCCCCGATACGGAGTACGTTGAGTACGAACGAAGGCGCAACTACGCTGATCATGCCCAGGCCCAAGCTGGCGGTGGTTGTCAACAGACCAAGGATTTTCCAGGCACGCCGGGCAAGTAGGACCGTCACCACGGATAACAGGACGCCGATCCACGCGCCCCGGGTAAAGGTGAGCACGGTCGCGGCCAGCAGAGGTACACTCAAGATGGCTGCGCTAAAGCGGGTTTTTGCCGAAGCAGCGGCGAGCGCAAGCGCCAGAGCTGCTGCGAGTGCCGTCCCGAGATACGCTCCCAACGCGGTCGCACTAGGCAGTATCCCGATCAACCGTGGCGTCCCTTCCAGGATCACGCTGCCACGACCGAGTGCCCAGCGTACGAGACCGTCACTCGCAACCCATGTTGCCGGAATGATCAATGCCCGGAGTAGATCAGAGGGATGTACCAGCTTTCGGCGCATGAGAACCAGCGTGACGATCGCCCAGAGCAGCGGCTCCAAGAGCGTTCGACGGAATTCACGGGATGCGGTCCGGAGGTCGGCTACCGTGGGAGCGAACACACTGACAACTCCTGCGAGTAACAAACCGCCGCCCGCCAGCAGCAGCCACCGCTCATGACGTAGGAATTCTCGGTACTTCGCGCGACCAGAGCGAAACCAGTGAATCTGGTGATAACTACCGCGAAACGTTAGCGCGAGTATGATGATGACAATCAGTGTTTCGGTGAGTGGAAATGCGAACGGGCCTACTGTACGCGGCCGGTAATAGAACGGCACGGACGCGAGGGGCAGAACTGCTGCCAATGCGGGACGGCAGGCGATCAGAACGGTTAGGAGTACGGCACCCAACAGCGCGAGAGGCAGCATCGCTGGAAGATACCAGAGGGCGAGGGCCCCAAGGCCGATCAGCATGACGGCGGCCCGGCGTCCATCGAGCATGGTAGCAATGCTATATGAGAGCAGCGCCGCGAATAGCACTGTTAGCGTGGCTGCAAGTGCGAGGCGACCGACGCCAGGTGCCGGCGGCGGCGTGGCGCGTTGCGCATTGAGCAACGCGGCATAGCGGTCCAGCTCGCTGCGGTATCTGGTGTCGAGATCGAGCAACTGACGCAGGCTGTAGGTCGAGCGCCCAATCTCCGTCGCTGCGGCCACCTGTGCCTCAAGACCCGCTGCCTCTAGTTGGGCAGCACCACGGGCAAAAAAGGCGGCGTCTGGAGGCCACCAATCGGATCGCAACCCGACTGGTGGGGGATACAGTTTGAGGAGCTCGACAATTGGCCAGGTGGCGGGCCGTAACGCCTCGCCGCCCGGTCCGAGATCACGGGTGCTGGCCATGAGCGTGTTGTCATAGCTCCGGAGCGCTTCCCGCTTAGCTGAAGCACTGGCCGCGAGGCGCTCCAACAACCGGGCATCGGCAGCAAGCGTTGCCGCGGCTGCCGCCCGATCAGTAACCGATAGTTCTCGCAGTGCGAGGCCACGCTGCTCGAAATCGCCGCGTGCTCCATCAAGGACTGCTGCTGCCTCCATCGCAGTTTGACGCAGAGATGCGCGTGCTTCAAGCGTGGTACGAGCGTCCGCTAGGACTCTGCCGGGAGCATTTGCGTTCCAGAGTGATGGTAATGGACCACCCCATGCCAGCGTGAGCGTAAGGCTCATGACGAGTGTCAGTAGATAGCCTATTTGTGGCCGTGGATGGCCCCTGTTGGTCGTGCGGGATAAGAACATGATCCCGAATATAACATGTCATTTAAATAATTTCAGCATTACGCAGCAAGCAAGATATACAAGCTGCTTAGCTTAGTAGGCAGCTGTTCGCTTAACCGGCGAGAGGCGATACGCCGCCATGTACCGAAGCTGCGCATCATTATCTTCGAGGATAATCTGGCGGTTGACCATACGGTGGAATTTGTCCCCGATAGCTAGAATGCGTGGTGTCTTACGTGGAAGGGGTTTGCACTCAGGCGCCATTCAACGTTTGTGGGCTGGCATCGAACAAACAACCATGGCGCATGATCGGTTTGTGGTTGGGCCTATTTAAGAGCAAGTACTGGTACAGAAGCAAACCAGGACCAAAGTACTGGCGAGAGCGCGTGGGAGTCGAACCCACCGGCGAAGCTCGTCACCCCGCCCAACCGTTTTGAAGACGGCGACCAGCACCGGCCAACACCCGCTCTCGTGGTCATGCTACCGAATGTGCTGCTCGCCGTCAAGCGTCGCGCAAACGGCTCGTCAGATGAACGCCAGATCGTACTGCTGCTGCCACTCAACCAGCGCTCGATTGAGCTGATCGCGTTCAAGGTAGCCGCACTCCACCAGCACATCGCCCAGCAGCGCCTTCCGCCCCTGCCGCTTGAGCTCGGTCTGCCGTGCCAGTCCCTGGTGGAGCTGTGGGCGGGTCAGGAGGCCCTCCTTCATCAGAAAATCGCCGATCTGGCCGGTCGCCCCGGCCCGCTCAGCGTTTGGCTGCGTCTCGATCTGGCCCGCGATGGCCGCTTCGAGCTGCTCGGGACGAACCAGCTTCAGCCGCAGCAAAATTTCGCCTAGTCGCAGCGGCTGGTGCTTTTGGGCATACTTTGCCTGTTCCTCCAGCGCTGTCTCAAGCTGTGCCTGCGTAATAACGCGTGCTTCCACCAAGGCTTCGCCGAGCATGTAGCGGCGTTGGGGCGTGGATGGCGGTGTAACCGGCGTAGGCGTCACGGCCGCCTCTTCCAAAATCATCCGAATGTTAAGCACATCCCTGGCTTCCCGCGCCTGCCGATGCTGCGGATTGATGGTTAGCAGGTGCTCGATGCAGCGCAGGGCTTGCTCAAGCGTCGGCATGACCTGGCTCAGCCAGAGCCAGGCCGTCTCGTTCCGCGGCTCTTGTTTCAGAACACGCAGCAGGGAGCTGCGGGCGTGCTCATGCTTGCCGGCTCGCGCAGCAGAGATAGCGGCTTGCAGGTCGGTAGCGATCTGGGTCATAGGAGCTCTTCTCCGCTTACAAGGGTACGTGCGGTACAATACGAAATCGCTCCCGCCTTCACAAGACCGCGTGGTCGTGGGTAGGCGTGGTGCTCCAGGGTGCGCCCAGGTTGGACCATCAGGGCTTGTTCCTGAGCTGCGGGTACGTCACAAAGACGTATGCTATAATGCGCACGTTGCGCCGAAGAAGGAGCACCTCATGTCCAGCCACTTCCCCGATGGCTTGCCTGCCGTATCGCCCGCAACGGTTGCCCAGATCACGCGTCGCCTGCCCGAACATGGCGATATCATGGTGCGTGTGGGCAGCCGGGTTGAACCGGACGACACCATCGGACAAGCGCGCGTCTCACCGCCGCCTTTGTTTCTCAATGTTGCCTCTGCGCTGAAGATTGCCCCAGGGGATGTGCCGCGCCGCGTGAAGCGTAAGCCGGGCGAACGGGTGATGTCGCAGCAGCTGTTGGCAAAACGCGGCGGCCGCCGTTGTCTCGTACCTGTGCAAGGCACCATTGCCGCGATCGACGGCGAGACCGGCTTTGTGATCATCACCCCCGATCCGGTGCCGGTAACCCTGCCTGCATCTGTGCGCGGCTATGTAGCCGATGTCATGCCCGGGCGGAGCGCGTTGATCGAAACGGCAGCGGCGGTGATCCAGGGGGTGTTTGGGATCGGCGGTGAGCAGTTTGGCGTGCTGCGCTTGCTGGTTACAGATCGCCATGACGTGATCACGCCGGAGATGATCGACGCGCGCAGCGCGTATGCGTTGATCATCGGCGGCGCTGGTATCACGGCGGAAGCGCTGCGCAAGGCACAGCAGGAGCAGGTGCGGGGTGTGATTGTGGGCGGTATCGAGCAGGGAGCCGTTCAGTCGTTTCTGCAAAGCGCGAGCCTGGGGCGTCCGACCGGTTGGTATGCCTATGGGCAGCGTAACGATGTTGTTCCGCCAACGCCCACCGTGCTGGTGACCGAAGGCTTCGGCATCCATCCGATGGCCGAGCCCTTGTTTGAGTTGCTGACGCGCTATGATCGCCAAGAAGCGTTTCTGGATGGCACAACAACGTTGCTGCCTCCGGTTCGTCGGCCGCGGGTTGTGATTCCGCTGCCGCGCTTGCAAGGTGGGCAAGAGCCGCCGCCGCCGCGAGCACTCCAGCCAGGATCGGTGGTGCGCCTGGTAGACGAGCGGCATCTCGGCATGGTTGGTCGAGTGAGTGCCGTGAGCCAGCAGGGTCAACTTGCGTCGGGTGTGCGGACGCCGACCGCAACGGTCCAGATCAGCGAACGTGAAATGCTGGTCGTGCCGCAAACCGCGCTTGAGGTGATTGGGTAGTCGATGCAAGGCCCCGTCGCGCAATCAGCTGCGCTTGGATTCGAGCCGCATATTCCTCGCATTCTGGTGATCGACGACGAGCCGTCGATCTGTGTGATTGTGCAAAAAACTTTAAGCCTCGAGCCCTACGCCGTTGAATATGCAACAAATCCGTTGGAAGGGCTGCGGCGACTGCGTGAAACCGCCTTTGATCTGTTGATCACCGATATCAGCATGCCGTACCTGGATGGACTGACGCTGGCCGAGCAGGTGCGCGCGGCCCAACCGCTGCTGGGCATTGTGGTCATGACGGCGTACAGCTCATTTGAGAATATTGCCCGCGCGGTGCATACCGGCATCGCCGACTTTATCACCAAGCCGTTTGATATCCAACAGCTCCGTCTAACCGTCAGTCGCGCCTTGGAACGCCAGCGTTTGCAGCGTGACAATGTGCGGCTGCACACGCTTGTCAAGATCGTCGATTACAGTCAGGCGATCAATAGTTCGCTTGAACTGGATGCGCTGGCCCGTGTGGTGGCCGACATTGTGGTTCAGGAGACAGGCGCAACGGCATTTGCGCTCTGGACCAGCCAGGCGGCTGGTCAGCTGGTGCTCCAACCGGGCGCGGTAGTGCCGGATCGCCTCCACCTGCAAGCGCTTGAGTTGGCTGAGCAGGCGTTTGCGGAAGGACGACCACGGCGTTCCACCGGGGAGGCTCAGGTTGAAGCCGAGCCGGGTGAAACATTGCTGGCGCTGCCGCTGCAAGTGCAGGCTGACCGCATTGGCGTGTTGGTGGTGGCGCATGCCGGCGCGCAACATACGGTGATTGAGGAGCTGTTGGGGATCATCGCGGGCCAGGCGGCGCTGGCCATCCGCAACGCGCGCCAATACCATGCCCTGCGCGAGCTGGATCGACTCAAGAGCGAATTTATCGGCATTGCGTCCCATGAGCTGCGCACACCGCTGTCGCTCGTGCTGGGCTATAGCTCGTTGTTACGTAATCGTTTGAGTGGTCGCGAGCGTGAAAGTTTGCAGCAAATCATCGACGGCGCGATGCGCATTGGCGATATCATCGACGATCTGGTTAATTTGCGGCGCTCAGACCTCCAGCAACACCGCCTGGAAAGCAGTACGTTTGATATTTGGACGGTGGTGCGCGAAGTTGTGGCCGAGCTCACGCCATTGGCAAAGACACGTCAAGTTAACTTGTCCGTCGAGTGTCCTCCCGCTGCAACGGAGATCGTGGCCGACCGTGAAAAACTAAGTTTGGCACTGGCGAATGTGGTTGATAATGCAACCAAGTTTACTCCAGCCGGCGGCTCAGTTCGCGTCGTGGGTCAGGGGCCTGAGCAGCTAAACCTGCCGCAGGCGGTGATCGAAGTCCATGATACCGGGGTGGGCATTGCGGAGCGGGATCTGTCGCGGGTGTTTGAGCGCTTTTATCAGGTCGCGCCCACGGCCACGCGGGCCCATACCGGGCTAGGTATTGGCCTGGCAATAACCAAAATTTTTGTTGAGCTGCATGGCGGGCAGGTGCAGGTGCAAAGCGAGCTTGGTCAAGGCAGCGTGTTTCAAGTCCGGCTTCCACTCGTTCCAGCCGAGCCATCAGCTCGGTTCTGCAGTTAAGGTGTACCTACCATGGCTTCCCCAATCATGATTGTGCCAGGCAAAAATGTGGTGTTGCATTACGTAGCCCGTCAGATGGAGGGTCTGGGCGATGTGATGGTGCTCGGCACCGCCAACGATGCCCTGTGGCAATCCCGCCAAACACCACCCCGCATTGTGCTTGCGGATGTGCAGCTTGACGATATGAGTGGCGCCGAATTAGCCGAAATTTTGCCTAACTTTGCGCCAAACACGCGTATTTTGATCTGTGGCCGCGCCGTGCCCGCCACGGTGGCGCAGGTGCAGGCGCTTGGCGCCGAGTTTGTGGCGCTGGATGGCTCGTCGGCCGAGGCAGTCCGTACGGTGTATGAGGTGCTGGATATGGCGCCGCCGCCGACGCTGCCGACCACGGGCGATCTGCGGGAAGCGCCGCCCGCACGCGCCCAGGTAGTCGCCCCTCCGTCAGCTGCAGCCGCTACGCCTCCTGCCAAGGCAGCTGTGCCGCCTAAACCGGAATCCGCTACGCCGTCGGCTAGCCCCGCCCGTACACAGCCGACCAAAGAGGCGGCTCCCCCATCTGCAGCACCTCGGTTGGATGGCTTTGCGAAAGGGGGCGCCTTGGTGATCCAGCCGCAACAATATCAAGTGTTGATGCGGCTGTTGGATGTGGTGGCCAAGGAAGTCGGGGCACAATCTGTGCTGCTGATCGACCCTGCCGGCATGGTGTTGGTACAATCCGGTACCTTGCCCGGCGTGGTGATGGAGCTGATCGGGCCGATGGTTGCGACCAGCTTCTCGACCACGAGCCAGCTCGCGCGTCATCTGCAAGATCAAAACACCAACGCTACCTATGTGCATGAGGGCGACCACTACGATATTTATGCGTTCAATATCAGCTATCGCGTGAGTCTGCTGATCATGTTCGATAAACGCATCAATCCCGGCAAACTTGGTACGGTTTGGGTGTACGCGAAGCGGGCAATGAAGCAGCTGCAGCAAATCTTGAAGTTGTGACGAAAAGTACAAATTGAGGCTTGCAAATCTTGCCCAAGTCTGCTATACTCGCCACAGAAATTGAATGTGAGATATTTCTCAATCTCAACGATGTGGTTGCCCCACGGCTCGCCGACAATCCCTTCCGGGACTGGATGACGAGCTTCGTTTTTGTCGTACCATATGCACGCCGTTTGAAGTGTTGTGAAGCATCAGGAGGAGGTAGTCGCCATTGTCCACGCGCAATAAAATTCTCCTTGGCATTCTTGGCCTCGTCGTGATCAGCGCCGCGCTCCGCTACGGATTGCCGGGCATCTTCGGCGTCGGCTCGCCGGTTGTGTCGGTCAAGGCCGAGCCGATTTTCAGCATCGACGGCAGCGGCTTCCATTTCGGGCCGGCGATGTTTGCGGGCGGGCATCATCCCGGTGGCTTCGTGGTAACCAACGCCATGCTGATGGCGCTGCTGGTCACGCTTGTGCTGACGATCTTGTCGCTGGTGGCCGCGCGCAATGTTCGCCTGGTGCCGACCGGCTTTCAGAACTTCACGGAGATCGTTGTCGACGGCATGTATAACACCTTTGGCAGTGTTGATCGCAAGTACATTGCGCGCTTCTGGCCACTGGTCGGCACCATCTTCTTTTACGTCCTGATGTCAAACTGGCTGGCGCTGGTGCCGGGCGTGCTGTCGGTTGGCTATCGCGTGCCCGAAGCCGCGCTGCACGCCCCGCCGGCCGGTGCCGAGGGGGAAGGCGAACACGCGCCGGCTGAGTCGGCCACGCCAACTGATCAGGCGCATGGCGAGGGTGAAGGTGAAGGCACGGAGGAGCACGCGGTGTTGGTGCCCTACCTCCGCTCTCCCAGCGCCGATTTGAACAATACGCTGATGCTGGGCTTGGTCGGCTTTTTGTTTATCGAGTTTTGGGGCTTTCGGCAGCTCGGCGCGGGCTACCTGTCCAAGTTCTTTCCGTATCGCGACGGGCCGATTGGCATCTTTGCCGGCGTGCTCGAATTTATCTCCGAGTTCGTCCGCATCATCTCGTTTGCATTCCGGTTGTTCGGCAACGTGTTCGCGGGTGAAGTGATCCTGCTGGTGATGCTGTTCCTCTTCCCGCTGCTGCCGTTGCCCTTCCTGGGTCTTGAGACGTTTGTGGGCTTTATCCAGGCGTTTGTGTTCGCGATCCTGGTGATGGCGTTTGCATCCCTGGCGACGCAGGCACACGGCGGGCACGAAGGCCATGGCCCGGGCCATGACAGCGAGCCGCATCACGCCGAGCTGGGTGGTACGACGCGCCAAAATCCGGCGCACTAGCTACGTAACATGCTGCGGCGCGGGTCGCAGTGAACGAATGGTTAACCGATCAGTTATTGTGGAGGGATGACGATGACACCAGAGGCAGCACGCTTGCTTGCGACGGGATTGGCGATTGGTTTGGGCGCGATCGGCCCTGGCATTGGAATCGGCGTACTGGTAGGTGGCGCGCTTCAGGCGATTGGCCGCAATCCCGAGGCCGAAGGTTCAATTCGGACCAACATGTTCCTTGGCATCGTGTTCGCCGAGTCGCTCACCATCTTCGCGCTCGTTATTGCGTTCATGATCGGCTTCGGCGTTATCCAATAACAACGCTGGCGCAAGCCTGATGGAGGAGACGTGGACGCATTAGGTATCGATCTCGGTGCTTTTATCTGGTATCTCGTGAACTTCGTGATCCTGCTGGCGGTGCTGCAGCGCTTTTTGTATCGGCCGCTCCTGGGCGCGATGCAAACCCGTGAAACGCGGATTCGCGAAAGCATCGAGAATGCCGAGCAGGTCAAGCAGCAGGTTGCGCGGGCCCAGCAGGATTACGAGGCGCGCATCAACGAGGCGCGGCAGGAGGCGGCCCGGATTGTGGCGCAGGCTAACGAGCGGGCGGGCGTGTCGGCGCAAGAGATTATTGCGCAGGCTCAGGCCGAGGCGCAGCGCATTCAGCTTGAAGCGCGCGAGCAAGCGCAGCAAGAGCGTGAACAGCTACTGCGTGGCTTGCAGGCGCAGCTTTCAAACCTGGTGATCCAGACCGCCAGTACGGTTGTCGGTCAGGAGCTGAAGGGCAATGGCCACGACCGGCTGATCCAGCAGTCGATTGCTGATCTTGGGAGGGTGTAATGCCGGCCGTTGACGCTCCAGTTGTGGCGCAGGCCTTGTACGACTCGCTCGTGCAAACGTTGCGCGCGAACGGCGCCGAAGACCAGCTTGACGAGGTGATTGCGCAGTTTGTCGATTTTGTGCGTGGCGCCGGCCCGCGCGAAGCGACGGTAACCAGCGCGGTGCCGTTGTCCCAAGCGCAGCAGAATGATATACTACAACAGCTGCGCGGCAAGCATGGCGCGGCGCTGGATGTTACCTTTGAAGTTGATCCGGCTATTCTAGGCGGCCTCATCGTGCGAGTCGGCGATCAGGTGTTGGATGACAGCGTGCGGAGCCGACTGGTCGCGATTCAGCAGCGGATGCTTGTCAGTTAGCGGCGAGCCGTCAGCCGTCAGCTATCAGCATTCAGTTCTCAGCTTTGGTATCCTTGCTGATGGCTGATAGCTGATAGCTCTTTGTTTATCAAGAGGGTTTTTTATGGCGATTACGACTGAAGATATTTTGCAACGATTGCAGGCAAGCCTGCGTACGGTAACGGACACCCCGCCCCAGGCGGTAAACGTCGGTACGGTGGCGTCGGTTGGTGACGGTGTGGCCCGTATCGATGGCTTGCAGCAGGCGATGGCCTCGGAGCTGCTGGAGTTTCCGGCCAAGCATGGCAAGCCGCCGGTCTATGGCATTGCGCTCAACCTGGAAGAGCACTACGTTTCGGCGATCATTCTGGGCGATTACCTCGACGTGGAAGAAGGCGACACGGTTAGAAGCACCGGCCGCATCATTGAGGTTCCCGTCGGCGACGCGCTGCTTGGCCGCGTGGTGAACGCGCTGGGGCAGCCGATTGACGGCAAAGGCCCGATCGCCACCAATCGGACGCGACCGATTGAGCGCATCGCGCCTGGTGTGATTACTCGTAAGTCGGTGGATACGCCGGTGCAAACGGGGATCATGGCCATCGACGCGATGATTCCGATCGGCCGTGGCCAGCGCGAGCTGATCATCGGCGACCGCCAAACCGGCAAGAGCGCCATCGTGGTCGACACGATCATCAACCAGCGCGGCAAGAACCTGCTCTGTATCTATGTCGCCATTGGCCAGAAAAAGGCGCAGATCGCGCAGCTTGTCGGCCTGCTTGAGCAGCACGGCGCCATGGATTACACCATCGTCGTTTCGGCCTCCGCCTCCGAGTCGGCAGCGCTGCAGTACATCGCGCCCTATGCCGGCTGCTCTATGGGCGAGGAGTTCATGGAGACCGGCCGCGACGCGCTGATCATCTACGACGACCTGACCAAGCACGCCCAGGCCTATCGTCAGGTGTCGCTGCTGCTGCGCCGCCCGCCCGGCCGTGAGGCGTATCCCGGCGACGTCTTTTATCTGCACTCGCGCCTGCTGGAGCGCGCTGCACGGCTTAACGAGGACTTCGGCGGCGGCTCGTTGACGGCTTTGCCGCTGATCGAGACGCAGGCTGGCGACATCTCGGCCTACATCCCGACCAACGTGATCTCGATCACCGACGGCCAGATCTTCCTTGAGTCGGATTTGTTCAACGCCGGTCAGCGACCGGCCGTGTCGGTCGGTCTGTCGGTGTCGCGGGTGGGTGGTTCGGCCCAGACCAAGGCTATGAAGAAAGTGGCAGGTCAGCTGCGGCTGGATCTGGCGCAATTCCGCGAGCTGGCGGCCTTTGCGCAGTTCGGCTCGGACCTGGATGCCGCAACCAAAGCGCAGCTGGATCGCGGTCAGCGCATCACCGAAGCGCTCAAGCAGCCCCAGTATCAGCCTATGGCCGTCGAAGATCAGGTCATGATCATCTGGGTGGCGACGAACGGCCTGTTGGATCAGGTTCCGGTCGCACGGGTTGGCGAGTTCAAGCAAGAGTTCTTCCAATACATGCGCACCACGCATCCGAATATTGGCCGCACGATCAACGAGACCAAGGCGCTGGATGACCAGACGGTTGAGGCGCTGCGGGGTGCGGTGCAAGACTTCCTGGCGACGAGTAACTATCGGGAAGAGCAGGCGTAGGGTAGGGTAGCTGAGGGAGTACGGGCGAAAAACGCAAGGGCTCAAGTATGGGTTTGATTTATCAAACCCATACACGCCGTCGGGACACCCGCCCCTACTTCCTGCCCCTCCTGGCCTTTAGAGCGAGGAAGAGCATGGCATCGTTACGCGAGATTCGTCGCCGCGTGCGCTCAGTCAAAAATGTCGCCAAGATCACCAAGGCCATGGAAATGGTCTCGGCGTCCAAAATGCGGCGCGCGCAACGCAACACCCAAGCAACGCGGCCCTACGCTGAACGGATGCGGACGGTGATGGGTGAGCTTACCACGCGCGCCGGCCAGCAGCTGGCCCATCCACTGCTGACGCAACGCGCCGATGTGCGGCGCATCGGTCTGGTAATCGTCACCCCGGACAAAGGGTTGTGCGGCGCGCTGGTCACCAATGTGCTGCGTACCGCGAGCCGCTTTGTGCTGGAACAGCGCCGGCTTGGCCGTGAAGTCGAGGTGCTAACGGTCGGCAAAAAGGGCCGCGATTTTGCGGTGCGGACCCACCTGCCGCTGGTTGCCGAAATCACCGGGCTGGGCGACTCGCCCAAGCTGATCGACGTTTTGTCCGTGGCGACCAACGTCATCAATGGGTTTAGCGAGGGCCGCTACGACGAGGTGTTCGTTGTGTTCACGGCGTTCGTCAACACGCTGTCGCAAAAGCCCGAGCGTAGGCGGCTGCTGCCGATCGAGCCGCCTGCGCAGCCGACTGGCGGAGCGCGCGTCGACTACACCTATGAACCTGGCCAGGGCGAAGTATTGAACGCATTGCTGCCTCGCTTTGTCGAGGTGCAGCTGTACCAAACCATTCTTGAATCGATTGCGAGCGAACACTCGGCCCGCATGGCCGCGATGCGCAACGCAACCGACAACGCCAAGGAGCTGGTGCGCGATCTAACCCTGTCCGCCAACAAAGCACGGCAGGCCGCGATCACCAAGGAGTTGGCGGAAATTTCGGCGGGCAGCTTGAGATAAACGAGGCATCAGGCAGCAGGCATCAGGCATTAGGGATTGTACGTAGCTGCTACCTGAAACCTGAAGCCTGAAACCTGAAACCTGAGGAGCTAAACATGGCAACAGCAAATATGAGTCGTACGGCTACTGACGGCCGCGTCAACGCCGTTGGCGAAGTAACGCAAATCATCGGCGTGGTGATCGATGCGATCTTTCCGCATGATCGGCTACCGGAAATTTATAATGCGATCGAGATTCCGCTGACGCCCGAGGCCCAGGAGCGCCAGAATCGTGGCGAAGCGCCGCGCGAAGGTGATGTGCTGGTCTGCGAGGTGCAGCAGCACCTGGGCCAAGATACCATTCGCGCCGTCGCCATGAGCACGACGGACGGTCTGCGCCGCGGGATGCCGGTGATTGATACCGGCGCGCCGATTTCGGTGCCGGTCGGTGCGGAAACCTTGGGCCGCGTCTTCAACGTCGTGGGCCAGCCGATCGACAATGCCGGTCCAGTCCCGACCCAACGCCGGCGGTCGATTCACCAGCCCGCGCCTTCATTCGAGGATCAGAGCACGCAGGTCGAGATCCTCGAAACCGGCATCAAGGTGCTCGACCTGATGGCGCCCTTCACCAAGGGTGGCAAGGCTGCCATCTTCGGCGGCGCAGGCACCGGCAAAACGGTGACCATTCAGGAGTTGATCGCCAACATTGCCAAGAAAGCCGGGTTGTCGGTGTTTGCGGGCGTGGGCGAGCGCTCGCGTGAGGGCAACGACCTGTATCACGAAATGTCGGACTCGCGCATCGACGAGAACACGCGCGTAATCGACAAGACGGTGATGATCTTCGGTCAGATGAACGAGCCGCCCGGGGCGCGTCTGCGCGTCGGCTTGACCGGCCTGACGATGGCGGAGTATTTCCGCGACGAAGGCCGCGACGTGCTGCTCTTTATCGACAACATCTTCCGCTTCACCCAGGCCGGCGCGGAAGTGTCGGCGCTGCTGGGCCGTCTGCCCAGCGCCGTGGGTTACCAGCCGACGTTGGGTACCGAGATGGGCGAGCTCCAGGAGCGCATCACCTCCACCAAGCGCGGCTCGATCACCTCGGTGCAAGCGGTGTATGTGCCCGCGGATGACTACACCGATCCCGCGCCGGCGACGACCTTCGCCCACATCGACTCGACGATTGCGTTGGACCGCTCGATCGTGGAGCAGGGTATCTTCCCGGCGGTGGACCCGCTGTCGTCGACCTCGCGTATTCTCGACCCCAACATCCTGGGCGCCGAGCACTACCGGGTAGCACGACAGGTGCAGCAGGTGCTCCAAAAGTACCGCGACTTGCAGGACATTATCGCGATTCTCGGTTTGGAAGAGCTATCGGACGAGGACAAGCTCACCGTGGCCCGCGCCCGCAAGATCCAGCGCTTCTTCTCGCAGGCGTTTACGGTGGCCCAGCAGTTCACCGGACGCCCAGGGCAGTACGTGCCGGTGGCCGAGTCCGTGCGTGGCTTCGGCATGATCCTGTCGGGCGAGCTGGATTATATTCCCGAGCAGATGTTCCTCTACGCCGGCACGATCGACGACGTCATCGCCCGCTACGATCAGTCGCGGAAGTAGCTACGAGGCTTCAGGTTTCAGGCAACAGGTTTCAGGAGGCAGTTAAGTCTTTACCTGATGCCTGAAGCCTACAGCCTGAAGCCTTCCCGAGGTTGCTATGCCTTTTCGGCTTGAAATTGTGACGGCTGAGCGAATTGTTCTGTCGGATGAGGTGGATCAGATCAATGTGCCGGGCGCGGCCGGGCGCATGGGTATTCTGCCGCGCCACGAGCCGCTGCTGACCTCCTTGATCCCGGGTGAGCTCGACATCATCAAAAACGGTGAGCGCACGCCGTTCGCGATCTCGGGCGGCTTCATGGAAGTGCTGCCCGAGCATGTGACGATCCTGGCCGATACCGCTGAGCGCGCCGACGAAATCGACGAGGCTCGGGCTGAGGCGGCGCGGCGGCGCGCGGAAGAGCTGATGCGCGAGCGGCGCTCCGACCAGGAGATGCTGCTGGCCGAAGCCCAGCTGCGGCGCGCCATGGTCCGCCTATCCGTGGCCAGGCTGAAGCGTGGCGGCCGGCGTGCCGGTCCGGGTGGTGGGCTCGAATAGACCCCCGCTGGGGCGCCTTGCCGCTGTATGGCATGGGCGCAAAGTCCGATTCCGCCTGTGAAATGTGCTACAATGTTTGCGCTTGACGGTGGCCGTCAAGCGCATTTGTTTAGCGATGAGTGACCGTTTCACGCGTCGAGCGGGCGGCACCAGCTGATTGAGGAACGACGGTGGCGCGCAAAATCGGGATTGATCTTGGCACAGCAAATGTTTTAGTGTATGTAAAGGGCAAAGGTATTGTCCTGAGCGAGCCATCGGTGGTGGCGCTGTCGACCAAAACGGGTCGGCCGCGCGCAGTGGGCGTCGATGCGCTCGAAATGCTTGGTCGCGAACCCGGCAGCATTGAAGTGATACGTCCCATGCGTAACGGCGTGATCGCCGACTACGTTGTGACCGAGGCGATGCTGCGCCATTTTATACGCAAAGCTAATTCGGGCTCCATTTCGCGGCCTGCGGTGATGATCTGTATTCCAGCCGGCGTAACATCCGTTGAAATGCGAGCCGTCCGCGACGCCGCAATCCAGGCTGGCGCACATCCCAAACACACCTACCTGATTCGCGAGCCGCTTGCTGCCGCCATCGGCGCCAACATTCCTACCGCCAAAGCGTCGGGAAACTTCATTATCGATATCGGCGGCGGCACAACCGAGGTTGCCGTGGTTTCGCTCAACGATATTGTAGTCAGCGCCTCGGTGCGGGTGGGCGGCGTTAAGTTCGATGAAGCGATTGCCTCGTATATCAAGCGGAAATATAACGTCGCGATCGGCGAGCGCACCGCCGAAAGCATCAAGGTCGAGGTTGGCTCGGCGCTAGCCTTGGAACAGCCTCTGCTGATGCAAGTGCGTGGCCGCGATCAAGTGTCGGGCTTGCCCAAAACGATCCAGGTCAGCTCGAACGAGATCACGGAGGCGATTCAAGAGCCGCTTGAAGCGATTATTAATGCCGTTCGCGCCGTGCTGGTGGAAACGCCGCCGGAGCTGGCGTCGGATATTATCGACAAAGGAATGGTGATGACCGGCGGTGGCTCGATGCTGCGGCGCATCAACGAGCTGTTGACTGAGGTTACCGGTGTGCCCTGTTATGTTGCGGACCAACCCGCAAATTGTGTGGCGATTGGTACCGGCTTAGCCCTTGAAAACATCAACATCTTGCGTGATAGCTTGTCAGGCGATGAGGGATAATCTATTAACTGGCTAACAGGGACACTATCAGGAGGAAATCAGTGGCTATTTCTGTGTCAACGGAGACTCAGCATGCCCTGGAGGGACTTGGCCTTACCAATCTAGGCAACGTGCATTGGAACTATGCGGTGCCGGTGTTGGTTGAGCAGGCGATCCGGCGGGGGGAAGCCCAGCTCGCCAGCAACGGCGGCCTTGTAGCCTATACCGGCAAGCGCACGGGTCGCTCCCCGAAAGACCGTTTCATCGTCCGCAATGCCGCGACGGCTGATACAGTGGCCTGGGGCGCGATCAATCAGCCGCTTGAGCCGGCCGTGTTTGATGCCCTGCGCCGGCGAGTGGTGGCGTACTTGCAAGGCCGTGACGTTTTTGTGCTGGATGCGCGTGCCGGGGCCGACCCGCAGAGTAGCTTGCCGCTACGTGTGGTGACCGAATACGCCTGGCACAGTCTGTTCGCCAAGCAGCTGTTCCTTGGGCTTACGGCTGAGGAAGCGGCGTCCCATGTGCCCGAGTGGACCATCCTTTCCGTGCCCGGGTTTAAAACCGACCCCCAGCGCGACGGCGTTTACTCCGATATCGCCGTTATCCTGAATTTTGAAAGCCAGGAAGTGCTGATCTGCGGGACTGAGTACGCCGGCGAGAGCAAAAAGTCGATCTTTTCGGTGCTGAACTATATCCTGCCGCAGCGTGGCATCTTGCCGATGCACTGCTCGGCGAACCAGGGACCGCGCGGCGATGTTGCGCTCTTTTTCGGCTTGTCGGGCACCGGCAAAACCTCGCTTTCCTCCGATCCGGAGCGGGGGCTGATCGGTGACGACGAGCACGGCTGGAACGAGAACGGCGTGTTTAACTTCGAGGGCGGCTGCTATGCCAAATGCATCCATCTGTCGCCCGACAAGGAGCCGCAGATCTACAACGCGATTCGCTTTGGCGCGGTGATCGAGAATGTTGTGGTCGATCCCGCAACGCGTGCGCCCGACTACGACGACGACCGCTTCACCGAAAATACGCGCGTCGCCTACCCGCTGGAGCATATTGCGAATATCGTTGAGTCGAAGCGGGGCGTCCACGCCAATGTGCTCTTCTTTTTGACGGCCGACGCCTTTGGTGTGCTACCGCCAATCGCGCGCCTTACTCCCGAGCAGGCGATGTATCATTTCTTGAGCGGCTACACCGCCAAGCTGGCCGGTACCGAAGTCGGCGTGACCGATCCCCAAGCTACGTTTGAGGCGTGCTTTGGCGCACCCTTCCTGCCGCTGCCGGCCACGACCTATGCCAGAATGCTGCGCGACAAACTGAACCGCCACCATGCCCGGGTGTATCTGCTCAACACCGGCTGGAGCGGTGGTCCCTTTGGTGTAGGCCAACGGATCAGCATCGCTCATACGCGCGCGATGCTGCGCGCCGCAATCGCAGGTGAGCTAGAAGCGGCGGAAACCTACACCGACCCGCTCTTTGGCCTGCATGTCCCCACACATATTGCGGGCGTGCCCGACGCAGTGCTGCGGCCGCGGGACACCTGGCAAGACCAGGCGGAGTACGACCGGCTGGCGCGGGTGTTGGCGCAACGCTTCGTCGATAACTTCGCCGCAAAGTTCGCGGCGCAAGCACCGGAGCTTGCCGCGCAAGGTCCGCGCCTCGCCTAACTAGCTTCGGCTTCTCGCCGTTTCCTTGCCTCTCGCTTGGTGCAGCGCCGGCGAGAGGTTTTCTTTTGTGGGTTCGGCCTGTTTTGGAGCTGTCACCGCAACTTCGGTCGATCTAGGCGGGCCGGTGAGAGCTTTTGACAGGATTTTGGGGACACAATATCCACATATTCGCACGACGCTGATGTGCTGATTTATTAGTGGAGTTGTTTTTGTGCCAAAACCTACGTTAGCGACCGGCATCGTCGGTTACGGCGCGTACGTCCCACGCTTCCGTATCACCGCTGCCGAAATTTCACGCATATGGAACGGCGGCTCTCTGCTGCCGATAACAGAAAAATCGGTTCCAGGCATCGACGAGGACACGATCACGATGGCCATCGAGGCAGGTCGTCATGCCCTGGCTCGTGCTGCCGTTCCCGCTACCGAGCTTGGCGCTGTTTGGATCGGCTCTGAGTCGCATCCGTACGCGGTTAAGCCGTCCGGCACAATCGTGGCCGAAGCGCTTGGCTGTGGGCTCGAGATCAGCGCTGCGGACTGGGAGTTCGCGTGCAAGGCCGGGACTGAAGCGCTCACTGCCTCGATGGGCATGGTCGGTTCGGGGATGCTGGCATACGCCATGGCGATCGGCGCCGACACGGCACAGGGGCGTCCCGGCGATGCCCTGGAGTACACCGCGGCCGCGGGTGCCGCTGCCCTGATTGTCGGGCCGGCTGACCAGGCCCTGGCGACGCTGGATGCCACGCTCTCGGTCGTCACCGATACGCCGGATTTCTTCCGGCGGGCTGAGCAAACCTATCCGGTGCATGGCAACCGCTTCACCGGTACGCCGGCCTACTTCGCGCATATCACAAACGCCGGACGGCGGCTGCTGGCACAGCTGGGCGCGGAGCCGGGCGACTTTCGCTATGTGGTCTTTCACCAGCCGAATGCAAAGTTTCCGCAAACGGTCGGCAAGCAGCTCGGCTTCGGTCCGGAACAGATCGCGCCGGGGCTGTTGGCGCCGCGGATCGGCAATACCTACTCAGCGGCCGCACTGCTGGGCCTATGCGCGACGCTGGATGTAGCGGAGCCGGGCGACCGGATCATGGTTGTTTCATATGGCTCGGGCGCGGGCGCCGATGCATATGCCCTAACTGTGACGGATCGGCTGCCGGCTGCCCGTGAGCGCGCGCCACTGACAACCGCCTATCTCGAACGACGTGTCGAGGTCGACTACGCGACATATGCAAAGTGGCGCGGCAAGCTCGTGCAAGGCTAAGCTACAAGGAGAGCGCGGCACACGGCCTGGCATGTATTCTTGCGCCGGGTTTGGTGCTGCGTAAGGAATAACAGTTGTATGCGAAATGTGTATATTGCCGGTATTGGCCAAACGCCTGTCGGCGAACATTGGGATAGCTCGTTGACCACCTTAGCTGTGCGTGCCCTGTCTGCCGCGCGCCGCGAGGCCGAACTGCCGATCCAGGCGTTGTATGTTGGCAACGCCCTTGGCGGTGAAGTTGCGGGCCAAGCGTTGCTCGGCACAACGGTGGCGACTGCGGCTGGTCTGGGCGGAATTGAGGCCATGCGCGTGGAGGCTGGCGGCGCATCTGGCGGCGCAGCGCTCCGGCAAGCGTATCTCGCAGTTGCCGGGGGCGCGTTTGATGTTGTGGCAGTTGTCGGCGTGGAAAAGCTGACGGATGTGCTGGAGGGCTCGATCGAGGCGGCGCTGGCGCTGGCGCTTGACAGCGATTATGAGGCGGCGCAGGGACTCACGCTCACCGCAGGCTGGGCTTTGCTCCAGCAGCGGTACATGCATGTGTATGGCTATGCCGACACTGCGTTCGCGCCCTTTCCGGTGAATGCCCATCGCAACGGCTCGACCAATCGAGCGGCGCAGTATCGCTCGGCCATCTCACGCGAGCAGGTGATTCGGTCGCCCAAAGTTGCCGCGCCGATCGCGCTGCTGGATAGCTCAACGGCGGCTGATGGCGCTGCGGCCGTGATCATTGCCGCGGAGCAGGTGGTGCGCAAGCTGAGCGGTCCGCGCATCAGGGTGGCAGGCTCTGCGTTGGCGTCGGCTCCGCTTGCACTCGGCGCGCGCCGGGATCTGCTGTGGCTGGAGGCGGCCGAACAATCCGCGCAGGGGGCGCTTAAGCAAGCAGGTGTTCGCCATGCCGATGTCGACGTGCTGGAACTATCGGATCAGCATGGCATCGTGGCGGCGCTGTCGCTGGAGGCGGGTGGCTTTGTGGAGCGTGGCATGGCGCCTCAGGCGGCCGCGGATAACCTGATTGCCCGTGAAGGCACGCTGCCGATCGCGACCTTCGGTGGCTGTAAAGCGCGCGGTGATGCGCCCGGCGCCTTGGGCGTGTACCAGATCGTGGAGCTAACTCAGCAGCTGCGCGGTACGAGTGGCGCGAATCAGGTTGCGGATGCACGTGTGGCGTTTGCGCAGTGTTTGGGCGGCCTCGGAGCGACGGCGGCAACGCACGTGCTTGTGCGGGAGGATTAAAGAATGCAGCTAGCAAAACATTGGCGTCTCAAGGGCAGCCGCTATCGCTTGGAAGGGGCGCGCCATCCCCATACCGGCGCAATTTGCTTCCCGCGTCCGGCCGATGCGGCCGAGTGGGAGGCCGTTCCGTTGTCGGGCCAAGGCGTGGTCGAGTCGTTTGCCGCCGCGGGCAAAGCTGCTGATGGCTTCGCCGACGACGCGGTAATGGCGCTGGTTCGTTTGGCGGAAGGGCCGATCATTACAGCCCAGCTGACGGACGTGGCGCTGGATGAGGTTAAGATCGACATGCCGGTCGAGATGGTCACGCGCAAGCTCCGTGACCTCGGCCCCGAAGGTTTGATTGTGTACGGGTACAAATTCCGGCCGCTGCTGGTGGAGCGCTAGCTCGCCCCAATGGTAGCCACCACATGCATGCTCCTATGCGCGTCGCGTTGCTGGTGAAGCTCGGCGGCGCGCATGGTATAATGCGCGCCAACTCACACTGGAGTACAAATATTCATGGGTTTGCGTACATTTATTGATCTTGCCCAGCTTGTTTTGGCAATCACCCTGATCGTTCTGGTGCTGCTGCAGGCCAAAGGCAACTCGGCCAGCGCCTTTTTCAATCGCGAGGCGGCCACAACGTATCGGACACGTCGTGGGGTCGAGCGCACGATCCTCCAAGCCACAATCGGCATCGCGATCTTGTTCTGTGTCCTTTCGCTGCTCAACAACTTGCTGCCAAAACTTGGCTTTTAGGCTTCAGCCGACAAGCTTCAGGTTACAGGGACCAGGCTTAACTCACGAGGTTGCAGCCTGAGAGCTGTGACCTGATGCCTTTAATATGATCCGTCGTATTCGTTGGCAAATGTTGATCGCCGCCTGCGCTGCGTTGGTCGTCATCGGTTTGCTGGGCTCGGTGGCGCTGTCTACCTCCGCCACAACGCTGTCCCTGACGGGAGCGGTGTATGTTGAAGGCGTCGTTGGTGCGCCGCGGCAGCTCAATCCGCTAGCACAAGGCCCGGATGCATCGCCGGCTGAGCGCGATCTGGCGGCTCTGCTTCTGGAAGGGCTGACCCGCGTCGGCGTGGATGGCCGGATCGAGCCGGCGCTGGCCGAGCGTTGGACTGTCAGCCAGGATGGTCGGGTCTACACCTTTAGGCTGCGAGCCGGCCGAACCTGGCACGACGGCGCGCTGGTCACCGCCGACGACGTGCTGTACACCGTGCGTGGTGTGCAAAACGCGAACTTTCCGGGTGACCCGGCCCTTGCAGCGCTGTGGCGCAATGTGCTGGTCCAAAAACAGGACGAGCGGACCGTGCAATTCCAGCTAAGCGCGCCTTTCGCCCCGTTCCCCAGCGTCGCGCGTTTGCCCATTTTGCCGGCCCATCTGTTCCGCACACTGCGGCCGGAGCAGTGGCCGACCGCTTCGTGGACTCAACATCCGGTCGGCACCGGTCGTTACAAGCTTTATGCTCTAGATGCGCAGCAAGCGGTGTTGGTGCCGTTTGCTGGCTACCCCGGAACGCCCGCGCTTGATCACCTGGTGCTCCGCTTTTATCCCACCGCCGAGGCGGCCGTGCTCGGGCTGAGCCGCCGCGAGGTTCAAGGTGTGGCAACTGTCGCGACCGGAGGCCAGCGCCTGCCCGATGTGCCCCGCCGGGCCCAACGCCTGCTCGCTCCGCTGGGCGACTACACCATCCTGGCCTTTAATCTGCAGCAGTCGCCGCTGGATGAGCTGCAGCTGCGCCGGGCGCTTGTGCTTGGGCTTAATCGCGAAGTGCTGATTACCAAAGTGTTGGGTGGTCAAGGCCAGCTGCTGGACACCCCCGTGCTGCCTGGAACATGGGCGGCGGAGCCGGCTGCGCGGCTGCCGGCTTTTAGACGAAGTGCGGCCCAGCAGCAGCTGGGCGCGCTCGGCTATGTGGACACAAACGGCGATGGTTGGGTAGAGGCCGACGGCCAGCGGCTGGTGCTTCCGCTGCTGATTGCGGACGCGGTGGAGGCAAATGCGGTGGCGGCTGAGCTAGCGCAGCAGCTGCGCGAGATCGGGATTGGGCTTGATATTCAGCGTGTGCCGAGCAGTGAGCTGCAAACTGCCTTGGCCAGCCATAACTTTACCATGGCCCTGCATAGCTGGAGCGATGTGGGGGTCGACCCCGATCTGTATGCGCTGTGGCACTCGTCGCGGGCCGACGGCGGCGCAAACTACGCTGGTCTGCGCGACGCCCAGATCGATCAGCTGTTGATGGATGGCCGTGCCACGCAGGACGAGCCGACCCGCCGCCAAATCTATGCGGATTTCCAGCGCCGCTGGGTTGAGTTGATACCCAGCCTGCCCCTGTACCAGAATGTGTTGGCCTACGATGTGGAAGGCGCTCCCGCACCACCCGTACCGCCCGATCTTTTGTCGAACCGTGTCGAGCGTTTTGCCGTGCTGGACGAATGGCTCCAACCAAACCAGTAGACTCCAGGCGCTGCGGGGCAAACGACTACCTGCGTGGACCTCGCCCTGTTCCGGCGTGCAACTGCGCCCAATGGTTGATGACGGAGCCCAGGATATATCCACTGCAACGGGACCATCGCATCAGCTACCAGGCGCAAAAAGCCCGTCAGCGAAATTCACTGACGGGCGATTGGAGCGGGAGACGGGATTCGAACCCGCGACCTTCTCCTTGGCAAGGAGATGCTCTACCAACTGAGCCACTCCCGCAAGCACTGCTTGCGACGTCGGAGAGTATAACATAGTTCTTGGGGGAATGCAAATGTATTTGATAGCTGAAAGTGGCGAAGCTCGTGGAGCCATCCCTCTCCCCGCAGCTGCCGCGTTCACCACTTCCTGGGTGAAGTGTGCTATGATTACGAAAAACTACCGTAGAACGTGTGTGCCATACACGCTTTGCCGTCCGTTCCCGCTGCACCGCTAGCAAGAACGAACCAGATGGATCTTGAACACAAGCTTGAGCTACTGGCTGACGATGCGCGCTTTGAGGCGTGTGATAGTTTCACGCCTCGGAAACGGAAAGGTAAGCGAGGATCGCCCGGCATTCAGCATACCCGGGGCCCGAACGGCAAGCCGATGGCGCTTCTTCGGCTGCTGCAAAGCAATAGCTGTGAGTGGGATTGTCCGTATTGTCCGCTGCGCCGCTCCAACGACATCGCACGGGCTACCCTCACCCCCGAAGAGCTGGCGACGACGTTTATGCAGCGGCATGAAGCCGGCGATGTGCAAGGCTTGTTCCTTTCTTCGGCCGTGGATGGCGGCGTGCGTCCGGCCATGGCGCGTATGTTGGACACGGTGGAATTGCTGCGGGTGCGCTTTGCGTACACCGGGTATGTGCATCTTAAGCTGATGCCGGGCGCGCGGCCGGATGAAGTGGAGCGGGCCGCGACCCTTGCGGATCGCGTGTCGATTAATCTGGAAGCGCCCAACGGCGCGCGGATGAAGCGCATCTCGCCCGAACGGCGCTGGAGCACCATCCTGGAGCCGATGGCCTACGCCCGCGAGCAGCAGGAAGCGGGGAACTTGCCGTCCGGTCAGGCTACGCAGCTGGTGGTAGGCGCGTCTGGCGAGAGCGATCGCGAAATATTTGCGGCGACCTCGCGAATGTACAGCGAGTTCAAGCTGCGCCGGGTGTATTTCAATGCGTTTCGGTCACAGCCCAACACGCCCATGGCCGAGCACGAGTCCACGCCATGGGTGCGCCAGCAGCGCTTGCAGGAGGCCGACTGGCTGGTGCGGCATTACGGGTTTGATGCCAGCGAGCTGCCCTTCGAGGCCGACGATAATTTGCCGCTGCAGCTCGATCCTAAATTCGCCTGGGCGCTCCAACACCCGGAACAGTTTCCGATCGATGTCCAGACCGCTGATCGCGAAGCGTTGCTGCGCGTGCCCGGCATCGGCCCGATCAGCGTCGAGCGCATCCTCGCCCTGCGCAGCGCCGTCCGTTTCCGTGAGCTGCAGCATCTGCGCAAGCTGGGCGTCGTCGTCACCAAGGCGCGTCATTTTGTGACTTTGGATGGACGGTTTTTCGGCGGTGATGCCGCCCAAGTGGTTGCGCGCCTGCGCGCACAGCCGATTGTGGAACAGCTGACGCTTTGGTAACAGCGCAACGGTGCCGGGCTGATCGATGACCATGGCTTTGGCCCGTTAATCTCAGCTCGCGGGATGCTTCGTCAAGGCAACCTCCTCAACGCCGGTCTCTAGCGACTTGTCCCTGACCTCCTAGGCCGAGCTAGCCCAATTGCATATAGAAGGGTTGCCCCAAACGCGGTATCATTAACCATGATGCTGAGTCCACCTCCGTGGATCGCGCGTTGCCGCATTGCTTCGGGAGCATTGGATGATACAAGCCAACGACCTGCATAAATATTTTGGTCAGTTCCATGCCGTGCGCGGCATTTCGCTGCATGTGCCCGCGGGCCAGGTACTTGCGCTGCTCGGCCCGAATGGAGCAGGTAAAACCACAACTGTGCGGATGCTCAGCGCGATTCTAAAGCCCAGCCAGGGTACGGCGCGGATCGCTGGCCATGATGTCGAGACGGAGCCGCAGCTCGTCCGGCATAAGGTGGGCCTGCTGACCGAGTATCCCGGGCTGTATGCGCGCATGACCGCCGTCGATTACCTGATGTTCTTTGGCCGCCTGCAAGGCATGAATCGGACGGATTGTGCGACGCGGGCGGCGCAGTTGCTGAAGCGCTTCGACTTGTGGAGCGCTCGGGACCGCAAGCTGGACGGCTATTCCAAGGGCATGAAGCAAAAGGTTGCCCTGATTCGGGCCATGATCCACGATCCCGCCGTGCTGTTTCTGGATGAGCCCACCACGGCCATGGACCCCCAGAGCGCGCGTACCGTGCGGGATGCGATCAGCGATTTGCGGGACTCGCGGCGGGCGATTGTGCTGTGTACGCATAATTTGACCGAGGCGGAAGTGCTGGCCGATTATATCGCGGTGGTGCGCGGTGGCCAGATTGTTGCCCAGGGCACATCCGAGCAGCTTACCCAACAGCTGCTGGGCGATCCGCTGTGGGAAGTGCGAACCGCACGTGTGCTTAACGGCGAAGTGTCCGAGATCAGCCGCATGGTCGAGGTCGAAGATTATGGCGATACATGGCTGCGCTATCGCACCAGCCGCGCGGCCGAGGTTAACCCCGCATTGCTGCGGCGGCTCCATCACGCCGGCACGCCGGTGGTGTCGCTGAGCGAAGTGCCGCGCTCGCTGGAGTCAGTGTATCTGCGCATCGTGGGTGAAAGCCAGCCAGAACGCATGGCCGGCGTTTCCGAAGTGGAAGAGATCGGCGTATGACGTTGCTCCCGATTCGGGTTGTGGCCCGCCGTGAGATGCGCGATAATCTCACCGACTGGCGCATGCTCTTTCCGGTCATTATCCTGACCTTTATTGTTCCAACGGTTATTTTGTCCGCTGCTTTGTACGCGATCCGCTTCATCGGCGACAACGGCTCGGTCGCGCGCCTGATCCCGTTCGGCCTGCTGCTGTCGGGTTTTTTGCCAGCGTCGTTCTCGCTGATTACGGCGCTTGAAAGCTTTGTGGGCGAGAAGGAACGCAACACCTTGGAGTCGCTGCTGGCGATGCCGATGAGCGACGGCGAGCTGTATCTGGGCAAGCTCACCGCGGCCCTGCTGACGCCGCTGGTGTCGGCGCTGATGGCGATGGCAACCTTCGCCTTCTGGTACAACGTCGCCGCTCCTGCAGCGGTCCAGGGCCGCGTTCGGATCGACTTAATGTGGCTGATGGTGGCGTTGATTGCGGTCAAAGCGATCGTGATGGTGGCCGGTGCGGTCATTATCTCGTCGCACACCACCACTGTGCGCGCCGCTAACCTGCTGGCATCATTTGTGTTGGTGCCGATGTCGGTCGTGGTTCAGCTGGAAGCGTTGGTGATTATCGCCCAGCAGCCGCAGCTGCTGTGGAATATCTTCTGGGCGCTGCTCGCCATTGCCGTGATGTTGGTGCGAACCGGCATGAACTCCTTCAACCGCGAAGAGATCTTGTCCCGCGAACACGCCGGCTTCAGCACCAAGCGCATCTGGTGGACGTTTAAGCAATTTTTGAAAGAGTTTCAGCCCGCTGGCGTCGCTCCCGAGCGCTACACCGCTTCGTTTTCCCTCCGCCGCTTTTATCGCCGCGACTTCCCGGCGCTGCTGCATGAGTATCGCGCGGCGCTGCTGGTTGTTTTTTTGGCGGTGATGACCGGGCTGGTCTTTGGCGTATTCGCGTTTGGCGCCTATCGAGCAGCGTGGCTCGACAACTTTTTGCAGCGCAGCATCGGCACAGCGCCTCGGCCGTCGCTGTTCAACGCGGCCGGCATCGCGGCTACCAATCTGCGCATCGGTCTGTTTTCAAACGTGTTGTCGCTGTTCAGCTTTGGCATCTTTGCGTTCTTGGTGCCGGCGGCGGAGTTTGCGCAGATCGGCTATGTGTCGGCGTGGTACGCGGCGCACGGACGCAGCCCATGGATCTATGTGCTGGCCTACGTGCTGCCCCATGGTCTGATCCTGCTTCCAACCTTTGTGCTGTCGTCGGCGCTGGGTATCCGCATTGGCGCTGCCCTGCTGTATGCGCCGCGCGGCTTCACCATCGGCCAGAATATTCTGTGGGCGCTGGCCAATGCCGCCAAGGTGTTCGGCCTGGTGAGCTTGCCATTGATCCTGCTGGCGGCCCTGATCGAGGGGCTGGTAACGCCCGAGGTCGTCCGGTTGGTCTACGGCGGGTAGTCGAGCGCGGCCGAGATCGAGTAGAATGAGCCGGATGGTCACGCGACCGTCCGGCTTGTGCATTGGTGTACCGCTTCGTGCTGGACGAGCTACGCCATTCTGGCGCAGCATGACCATCGGCGATGATTGAGGAGCTACCATGCCCATAGGCACACTCAACGGACGTGATCTGCTGCTCGCGCCTTCGATTCTGGCGGCCGACTTCGCGCAGCTGGGGGCGCAAGTCCAGGCGGCCGAAGCCGCTGGCGCAGACTGGTTTCAGGCGGATATCATGGACGGCCATTTCGCGCCCAACATCTCGTTCGGGCCGTTGGTTGTCGCCGCGCTCAAGCCCGTGACAAGCTGCCTTCTGGATTGCCATCTGATGATCAGCAATCCCGAGCTGTACATCGACGAGTTTGTGGCGGCGGGTGCGCAACACATTACGGTTCATGCCGAGGCCGTGGTGCATCTCCATCGGGTCGTGCATCAAATCAAGGAGCAGGGTGTGCGCGCTGGTGTGGCGCTCAATCCGGCCACGCCGCTTTCCGTGCTGGACGAAATCGTGGCCGATCTTGACCTTGTGCTGATAATGACGGTGAATCCCGGCTTCGGCGGCCAGCAGTTCATCGCCAGCAGCTTGGACAAGATCCGCCGGACGCGCGCCATGTTGGATCGACATGGCCTCGAGGAGGTTGTGCTGCAGGTCGATGGCGGCATTTCGGCCCGCAATGTCAGGGTAGTCGCGGAAGCCGGCGCTACCTGCTTTGTCGCCGGGTCGAGTGTGTTCAAGCACCAGCAGGGCATCGCCGTGGCCATCGAAGAATTTCGGCAGGCGCTAGGGACGCCACAGCGAGCCGACAATGAGTGATCGCGCGCCTGCTCGGCCCCCTGTTGGGCTCGCCGCCACCCACCACGATCCGGACGACGCGATGCTGCCCCAGGCGCTGCGCGTTCTGCCATTGCTTCATGATCTGTATGCCCAGATGCTTGTGCTTGTCTCGCCGGAGACCGGGCAGCGCACAGTGGACACGCTTGCGGAGCATGGCCTGCGCGTCGAGCGGCAGGCAGAGCCGGCCGACATCGATACGTTGGGGCTGACCCGCTTGGATACCATCCGCCGGGCGAGCAGCGGTGGAGCAGCGCATCTGCAGCTGTGTGACTGGGATCGGCTGATTCACTGGGCGGAGGCGTACCCGGATGAGCTCCGCGAAGTGGTCGAGGCCATCCCCCGCCATGACCTGTTAATTCTGGGCCGGACCGCCCGCGCATTTGCCACTCATCCCCGGGTGCAGCGTGACACCGAGGCCCTGATCAACCACGCGTTTGGCCTGGCCTTCGGACAGCCACTGGATGTGACAGCGGCTTCACGCGGCCTTAGCCGGCGGGCCTGGGAGGCCTTGCTGGCCCTCCCACAGCCCGAGCCCTCCAGCGGCAACGACTGCGCCTGGCCGCTCTACCTCGCCCGTGTGCCTGAGCTCGTGATCGGCTATGCGGCAACCGAAGGCTTGGAGTGGGAAACGCCCGACCGCTACGGCGACGACATTGCCCGCGCGGGCGGCCTGGACGCCTGGATCGCCAACTACGACGCCGATCCGCAACGGTGGGAGTTTCGGCTGCGTTTGGCGCTGCTTGAGGTGGCGGCAGTCAATCGTTGGCGCTAGTGTTGGCGCGTGTTCAAGCCGTGTCGCTGACGCTCTGTGCAGACTGATCGGCAGCAGCCGCGCCGCGTTGCTGGTAAAATATAAGCAGCTACGCAAAAGAGAGCCGATCACCGCGCCGATGTGTGTGGTGCGGCCTGCATGAGATAACAAGCTATGGCTAAAGTTCTGGTGGCAATGAGCGGGGGGGTGGATAGCTCGCTTACGGCGGCGCTGCTCAAGGAGGCAGGACACGACGTAACGGGGGTGACCATGCATCTTTGGGAGGGCGACGACGAGCGGCTGCTGGAGTCGCAGTGTTGCTCGCTGGAGATGACCACGGGCGCGCGCGCGGTGTGCGCTCAGCTTGGCATTCCCTACTATGTGTGGAACTACCAGCGCGAGTTCCGCCGCCATGTGATCGACTATTTCATCAACGAGTACACCGCGGCGGCTACGCCCAATCCGTGCCTCGCCTGCAACCGGGATCTGAAGTTCCGCTATTTGCTGGAGCGCGCGCAGGTGCTCGGCTTTGATTATCTGGCGACCGGTCATTACGTGCAAACGGAGTGGACGGCGGCGGGCGGCGATTGGCAAGCCGTTACCCCGACGACCCTTGATAGGCAGCTTGCGGCGGCGAGTGTCAAGTTTCGGATGCGGCGGTCGGTTGAGCTGCGCAAAGACCAGAGCTATGTGCTGTACATGCTGCAGCAGGACGAGCTGGCGCGGCTGATCTTCCCGTTGGGCGGCTTTTCCAAGGCTCAGGTCCGGGCGATGGCGGCTGCGCGTGCCCTGGCGACGGCCCAAAAGCCGGAAAGCATGGATATCTGCTTCATTCCCGACAACGACTATCACCGCTTTATGCGCGAGGAGCGGCCGGATGCGCTCAAGCCCGGGCCGATTGTGGATCGGTCTGGCACGGTGTTGGGTCAGCACGACGGCCTGCCGCTCTACACGGTTGGGCAGCGGCGTGGCCTGGGAGTCACGGGCAGCACGCCGCTGTATGTGATCGAGCTCGACTCCGCGCGCAACTTGCTGATTGTGGGTACCAAGGACGAGCTGGACCGCCGGGAGCTCGTGGCCGAGGCGTTTTCGTTTGTTGGCGGCGCATGGCCCCAAACGCCGTTTCGCGCTGACGCGCAAATCCGCTCCCATGCTCAGGCCGTGCCCGCGACCATTACCCCCCGCGAGCCGGGCCGGCTGCTGGTACGCTTCGACACGCCCCAGCGCGCCGTGACGCCCGGGCAAGCGATCGTGCTCTATGCTGGCGACGTAGCCCTTGGCGGCGGGCGGATCACCGTCGAGCAGCCTGTTGCGGAGCTGGTGTAGTGGCAGGCCTAGCTGCGGGCGCCTTTCTGGGCGGCTTGTTGGGCCTGGTGTATGGCGCCCTGGCGCATATCCTGTGGGGTCGGCATTGGCTCCATCTGCCGCTCTTTCTGATCGGCGGTGCTGCCGGCTGTTTACTCGTCTGGGCCACCGGTGTCCAGCTCCTCAAGCAGCTGCCGGCGCCCGGGGGTTTAGCGATCCCTGAAGCCACAGTGGTGGCGTGGCTCTTGCTTGCAGGAATTGCAGCAATCCGGCGCGCATGATACAATCGCCGACGCGCTTTATGGCTTCCAGAACACCAGATCGCTGCAGGAGGATGCGCGGTGAAAAAATGGATTTTGATCGGTGTGGGCGGGCTTGTGCTCGTTATTGCCCTTGTGGTCGGTCTCATCTCGTATTTTGACGCGTGGCAAACTGCGGCCTATGTTGCGGTTGTTGTGCTCGCCGTCTTTGAAGTCTTCTCGGTACTGCTGTTAATTGCGCTGCTGGCGGCATTGATTGGCGCGGTTTTTGCGATCCGCGATCTTGCCAACAACACGGTGGTGCCGAAGGTAAGCCAGGCGCTTGATCAAGTCAAGGATACGGCGGCGGCAACCAAGAATACAACGGCCTATGTTGCCGAGGGCGTGGTAACACCGCTGATCAAAATCTCGAGCATAGCGGCTGGTGTGCGCACGGCAGCGGTTGCCCTGGCGCGTCGCAACAAGCCCAGCGGATACGAGCCCGAGTAGCCAGATGTACTACGGGCGCTCTGGACGCCCTGCTATACTCGAACCGAAAGCGCTATGTTAAATTACGGTATGCCATCGCGGCTGCCGTGTTGTTGATGAAGAAGAACGACGACAGCAGCAATGCTGTCGTCGTTCTGCGTAATGCGACCGACGTTCTTCCCGCACC
>JADDQF010000105.1:0-19322 GCA_016781505.1 bacterium
AAGCCGACAGTGATGTTTCCCTTCCAAGCGAGGCATTAACAAGGAAACGCCATGCGCATCGCAGTCACCGGCGGGAGTGGCCGCATCGGCTCCGCCGTGAGCCAATTAGCTCTGGTGCAAGGACATAGTGTCGTTAGTATTGATCGCACGAGACCACCTGCGGGTGAAAGCCAGCCGGACCTGTCATTCGTCGAAGCCGACATCACCAGCTACCCTGATATTGAGCAGGCGCTGCGCGGCTGCGACGCGGTGGTGCATTTAGCGGCGATCCCCTCGCCAACCGGGCATCCTGCCCATGTGGTACATAACAACAACGTTGTGGGCAGCTACAATGTGTTGTGTGCAGCGGCAGCGTTAGGGATCAATCGAGTATGCCAAGCTTCCAGTATCAACGCTACCGGTGCTGCATACAGCCGTGCCCCCCGCTTCGACTACCTGCCAGTTGACGAAGCGCATCCCACCTACAACGAAGACCCCTACAGCTTGTCGAAGTGGATCTGTGAGCAACAGGCTGACTCATTCGCGCGGCGCTATGCAAACATGAGCATCACCAGCTTGCGCTTCCACGGGATCGTAGCGGAGCGCGCAGCGACGGTGGCTTGGCGGGCAAAGCTGAGTGGGGTACAAGCGAAGCAGTTATGGGGCTATACTCGGCTTGACGCGGCGGCTGAAGCATGTTTGCTGTCGCTTACCGCCGATTTCAAAGGCCATGAGGCGCTGTATATCGTGGCGCCAATAACCACGATGGATGTGGCTTCGCGTGAACTCCAGCAGGAATTCTTTGCGGACGTGCCGGTGCGGGGCGACCTCAGCAACAATCGGGGCTTTTTTGATTGTGCGAAAGCTGAACGACTGTTGGGCTGGAAACATCAGCCAAATTAAGTGGTATCCTGGCTCGGACAACGTCTCCCATCCGCCCGCAGCCAAACACGAACTGTGGCCTGATCAATCTAGGACAACTTCATGAAAATTACGCAAGTCAAGTCGATCCTGACCGCACCGGAAGGTATTGGCCTCGTTGTGGTGAAAGTCGAGACCGACCAACCCGGATTGTATGGTCTTGGCTGTGCCACCTTCACACAACGTCCTACCCTTGTGGCTAAGGCGGTGGATGATTATCTTGATCCACTGCTCCGCGGCCGCGATCCCGCCAACATTGAAGATTTATGGCACATGATGATGGTCAACGCCTATTGGCGCAATGGACCAGTGCTGAACAATGCGGTGAGTGGTGTTGACATTGCCTTGTGGGATATCAAAGGCAAAGTGGCCAACATGCCGGTCTATGATCTGCTAGGCGGCAAGTGTCGCGAGGCGGCCATGGTGTATCGCCACGCCGACGGACGCGATCCGCAGGAAGTGCTTGACAACGTCATCAAGTATCAGGAGCAAGGGTTTCTTGCCGTCCGCTGTCAGATGGGCGGGTATGGGGGGCGTGTCAAGGACATTACCGGGTTCACGGCGCAACCCGTTAAGCAAGCGCCGCAGGCGACCCACCGCATGCAGGCCATGGATCAGCTCGACAGCAAATTTCCCGGGGCATATTATGATCCCGACAAATACGCGCGCTCCATCCCTGAAATGTTAGAGCATATTCGCTCCAAGATCGGGTTTGAGCTCTTTTTGTTGCACGATATCCACGAACGTCTCGCGCCGATAGATGCCATCCGACTCGCAAAGGCGGTGGAGCCGTATCGTCTGTTTTTCCTTGAAGATCCGCTCGCGCCCGAGCAGATCGAGTGGTTCCGTCGACTCCGCGAGCAATGCGCAACCCCGATCGCCATGGGCGAGCTGCATAACAATCCGCTGGAATGGCGGCCGCTGATCGCCGAGCAACTGATCGATTTCATTCGGGCGCATATTTCACAACTCGGCGGCCTTACTCCGGCTCGCAAGCTCGCGACCCTGTGCGAGGCATTCGGGGTACGTACGGCCTGGCACGGCCCCGGCGACGTGTCGCCAGTTGGTCATGCGGCTAACCTGCACCTGGACCTGGCGTGCCATAATTTTGGCGTTCAGGAAGTTATCAACTTTGGCGAGGCTTTGTACGAGGTGTTCCCCGGTACGCCCGAGCTTCGGGGGGGCTTCCTGTGGCCGAACGACAAGCCGGGCTTCGGTATTGAGCTTGACGAGGAGCAAGCTGCTAAGTACCCGATCACGATTCAGCCGATCGAGTGGACGCAGAGCCGCTGGCCCGACGGTACGCTCTGGACGCCATAGTACGTGGAGTCATGGCAAGGTGTGGCAGCAGCCGACCGGATCGCTCGGCTGCTGGCCGACAGCAACGTCCCCCGTCCGGAGGTGCTGCGGCTGGTGGAGGGGCGCACGTCTGTTATACAGGCCCAGTTCGCACTCGTGCTGGATTAAATTGGGCTATTCTTCGGGGTCAGCTGCGCGGTTAAGCCACCGTCGACATAGATCACCTGGCCAGTAATAAAGCTGGCCTCGTTAGATGCCAGGAAGGCAATTGCCGCTGCGATATCGGCGGGCTGACCGATCCGTCCGAGTGGGACGCGCTCAATAAAAGGCCGGAGATCCTCGGCATTGCCATGGAATGCCCGGCTGTTCCGGATCGGGCCTGGCGCGACCGCATTAACCCGGATCCCAAATGCGGCCAGCTCTAACGCCATCGCCTGCGTCATCGAGTCAATTGCGCCTTTCGTCACATCATACGGCAGTCCCTGCCAGTGCGCCCGCGTCCCGGCAACCGAGCTGATGCTGATAATATTGCCGTGGCCTTGCTGGCGCATAACCTCAGCCGCGTACTGCGCGCAGAGGTACGGGCTTTTGATGTTGAGCGCGAGCTGGTAGTCGAGAATCGCTTCATCGACGTCAAAGACATTGTATCGCCGCAGATCGGCGGCGTTGTTGACCACCACGTCGATTATCCCAAAGGTCGCGACGGTCGTTTGGATCAGGCGTCGCACCTCATCGCTCCGGCTCAGATCGGCGGTAACCGCGAGCACATCGCCGCCCTGCTGCCGTAGCTCGGCGGCAGTCAGCTCAACGGCGTCCGGTTCGTTGCTGTTGACGACGATCCGCATGCCCTCGCTGGCCAGGCGCTCGGCAATGCCTTTGCCAATGCCGCGTGCCGAACCGGTAATGATTGCAACTTGGCCGCGCAGCTCCGGGTAACGCGCTGGGCTGGACTGTGTCGGAGATGAGCTACTCAAAGCGATCCTCCTGCGCTGACAGTCGAGTTCTGTTTGGTATATAGACGCTGCTGCGAGCCGTGAAGCCGTACACATCAGTACTGCATTGCGCAGCTGCAACGATGTGTGGCAGCGGTTGCCTCCCGATCCTGCTTCCAAGATAGGGAGGCAAATTACCCGGCTCCTTCAATCAGCACTGGCTAAAGCCGCAGGCGTTGCAGTGCATGCAGCCCTCCTCGTGCACAAACGAGGCCTCGCCGCAGCTCGGGCACAGGTCGGCCCGGATCGAGGGCAGCGCCAGCTGCACCTGCACATGGCCATTGCCGTTCCCGTTCGTGACAACCTCGGCGACGGCGTCCTCCGTGGTACAGCACTCCTCGATTGCCTGCGCAACCGCGTCCGGCAGCGAGCGGACCCGGTCCTTGCCAAAGCCCATCGAGCGCGCGCCGCCAATACCCTTCAGCTGCCCGGCGATCTGGCTGAGCCGATCCTTGGGCGTTACCGGCGATGCCACCCGCAGCACCAGCGATGCCAATCGGCCCAGCGCCTCGGCCATGCTGGTCACGTCGGAGCCAGCCTTGCCGGCGGTGACAAAGATCTCCAGCGGCTCGCCTTCGTCATCGTCGTTGACGGTGACAAACACGGAGCCAAGCGGGCTGTCCTTCTGGACCGTCACGCCGCGCGACCGCTTGGGCCGTGGCCGAATCTTGGGCTGGTTCCACAGCTCGGCCAGCGACTTTTTGGGTGTTTCGGCTGCCGGTTGCGCGGCAGCGACCGCGGCCTTCTGCTCCTCATCCTTTTTCAGGTTCAGCACCTGCTCGTCGCGTGAGCCGTCGCGGTAGATCGTGCCGCCCTTGCAGCCGAGCCGGTACATATACTCGTACAGCTCGCGCGTCTGCTCCACCGTATATTCACTGGGCACGTTGCAGGTTTTGCTGATTGCAGAGTCGATCCAGCGCTGGATCGCCGCCTGCACGTTGACGTGCTCTACGGGTGTTAGCTCCATGGCATTGACGAAGTAGTCGGGCAGCGGCTGCCCCGGATTGGCGCGCTCCCACTCCTCGGCTACGGCGACCTTCTCTTCATGCACGCCCAGGCGGCTCTTGCGGAAGTAGCTCCACGAGAAGTAGGGCTCGACACCGGTCGACGTTGCGACCATGGTGCCGGTCGTGCCCGTCGGCGCAACGGTGAGCAGCGTGACGTTGCGCAGTCCCTTTTCACGCACCGCCTGCCGGACGGCTTCCGGCATGGCTTGCATGTATCCGCTTTGAAGCAGCTTGTCGGCGTCGAACATCGGGAAGGCGCCTTTTTCGGCTGCGTTGTCGGCCGACGCATAGTACGCTTCTGAGGCCAGCACTTCGCCGAGCTGATCCAGGAATTTGATGCACTCCGGGGAGCCATAGCGAATCTTGAGACGAATCAGCATATCGGCCAGGCCCATGATACCAAGACCAACGCGCCGCTCCCGCTGTTGCTGCTGCTGATTTTCATCGAAGAAGTAGGGCGTTGCGTCGATGACGTTGTCGAGGAAACGCACCGATACGCGCACGGCTCGCCGCAGCTCGTTCCATTCAACTTGATTATGGCGGACAAATTTGCCAAGGTTGATCGCGCCAAGATTGCAAATTCCCCAGGCTGGAAGCGGCTGTTCACCGCAATTATGGAGGGTAATACCATTCGCGATGAATGAATGTGTCAACGGTTCGGTTAAGTCGTACACCGCTTCGATGCCATCCGGCGTCACTGCTTCGACCGTGGCTGTGAAGTGCTCGGCGTATGGCCCACGCTTGCCGCGTCCGATGTAATCCTGCAAGCCGGCCTGCTTGTAGTCCATCAAGAAGCCGATCTCGTTCGCAAACACGGTCATGTTTTGCTTGGAAATCACAAGTTCGTGTTGGGCCTCGCACCAGTATGCCTTAAGTCCTCCCTGGGCATCAGGCATATCTCGGTAGCCGGCGTCGCGTCGGTTGCGATAGATGCGGCTAGCTACGCCGAAGTTCAGCAAAACTTGCTGTACGCCTTCCAACAGCTCCACGGAGTTGCAGGCTAGGCGGACACTGCCACCCTTAACACCGCCGTCCTGGAAGCTGCCGTCAGCTGTGAACAGGGCTTGAAGAAAGCCGCGCTGCATTGCTTCGCTGCCTTTGAAGACAGCGTTCGGCACGTGATGCTTCTGCTCCACCATGCCATACTGTTCGACAACACTCAGTAGGCGTTCTGATTGCACGCGTGCTTCGTCGCGGCCTTGCACGGCTACCACCCCGACTTGATACGTCCGTGGTGTAGCTGTCAGCGGGGCAACGAGTGTATTGACGTGGTCCGCGAAGAGCGGTGCTAATTCCTGCTTCTCTGCTCCAAAGAACGACAGCACTGCCCGGTCTTGCTTGATTGTGCCGTCACCAATCAGCCAGCCAAGTGTACGCCCAAGCTCCAACGATCCTTCGCTGCCGAAGCCACCCTTGCGGTTGAGGATATGGACTTTATCCCCTGCCTGTAAATGCTTAAGCTCGACCCAGCCCTGCGACGTCATGATGCGATGATCTGCGGTGGCCCGTAGGTAATAACCTTCCTTGGTCTGCAGCCGAAACACCTGTTTTGTGCCGGTCTGGAACACATGTGTAGCTGGTGTGGTTGTTTGTGCATGTCCGAACCTTCCGTCGATCACCGCATCCACATTTGCGCCGCTGTCAAACAGTTCCTTGGCGCGTACCAGGCCTTTACCGGTATAAACCAGCGTATCGCCGGTTACACATGGATTAGTACAAATGAGCGGGGAAAAATAAGAACTATTGCTCATCTTGTTGGCGCGGTCGATGAACCACAGGCCCGGCTCGGCGCTGGCCCACGCGCTCTCAACAATGTTATTCCAGATGTCGCGGGCCTTGACCGTTTTGTGGACGTTGATCGGCTTGCCGGCCGCGCGCCACTTTTCGATATCGCCGTCCCACTCCTCGTTATAGCCGGGAGTTTGCGGATCGGGAAAGACCAAATCCCAGTCGGCGTCGGCGTGCACGGCTTCCATAAAGGCGTCGGTCAGCCCCACCGAAATGTTGGCGTTGGTGATCTTGCCCATCTCGCGCTTGGAGTTGATGAAGTTGAGCACGTCGGGATGCCACACGTTGAGGATCAGCATCAGAGCGCCGCGGCGGGAGCCGCCTTGCTCGATCAAGCCCGTCACAAATGAATACAGCCCGCCCCACGAGACGGAGCCGCTGGAACGGCCATTTACGCCTTTGACATACGCGTGCTGGGGCCGGAGCGACGACAGGTTGATCCCCACGCCGCCGCCGCGCGACATAATCTCCATCATCTGCGACAACGTATCGACAATGCCACGGCGCGAGTCCTGGGGTGACGGTACCACGTAGCAGTTGAAGAATGTTAACTGCTGATCCGTGCCTGCTGCCGTCAAAATGCGGCCTCCCGGTACGAACTTCCAGTCGTCGAGCAGCCAGCGAAAGTTGCTTTCCCACTCGGCCTGCTTTTCGGGCGTCGTTTCAATTGCCGCAATTCCCCGCGCCACACGATCCATCATCTGGCCTGGTTCGGTCTCCAAGGGCTTGTCGACGTCCTCAACGCCCTGTTGGGTAACGGTGCCATCTCGGAGCTCGACGGTCACACGGCCTTTGTTCATGCCCAGAACGGTGCCGATCTCGCGCTGGCGCGTCTTCTGGTTCACACACACAATGACCGTATCGCCAACGGTGAGCGATTGCTTGGTCATGTCTTTGAGCGCATAACGATCAAGGAAAATTTTCTCGCCAAGCTCGTTAAGGCTGGACTTGGGCGTGACGTGCCCGTTGCCATTCTGTTGTGCGGCTCGCCGTTGGTCTGCCGTTGCCATCATGCTCCTCCTGTATGGTCGTGATTCAACTAACTTAATGTAAAACGTTATGTCGTACTACAGCGTAGACGTAAATAGTCGTGCTAAGTGACATAATTCTACATATAGCATTTTTTAGCAGGTTATTATCCTATATCTAGATGGCTTCATGCTAGCATAGCTTTTTGGTTCATGTCAAGCAGCAGTGAATTACAGAAAGATTGCGGAAAAAATATTATACACTTTGGGATGCTGGAAATTGTGGATAACCTTTAGCCGAGCGCTTGATACCTTTATTTTGAGCGGGGTTAGTCTAACAGGAGTGTAAGGTGCTATCGTACACAAAGCGTTGATTGGGTTCCGGTTTTTCAAAAAACCAGCCCGATTTCGGTTGTAAAGATTCCTAGATATAGGAGTGTTTTCCCCAGTATTTCCACTAAATGTGGATAACAGCAGTGCCAACCTAAAAGCTTTGCTCTACGGAAACACAATACAGCGTATAATTAAGCGGTAACACGTTTGCGGCTACCAACGCGCAGCGATCTATGCGCTCCACGAGCATCAAGCCCAAAGCCGCGGCGACGCAGCAAGGCAGAGCGACAATGGCAACAACACAACAGGTACTTGATACCCGGTGCGCGTGGTGTAATTTTGCAGACGGCTTGCTGATAGTCAGCGAGCATGTGCATATCGCCAATGCCCAGGTGGCGATGGAACATGCGGTGGGGCGCTGTCCAGCCTGTGAGCGTACCACAGCTCTGGCACGCTGGGGCCGCGATCTTCGCTTCAGCTATAAAGCGCTGGAGTACAAGCGCCTGTTTCGGCGCTCAACCTGGGTGGCGGTGTACGACGTGATTTGTGCCTGGTGCGGGGCGCACGCGATCGAGCCCGCCGAGATCAACGTCACGGTTGCCAATCCTGTGAGCGAACGGTTTCGCTATGATCTGTATGCTTGCCCAACTTGCGGCAAAGCTACTGCTATCTCGTACCTTGGCGAAATCAGAACGCACTGTGCCGTGCGCGATGATGTGTATCGCGCGCTGTGGTATCTCGATCCTGAATAATACTGTGGCTTTCCTAGCGCAAGGCTACACTTAAAACCCGATTGTAGCCATAAATGACCTATGCTACAATGCCGTTGCGGCGGGCGCCTGCTGGCGCGGTCGTATGTTTTTACGTTTTTGAGTGCGAACATCTGTTTTTTTTGGGGCCTGAGGAGTGCTAGCGGCACGCCATTCAGCGCACCGGTTCTGTGACACAGCAATGAAGGAGTCCGCGCATGGCCGTCAAATCTGAGCCTCGAAACGCAGGGAGGCGCATTATTACCCAAGAGGAGGCGGAGGCGATCGCGGCTAAAGCTCGGCCCGATCAGCCGCCGCCCGTACGCAAATCACGGATCAAGCTCACACGGCGCGAAGCGCTGGCGTATGCCTTGGTCGGCTCGACTGCGCTGACGCTGGCTACGGCCGGTGCAACTTTGGTGCAGCCCGATCCATCCACCGATCCCTTCTTGTCGAAGTTCACGCCCGCAGTGATTCAAGAGAATGTGCCGGGTGGTTTTGCGTATCCCCGCTTCAAGGAGGGTGAGTTCGGCGGTACCTTTACCCTCGCCAAAAAGGCCGCGGACTACACCACCGCCGACCCGCCGGACCTTAATCCGACTGGCAAGTTTTATATCGTAAAGGTCGATCAACCAGTGGAAACGGCCGAAGGCGTCGTTGCGCAGCAGGGGATTCAGGCGATCTACCAGGTGTGTACGCATCTTGGCTGTCTGATCCCGTTCCAGGCGGCGGAAAATCGCTTTATCTGTCCGTGCCATGGCTCGACCTTTGAGCGTAACAGCGACTATGTGCGTGGCCCGGCCGCGCGTAACCTGGACCAGTTTGTGATCGAGGTGGCGCAGGACGGTACGATCACGGTTGATACCGGCCAGCGGCGCACGGGTGCTCCGGCATAGCGGAGCTGATTAACTTAATTCGTCTCCTGCGTTAACGTGTTTGACAAGTTGCTAGATTGGAGCATGTATGGCAACTAGGCCAGCTCGACGGCCTGAAGGGCCGGTCCAGCGTTTGAAGGGTGCGTTGGTCGAAGCCAGCCGGTCAATCTTCCCGTCGATGGGTGCTGCCGAATGGCGCTCGGTCATTCGGGGTGAAGCAGCACCTCGTCCAAATCCGCGGATGCGTGTGCATACCAACAGCTTTTGGTATCACATTCGTCCGCGCGCGCTCCCGCTTGAAGCCACCGCGTGGTACTACACGTTCGGCTTGGGTTGGATGTCGTTCTTCTTTTTTGTGTTGGAAGCGATCACCGGCGCTATTTTGATGGTGTATTACACACCATCGCCGCTGGTAGCCTACGCCGACATGCAGAAAATTATCAGCGACGTGCCGCTAGGTCGCCTGTTACGCAACATGCACCGGTTGGGCGCGCACGTCATGGTGGCGGTGGTTATCTTGCATATGTTGCGGACCTACTTTACCGCATCATATAAAGCGCCGCGCCAATTCATCTGGGTTACCGGCGTTATTCTGCTGATTCTTACGTTGGTGCTCTCCTTTTCGGGCTACCTGCTGCCGTGGGACCAGCTCGCCTACTGGGCGGTGACGATCGGCTCGTCCATGGCGGAAGCCGCGCCGCTCTTTGGCAGCGCCACGAACTTGTTGCTGCGTGGTGGCGTTGACATTGGCGCGGGCACGCTGCTGCGCTTTTATCTGCTGCACATCTTTGCGCTGCCGATGTTGACGCTGCTGCTTATCAGCATCCACTACTACGCGGTGCGCAAGCAGGAGATCTCGCCGATCCACGAGCTCTTCGCGCCGGACAACCCCCGCGGCTGGGGCAAGCCGACCAGGCGCAAAGTTCCGTTCCTGCCCGATCAGGTGTTCTTCGAGATCGCGCTGATTGTGCTGCTGACCTTTGCGTTTGTGGCCATCAACTACTTCTTCTGGGACGCGCATCTTGAAAGCCATGCCAATCCGGGCGTGACGCCGCAGCACACCAAGGCGCCTTGGTACTTTCTGTGGCTTCAGGGTATGCTCAAGTTCGGCGACAAGATCTTGTTCGGCCTGATTCTTGGTCCGCTGGTGCTGCTGGTGCCGATGTTCCTGCCATATCTGGATCGCAATCCTTCGCGGCGCTTCGCCGACCGCAAGGTTGCCCTGGCGAGCGGGGTGTTGTCGCTGATTTTCCTCGGCTATGTTTCGTACGCCGGATGGCCGACCTACGGCATTCAGCAGACGGGTAGCCAGGAGATCTTGACCGACTTCGTGCCGATCGAGGGTGAGGGGATTGTCGACCATGTGACGTGGAGCGAGCTGCCCAGCACACCGGTTGTGTACCAGGTCAAGGCGACGATCGGCGGTGATCCAACCACCACCATCACCGACTCAAACGGTAACCCGGTTCCGGAAGAAAGCTTGTCGGCTGAAACGCACCACTTGTTCGACGAGTTCCGCGAGCATGTGCAGCACTGGGTTGAGATCGACAACCGCTTCCGCAACCCGACCGCGACCCTGGCGATCGAGCCGTGGACCTACCTCCAGCGTGAGGAAGGCGGCGAAACGCAGGTTGTCCTGGGCCCGAACGGTCAACCAGAGCTCGCGATTAAAAAGGCGACCGTGACGCTTGTCTTCGAGGCGACCGAGGTTAACGAAGAGACCGGTGAAGTCGTGACGCGTACGACTGCGACAGGCGAGCCTGAGTATAGCCGCAGCCAGCAGGCCGACTTCCTCCATCGCGATTCGCACCTTGGCAACAACCTGGAAGAAAATGCGTCCGCGCCGCGGGATGCCCAAGACTAACGAGCAGAATGTGGTGGAGCGCGCCAACATCAGTTGGCGTGCCCGGTCCATAAGCTAAGGGAAGACAATGACACGGAACATTTTGATCGCTACGCTCTTTTCGCTCGGAACGGCGATCTTGCTCGGCATCATCTTTATCGGTGAAAGCCGACGCTTGCCGCAATCGGATGCGGCGATCGTGGCAGAGCGCATCGAGCGCGGCGCGCGTGACTACGAGCAGTACTGTGCCGCCTGCCATGGCTTGGCGGGTCAAGGGCAAGTCGCGAACGGCGCACCACAGCTCAACAACATTACCTACCGCTACATGACGCCCGGTCAGGATGGAACGGCGCCCTTCGAGGCCCGAAACGGCATCAAGGAAAAGTACGGCACGCTGCGCAACTACATCGAGGCGACGCTGTATGCAGGTGTGCGCGGTGCGCCGATGCCGGCCTTTGGCGCGCAGGGCACGCTGCGCCAAGACCAGATCGAGAACATTACCAGCTATGTGCTGTCGTGGCGTACGAACCAGAACGAGGGCAACCTGACCGATGCGGCATTGCTCGCAGCCAATCTGGAAGCCACACGGATGGCGCCGACGGCTGATCCGAATGCGAATCCGGTGAGCCAAGGCCAGATCGTGTTCACCAACAAGGGCTGCAATGGCTGTCACAACATGAACGACCAGAAGTCGGCAGCGCAGGCGCCCGGCCTTGGTGGTCTGTTTCAGCCTGGCGGCACGGCAGCCTACGGCGAACAGCTGCCAAACGGTCGGCCGGTCAACGACGAGAATGTCAAAGACTGGATCCTGAAAGGGACAGCTCCCTATCAGAATGAGCACATCCAGCCCCAGGACGGCGAGACCTACGGCGTGATGCCCGGGTTCCAAATTACCGACGAGGAGTATGAGGCGCTATCGGCGTGGCTCAAGGCGCATAACCGTGACGGTACGTTGACCGAGGAAGCGCAACAGCTCCAGAACCAGACGCAGGGTGGCGCACCACGGACGGAGCGCACCACGGTGCCAACCGGTGTGCCCAACAATCCGGGCGCGCCAAACTCGCCCGCTGGCCCTGGCTCGCCAGGCACGCCTTAAGTTTATCGCGACCGAGCCGGCTCACGCACCTGGTTTGCATGAGTCGGCTTCCCAGTATCTAGGCAGGTGCTATGCTCGCACGAATTTCTTCATCCCGCATTGCCGACCGGCGTGATGTGCTGTTGTTTACGGTCGTAGGGCTAGCCGTATTCGGCTTTTCCATCGTCTGGGCCCTGTTCTTGGCTAACATCACCATCCCCGTAATCGGTCAAAAAGTCTTTATGTTGCTGGTCGTGCTTGCCTTCTCGGTCCTCGTTGCTGTGATTCCGCGGTTCACCTGGGGCCGCAACGAGGCCCGGCCTGGGGCACGCTTAATGGTTCGGCTGGGACTGGCCATGCAGCTCTTCGGCATTCTGGTAACACCCGTTGGTTTGTATTACGAGACGAACCCGGTTGTTTCAGTGCCGGTCGGATTTGCGGGCTTTTTGACCGTGTTTTTCGGTGTGTTTATTGCCGGCTTCGGTGGCAACATGCTTGCGCCGCCGCGCGCTTAGTTGACTCTACGTGTCCGAATTCAAACCTCCTCTTCCGTGTCTGGAGAGGAGGTTTGTGTTGTTCGCCGCTTGAAGGCTGCGGATATGGCGGTGCTCGGTGTTCGTGCGGCTGTTATCGCCTGCGCTTTAACGTAGTAGAATATCGCAAGAACGATCATACGCAGTTAATTGTGTTCTAGGAGGTCCGTTTGGCTCGACCATATGTACGGCTGGTGCTTGCGCTTGCGCTGCTCCTGGTGGGCTGCACCAGCACCCAAGGCGGCATTCCCGCGCTTAATCCCACCGCGGGTCCTGAAAACGCCGTCGCCAGAATTACGTATCGGGATGGCACAACAGAGTATATTTCACAAGCAACGCTTGACCAGTTTCGCCAGCTGTTTGGTGGTCCCGGTCAGGCGGCACCCGCCGCGCCGGTGCTGGACGAGCTGCTGACGCGCCAGTTGCTTTTACGCCAAGCGCGGAACAGAGATATTGTTGCGGAAGCCCAAGAAGTTGAGGCTTTTGTTGAAAATGTGCGCACAAATCCCCAGGCCTGTGGCAGCCGTGTACAGCAAGCTCCACCAGGGCCGGGTGAAGACACGCGGGCATACTTTGATGAGTGTGCGAAAGCCTTTGGCTTCACGGATGGCACGGCCTTTCGGAACTTTCTAGCCGAGCAGCTGACCATCAACGAGGTGGCCGGTCGCGAGGCGGAACAAGACCAGATTCAAGCCGCCCATATTCTGTGGACGGCCAAGGAAGATCCTGCCCAGTCGCAGGAGGATTATGTCACGGCCTACCGGACGTTCGAGCAATTGTGCGGCTCGCCCGGCAACCAGACTGTGCCCCGTGAGCGACGCTGCCCAAACGCCGATGACTTTACGCAACTTGCGCGGCAGCTTTCGGAAGAGCCAGGGGCGGCCGAAAGTGGTGGCATGCTGCCGCCCTTCAATGAGCAAGGCGTCACGGACGACGGTACTCCCTTTGATACGACCTTTGTGAGCCAGACGTGGGCGCTGGAACAGCAGTTTCGGGATCAAGAAGTAGCGATCAGCGAGCCATTTGAGACCCAGTTTGGCTGGCATATTGTGAAGGTGCTTGATCTGCTTGCATCCCAGGAATCCGGGCAGCGCTACCGCGAGGCGGTACTGCAACGCGCCAAAGAAGCAACACCGGCCGATCTGCAACAAGCGGATACAGGCGACGTGCCCTTGATTGGCGCGGTGGAAATTCTGGTCGAGCTGCCTTCGCCGCCGGCTGTGCCGACGGTTGAGCCACCAGTGCCGGTTGAAACGCCAACGCCGGCGGCGACAAGCGAGGTGCCGGCCGAAGGCACGGCTGAGCCGGCGGTCGATACGACGCCGGAGACGACGAACGTAGTGCCGGCCGAGGGTACAGCGGAGCCGGAGCTTGACACGACCACAACGGCAACACCATAACGTAGCTGACGGACATATGGCAGGGGACGACCAAACCTGTGGGTAGGAGGTCGTCCCTTCGCGTTTGGCAGCCAGTCCTTTCTTGCGTACAATCTGCCTGCCAACGCTAGGCTCAATCGCTTTGCAGGAGGATATGCATGGAACGTGTACGACCCTTTGTGCTATGTGTGATCGATGGCTGGGGCGTCAGCGAACGCGCCGACGGCAATGCTGTACAGCTTGCTAACGCGCCCAAGATGGCGACCTGGGCCACGACCTATCCGTACACCACCGTGGATGCGTCGGAGTTAGCGGTTGGACTGCCGGAAGGCCAGATGGGCAACAGTGAGGTTGGGCACCTCAATATCGGCGCCGGTTTCGTGGTATATCAGGACTCGACCCGAATTTCCGAAGCAATCCGTGATCAATCCCTGTTCAGCAATCCGACGTTGCTCGCGGCGTGCGCTCATGCCAAAACACATGGCTCGCAACTCCACCTGATGGGCTTGCTGGGGTCGGGCGGCGTGCATGCGTATAGCAGCCATTTGTACGCGCTGTTGCGACTGGCCAAGCAGCAGGACGTGGAACAGGTGTTTGTGCATACGTTTCTGGACGGTCGGGATACACCGCCGCAAAGCGCAATCCCGTTCATGCGCGAGCTGCTGGGAGTGATGGAGGAGCTGGGCATCGGACGGGTGGCAACGGTGTCCGGCCGCTACTATGCCATGGATCGGGATAAGCGTTGGGATCGGACCAGCAAGGCGTATCGGGCGCTTGTGTTTGCCGAGGGTGAGTCCGCACCCGCGCCCATTACGGCCATCGAGCAGTCGTATGCCAAGGCTGTGACCGACGAATTTGTTCTGCCGACGATTATTATGGAGGATGGTCAGCCGACCGCCAAGGTGCAGAACAATGACGCCGTGATTTTTTTCAACTTCCGCACCGACCGTCCACGCCAGCTGACCAAGGCCTTTACCGTGCCCGATTTTGACGGCTTCGACCGCGGGCCGCAGCTGCAAAATCTATTCTTTGCAACGCTGACGGAGTATGAGGCAGGCCTGCCCGTGCATGTGGCGTTCCCGCCGCAGGATGTGGAAGAACCACTGGCGAAAGTGATCAGCGATGCCGGCTTGACCCAGTTTCATACCGCCGAGACCGAAAAGTATGCCCACGTCACGTTTTTCATCAACGGCGGACGTGAGGTCCCCTTTCCCGGCGAAGAGCGTAAGCTGGTTCCATCGCCTAAAGTGGCAACCTACGATCTGCAGCCAGAGATGAGCGCGCCCGGCGTGACCGATGTGGTGATCGAAGCGATCAAGGCCGATACCTATGATGTAATCGTGATGAACTTTGCCAATCCGGACATGGTGGGGCATACGGGCGTGCTGCCGGCTGCAATTACGGCGGTTGAGGTTGTGGATGCATGCTTGGGGCGCATTGCGGATGCATTGCGGGAGCAGGGTGGCGGGATGTTGATCACCTGTGACCATGGCAATGTTGAGCAAATGGTCGATCCGGTAACGGGCGCTCCTCACACGGCGCACACAACCAATCCCGTGCCGTGTGTGGTGCTTGTGCCCGACGATTCGCCGCTGCGCCAAGCCACGCTGCGCTCTGGCGGCAAGCTCGCCGATATTGCGCCAACCGTGATTGACTTTTTACAGCTTCAGCAGCCAACGGCAATGACCGGACACTCATTGCTCCAGCGCAGGTGAACGTGCCCAACACTGCTCTGGAAGCCCCCCTGCAGGGCAGTAGCGTGCGGTCGGTTGAGGCGCTAAACGTCGGGTTGAGCGCGAAAGGCTGTTCCGAGGTTGGTGCGCATATATACATGCAATCGCCTACTGCTTGGCTTCGATAAAATCGGTTATGGCGATCCACTTTGCGTCGCGAACCTGATACAGCCGGAGAGCTCTCGCTCCTTGATGATCCTGCGGCCCAAAGGTGATGGGCGCGGTGATGCCGCCAGTGCTGAACTCTTGGAGTCCTTCCAGCTCGGTCCGAATAGTCTCGCCGCTGATCTGGCCTTTGGCCGCCGCGCGCCGAATCCCTTCCGCCATCACCGACATAATCGTCCAGCCCTGGCTAAAGACCAACCCTTTGTCAGGGTCGGTGAGCGCACCCTGATGCTTGCGCTGGAGGTGATCGTTGATGGTTTTGACGGCTGGCACCTCTTCATGGGGTGGGGCGAAGGGCAGCGCGCCAATCACCCCATTCGCCGCATCGGCTGCCTCGGCGATCAGCATCTCGTTGGCGGCGAAATTCAGCAAGATGAACTGGGTGTTGAGCCCTAAGGTTTTTGCATTTTGGAGCGCGAGGCTGGCAGGCCCCGGCGTGTTCTGGATCACGACGTAATCGGGGCCGAAGCTTTGGACCTCGCGCATCTGGACGGTTAAGTCGGTCGCACCACGCGGCATCGCGACCTTGAGAACCTTCAGATTGTTGGCAGCCGCAATGGCGTCGAGCGCGGCTTCCGGTGCTTTCCCGAATGGACTGTCGTGGTACAGGAAGGCAACCTTGAGGTCTTGGGCGTTGTTGCGCTGTTGCAACAGGTATTGCAGCACAATGCGCATTTGGTCGGAGTAGGTGACGCCGACCACAAAATTGTAGGGCGCCTTGGCCACATTTGTCAGCGTCTCGGCTAACGAGCCCGACATAAAGGGGATGTGGTCGCGGCCGAGCCGCGGGCTGAGCGCCGCGGTGTCACCCGTGCCCCAGCCAATAATCGCCACAACCTTTTCGGTGTTGACATATTGCGAGTACAGCCGCTCGGCATTCTCCACCTTGTAGGCGTAGTCGGCGTCGATCAGATCGATCGGCCGCCCATCGATCCCTCCGTTACTGTTGAGCCAGTCAACGTAGGCTTGGACGCCATTGGCGTAGGCGATGCCAACATCTGAAGTTGCACCTGTACGGTCGAAGAGCCCGCCAACCTTGATTGCTGTGTTATCGACGGTGCTATCTGCGCTGCTCGTCGGCACAGCCACGCTTGCATCGTCGTTGGGTGTGGCAGCCGGAGCAGCACAACCAGCCAGCACGCTCGTGAACAGCATCAGCACCACGAAAAACTTCCACACCGAACCCTCCTTTGGCCACCACCCACCCTCGGCGCAGCATAAACATACATGCACCGGCACGGTGCGGTACCGGAAAGCCTCCGTTCTTAAGTGCCGAACGTTGACACGCGCCACGGGTGGGTGATCCATGTCCGGCTAGAGCGTTCATCCTCGCTATTGACGTACTCCCGACTAGCATGGTTCCCAACAGGTTATGGCCAAGCAAATGCACGGCACAGGGACCAAAGGATGATGGCCAAGCGCTCCCAGGAACCTGTAGCCTGCGTGGCCATAGCGAGCGGGTCAGCTCCGAACCGGAGCAGCGCCGCACCGTGCGCCCCAAGGACGCCATGGGTCGTGCAGTCGGATTATGCTCGCTTAGTTTATGCATGAGGAAACTTCGAGCAGTCTTGCGGCCGCGAAGCTGAAGTCAACTACCACAGCTGTGCCGGCTACGCCTTGCTTGCCGACATGCTGCCATCTGATTGTGGAAAACCAGGGATGGTGGGTACGCCTATACTGAACTATGTTCAGCATACTTGCAAAGAATGCTGTTGTCAACAAAAAGATAAAACCGTTCATGGCGGTACCTGCCATGGTCTGCCATATCCAACGGGCAGCTGGAACAAGGTACAACGAGCGTAGCACCCCCGTCAGCAACCCATCAGGCATATCTGAGCCGATGAGCGGTAGACGAGTGCTATAATCAGCGACGCATTTATCCTGCAAATCACGAAGTGAGTATGGCTCAACATTCACCACTCGCCATCAAGTATGCGCAACGGAGCGATACGGGACGTCAACGCCGCTTGAACGAAGATACCAGTGCTGTGCACGAGCTGGTGATCGCGGGCCAACAGGCGATCATTATCGCCATTGCCGATGGCATGGGTGGGGCTCGGGCAGGAGCCGAGGCTAGTCAACTAGCCGTAAGCACCGCGGTGCAGACCCTTACAACGCGTCTGCTGGTGCAGGTGCCAACCAGCGAAGAGCAGTGGCAGATGGTGTTGTCGGAAACCTTACAAGCGGCGAACGGTGCTGTGCATGATCGCTCGCACAGCCAGAGCCAGCTGGCGGGCATGGGCACTACGCTGCTCGTAGCCGTTGTTTGGTCACGCCGAGTTAGGATCGCGCATATTGGTGATTGTCGAGCGTACGTTGTGCGTCCCGCCGTGCGGCGTCCGCACATCTTTCAACTCACCGCCGACCATACCGTGGTGGCGGAGCTGGTTACCCGTGGCGCGATCTCGCCAGCGGATGCCAGCCAGCATCCCCAACGCCACCAACTTGCGCGCTCGCTAGGCACTACACCCCAAGTTGAGCCGGAGCTGACTGCACGCACGTTACGCAGTGGCGAGCGCCTCCTTTTATGCACCGACGGACTGCCACTGCACGTCGCCGATAACGAGCTCGCACGGGTGGTGTCGGATGCCGAAACGCCCGAGACCGCCTGTGATCGCTTGATCGAGCTCACGAATCAACGCGGTGGCCGCGATAATGTTACAACCGTCGTCCTGGTTGCGGATCGCGAACCTGTTTTATCCCTTTAATTGCTGTCCGCGCTTACACGTTTTTGGCCTGCACCGTAATCTAATTGCCCGCTAACGCAACTGCGTGCCCGATTCTTGCGTCCAATTGCGAAGCACAGTCACGCCTTGTGCTATCATGCGCTCAGTTTGACGTATGAGCAGTAGGTGCTCAGGATTGACTTAAGGAGGATGCAATGGCCCTAATCTGTCCGAACGGGCATCGGAATGATGACGGAAACCGTTTCTGCGACCAGTGTGGTGCGCCGCTGCAACCGGTGGGTGCCAGCACTGGTACAGCACCGGCCGAGGCTGCTTCCGCTGGTGCTACGGCGGCCAGTGTTGCTTGTCCGGTGTGCGGGCAGGAGAATGTGCCAGGCACCGCTTTTTGCGACAATTGTGGAGCAGCACTGCCCCCACCGCAGCCAGTTGCAAGCGAGGATGTGCTGCCGGCGACAGGCGCAGCTGTCAGTGGTACAGATGCGAATCTTGGCGCAAGTACGCCCGCTGGTGCAGGCGCAGGGAGCACGTGTAGTCAGTGTGGCACGTTGAACGATGCTGCCAACCGCTTCTGCGACACCTGTGGCGCTGCGTTGAGCCAGGCTGCCGCAGGCGCCGCGGCAGGTGGCACGGACGCCGGAGCAGCAAGTCCGTCCGTTGCCGATCAAGCGCTTAACCCCGTACAGCAAAGCGACGCTGTCGCAGCTGCAAGCGGCGATCTGTCCGGCTCAACGGTGCTGCCGACCGAAGGCACCACAATGCCTACGCTGGTCGAGCCGTCTGCTGCTTCCGCGCCAGCTCCGGATACCGCTGCTCCGGCTGCGGCTCCAGTACCCGATACGACCAGCGCCCCCGCGAGCACGGCTGCAAGCTCGGACGCCGACCGGCAGCGGCTGGAAGAAACCATTGCGACGCAGCGCCGGGTCGTGGAGCAGCTGGAACAGATGCAACAGCAGTTCGGCGCGGCCACCCCGGCGGCGATCCTGCAAGGCCTGGACG
>JADDQF010000105.1:19447-39244 GCA_016781505.1 bacterium
CCCCGGCGGCGATCCTGCAAGGCCTGGACGAGGCGCGTGCCAACTTAGCGCGGGCCGAGGCCGAGATCGCCGCATTGCCACCGCCGCGTCCGTCCGTCGATCCGGCCGAGGTTGCTCGCCTGGAAGAAACCATTGCGACGCAGCGCCGGGTCGTGGAGCAGCTGGAACAGATGCAACAGCAGTTCGGCGCGGCCACCCCGGCGGCGATCCTGCAAGGCCTGGACGAGGCGCGTGCCAACTTATCGGCCTCCGAAGGTGAGCTGCAGGCCCTCACCGGCTCATCTGCGCCACGGTCTGGCTCGGGTATTTTAGGCACGGTTGCCACCGTTGCGGCGGCGGCTACCGTAGCTGCTGCGGCGGCCGCGGCTGTTCGCTCCGCTACCTCCACCCCGGAAGCGGAAGCTCCACCCGCACCGCAAGCGACTGGCGGTGGAACTGTGGGGCAAAGATATGATGCAAGCAGCACGCCACCTCCGCCCAGCCAACCGACGCCTGCTGGTGCCGTACCCAGCCAGCCATTGCCACCACCCGTTGCGCCGCCGCCAGTCGTGCCGGTTGCCACACCAGTCGCACAACCACCGGCGATTGAGCAACAACCACCGGTCCAGGCCCAGCCGCAGACAAGTGGCCCGCACCTGCTGACCCGCGACGGCAAGCTCATCAGTCTGCCACCTGGCGGCGGGGAGGTTGTGGTCGGGCGCGAGGATCCGATTAGCGGCATTCATCCCCAGGTCGACCTAACGCCCTATGGCGGCGAGGCTGGCGGCGTCAGTCGGCGTCATGCGATTCTGCGTGAGCAGAACGGCCAATGGACCCTGATGGACCTGGACAGTACGAACTACACCCGGATCGACGGCAATCGTCTGGCGCCCAACACGCCAACGCCGCTGCATAATGGCGCGCGGGTGCAGTTTGGCCGAGTTGAACTGGAGTTTCGTGCGGCGTAGGAACTCGCTGGCCAGGGCTAATCCTATGTGTTAGTCCTGGCCTGGCTCTGGCAGCCCGAGCCTGTCGAGTGCCTCCCGCCAACTCCGGGGGAGCGGTGCCGTGAGGGTTAGCGGGTGCAGCGTGAGCGGATGCGTGAATGTAAGCCGTGCGGCGTGTAACAAATGGTGCGTCGCACGGTACCCCCTAATCTCTCCGGGCCCGCCATAGCGTGCATCGCCCACAAGCGGATGGCCAATGTGCGCCAGATGGAGTCGGATCTGATGGGTGCGGCCTGTCACCGGCTCAGCCTGGAGCAGTGATGCCGCTTCGTGCCGGGCGATCACAGTGAACCGCGTTCGCATCGCCCGCACCCGCTGCGTGCCGAACGGCAAAACGCGGCCAACCTCGGCCAGCGGATAGACGCGAAACAAGCCATTGCGGCCCCGCCCATGCCCGGTTGCTACTTCAAGGGTTGTTTGCTCCACGCCGCCGCTCGCCAGCGCGATGTAGTGCTTTGCTATGCTGCCCTGCAAAAAGAGCTGTTGAAGGCCTGCATTGATAGCGGGATTTTTGCTGATCAACAAAACGCCCGAGGTATCGCGGTCGAGTTGATGCGCGAGATGCAACGGAACGTCTACTCCATCGCGGTCGCGCAGAAACGCTGCAAGTGCCCAGGGCACCGTGCCCCACATGTCCCAAGGCGTGTAGTTGACGTGCCAGCCGGGCTGCTTGTTAAGCGCCAAGAGCGAGTCGTCTTCCCACAAAATATCTGTTTGCCCAATCGAGACGGTCGCATAGGTGCCAGTTGGTGGAAAATGCACCTGGATCTGGCTCCCTGGCTGCAGGGCAATGTTTGCCTGTTGTGCACGGCGACGGTCAAGCCAAACTGCGCCCCGGGCGATCAGCTCGTACGCTGCCTCAGCCGAAATGTCAGCTGCCACCGCCACCAGGTGCTGTAGTGAATATCCGGCTTGTTCGGCGGCAACGATCTGCTGTATTTTTGGTTGGATGCGGGGCGCTGGGTCGCTCATGCAGTGCAGTCTCCGACAAAATGATCTGCCAACCACTGGCGGCCTGACCACCAACCAACCCAGACGGTGGGCGCTGAATACACAAATGTACTTCTACTGTTGGCCTGGTGCAATCTGTATAATCCTACCATGAAACCACGGCTGATCCTGGCCCTGCTCTGTGCTGCCGCGGCGTTTGTGATCCTGGGCATCCGCTACGCGCCTCCGCGACTAACCGCGCACCCAATTGGCGATCCGGTTGATCATGTGCTGCTTGACGGATTTATGCCAGCGGAGCGTGAGACCGGGCAGGTTGTGCGGCGTAGCACAGCCGGCACCTTACACCTCCCTCTAAGGGATGGACGCGGCGCGTTGTCGGTGATGCTGCGGCTACGCTCTGAGGACGCCGGCCTTAGCAGGCTTGACACCTCTGACCAACCAGTGATGCTGCCCACCCACTCCGCTTATCGTCATTATGCAGTTCTGGCCCCATCGCGATCTGAACGAAACGCACGCATACTGTTGGCGGCGGGAAGTGGCGGCCCGGTCATTGTCGATGACGTCATGGTGTTGGGGCGTGGTGGCTGGATCTCCGCCCAGGACCTTCTAGCGCTTTTGCTCGTGGCAGCCATTCCAGGGCTGTTAATGGTGCTCACAGTTCGGCTGCCCCGAGACTGGGCAGTTGTGTCGAGCTTGCTTGCGCTGTGTGTGCTTGGCCTGCTGCCGGTGGCTGATTACGGCACCTGGCTACGCTACGGGCCGCTAGCCACCGTAGGTGTTGGTGTGCTTGCCGCGACGCCGTGGGCGCGCTCAAGGCCAACCTGCGCGCTGCTGCTGTTGCTGGGAGCAGCGCTGCGCTGGTACGCGCTGGCCTGGGGCAATGGCTATGCCTTTCACCCTGAGGAGCAAGCAATCATCGGCAACAGCGGTGACGGGCTATGGTTTCGGCTGTTGCATGGTACAGCTGGAATACTCAGCACGCTTGCTGGCCAAACAACTTGGCGCGAGGGCTGGAACCTCCTGCTGATCGGGCGCATCTGGTCCGCCACGCTTGGAACCGCTTTGATTGCCGTGGTGTATCTGCTCGGTGTGCACCTGCTGCGGCTCCGCTGGGCGCTGCTCGCCACGGCGTTTGCCGCCTGCGCGCCAGTGCTGGTGCAGCAAAGCCATATCGCTGTGCAGGCCCAATGGATCACGCTGTGGGTGGCGCTGCTGCTATTGGCGAGTACGGGTGTGGTTGTTGGTGGCGGTATCCGAGCGACGCTTGGAAGCGTTATCGCAGGTCTTGTGCTGATGTATAGCTCCCCAACTGCTGCAGGCTGGCTTGTTGCGCCATGCGTCGCCCTGATTGCAGTCCGTCGAGCCAGCCGGCCGGCTCTGCTGGCGTCGGCTGCTGTGCTTATGCTCCTGCTGATGGGCAGCACGGGTTGGGCGAGTGCTGGTGTCGCAGTGGCCGTGGCTGGCACGCGTGCTCCGGCTGTGGGTGGTCATGGTGCTCCTGCCTACATCTATCCGTTGTTTTATATCCTGTTGTGGGGGCTTGGTCCCCTGCTGATGCAGCTGGGTATTGTCGGCTGGGGCGCGGGCGTGGTGCAAGCCTGTCGGCTGCGGCGGGAGCGCAGATGGCTGCCGCTGTTGAGCGGCGCTGGTGCAGCCTTTGCCGTCGCCGGTCGTGGACCAATGTACTACCTGAACGACTTGGTCCCGCTGGTGCCCGTGCTCTGTCTTACGGCCGCGTGGTTGCTGCAAACCTTTAGTCAGCGCCTCCGCTTTGGCTTTGGCCAGCGCACGCTGCGGTTGTTAGCTGGTACAGCCTTGGTCCTGGCGCTGGCTAGCTCAGTCGGGCTTGTCAATGTATACCGCGGTCCGGACCCACGAGTTACAGCCAGCCGCTGGTTGATCGCTCACCTCCATGCCGATGACATTCTGCGCACGGATGCTGCGCTTGATGGGCAATTCCCACTTGAAGCGCTGCAAGCCTATCATGTCGCGCCCTTGAACCATGCCGCGGCTACGTCGGAAGAGTTGCAGACCTATGCAGCTATGCTGGCGGAGACCGATTATTTCGTGACGATGTTGGAGCGCGATGATAGCGGCACAGGTTCCAACGCGCTGCCGCCAGGCTCCACACGGTTGGACGCGTGTACCTATGCGGCGCTTGTGGACGGCCGGCTCGGTTTTGTGGAGCGCGCCAGCTTCGCGGCCCAGCCCCACCTCGGTAGCTGGACGATCGACGACCGGCGGGCCGATAGCATAATGCGCCGGTATGATCATCCCCGGTTGCAGATTTTCCAAAAGGTCGTGACGCCATCATCGGCGGCGATCGGGCAGCTGCTGCGCTGCTAAAACCTGCTGCGGAGCTGCGCGATCGGGTATGATAGCGGCAGTAGACTCTGTTTTTGAAAAGGAGTGCAGATGCTGGACGTGACGGTCCATCCCGAACTGCGGCAAGTCCTGCCCGACGCACGCTTTGGCATTGTGTGTGCGCAGCATGTGCAGGTTCGGGCGCATGACCCCGCGCTGTGGTCGATGCTGCAGGAGCTTGGCGAACGACTACGTAGCGCTTACAGCGGCAAAGCGGCAGCCGACAGGTCGGAAATTGGGGCCACGCGCCGCGCCTACCGCGCCCTCGGCGACGATCCCACCCATTATCGTCCGGCTAACGAAGCCCTGCTCCGCCGGGTCCTCAGTCAGCGCGCGTTTCCACAGATCAATACGATCGTCGATATCAACAACTATGTCTCGCTTGAAAGCGGGTTTGCGCTGGGCTGCTACGATACGGCCCAGATTGTGGGGCCGGTTGTGGTCCGACGAGCTGCTCCCGATGAGCAGTACGTGCCGATCGGCAAACCTGCGGTGAATGCGGCGAACCGGCTGGTATTGGTCGATGCGCAGGGTATTTTCGGCAGTCCCACCGCCGATTCCCAGCGGACCATGGTGACGCACAGCGCCGATCATGTTCTGTTTGTGGTTTTTGGGTTCGAGGCCCTGAACGACGCGGTTGAGCAGGCGCTTGAGCGATGCACGCGCTTATTGGAGCAATTTTGCGGCGCGACGATTGCTGATCAGCGCGTGATCCGAGCGCAATAAGCTCCTGTTGAAACAGCAGTTGAAAGGATTGCTCATGAATGTGTTTGGTCTTGATGTCGGCGGCTCTGGGATCAAAGGTGCCCCAGTAGACACGACCACAGGCAAGCTGCTGACTGAGCGGTTTCGGATTCCAACACCCCAGCCAGCCTCTCCGGAGGCGATGATCGCCACTGCGGCCGAGGTTGTGGCGCACTTCGCGTGGCAGGGACCGATTGGCTGTGGGTTCCCGGCCGTGGTCAAGGCCGGTGTTGTCCACACCGCGGCTAACATCGACCCGTCGTGGATCGGCCGTGATTTGGCAGGCGACTTATCCACGGCCCTTGGTCAGCCCGTGGTGGCGATCAATGATGCGGATGCCGCGGGTATGGCCGAAATCCGCTGGGGTGCGGGGCGGGGCGTTGACGGCGTGGTCCTGATGGTGACGTTGGGCACGGGCATCGGCACGGCCTTGTTTGTTAAGGGACAGCTCGTGCCGAATACCGAGCTCGGCCACACCGAGATCAGGGGTAAAGAGGCCGAAAAGCGGGCTGCCGACCGGGTCCGTGAGCAAAAGAATTTGTCCTGGAAGGAGTATGCCGAGCGCGTTGATGAGTATTTGGACACGATGGAGCGGCTGCTGTGGCCCGACGTGATCATTATTGGCGGCGGCGTGAGCAAAGATGCCGATAAGTTCTTTCCCCGGCTGACGGTGCGGGCCACCATCGTCCCGGCTCAGATGCTGAACAACGCCGGTATTGCAGGTGCGGCTCTTGCGGCGGTCGCGGAGCCAGCCGTTCCGCCCGAGCCGCCCGTGGCTACCATGCCTCCCGCGGCTACCAACCCTGGCGCTTAACGTTGAGCGCAGATCGAGACTCAAGCCATGCGCAGCCGCATGTCAAAGGCACGCGCCGCCACACTCATGCCCAGGTCCTGTAATAGTTTGGCGAGCGAGCTATTCTCCGGCTCAAGCGCAATCCGAAATGTGGTCGAAGCTGCCTGGCCAAACGCATTGCGGGCAGCGGCATAAAACAGGGCACGTAGGTGCAGGAGCCCGGCGCCTTGACGCAGCCCGACAAACATTGGGCGAATCCGGTTCGGGTCGGTGCCAGCGGCCGGGCGCGCTGCATAGTGCAGGCAGGCCGCCATGCCTTCGGCGTCGACCAGCACCATGACCTGGGCATCACCATACGTCAGCAGTGATGGCAGCCGCCGATCCCAGGCCGGCTCGGGTTCACCTTCAGCCGCCGCATACCAGGGAATGACCGTCTCGACCAAATCCGGGGTAATCTGCCACTCGGCGGGCAGATCGCTGTCGTTGAGGCGCAACTGCTGGCCGGTGGCCTGAAACATCAGATAGGTCCGGACGTGCTGGAAGCCGGCGCGGCCATACAGTCGAATCGCGTCGTCACGCTTTTCCCACACATCCAGCTCAACATCCCGGATGCCGGCTTTGGCGGCTTCCCGGCTCACCGTCTGGAGCAGGCGAGTGCCCAAACCTTTGCCGCGGTGGCTGTGCGCGATGGCGAAATCGTAGAGCCAGCTATGCGCCCGGCGGCGACCAAGCAGGGCCAGGCCAACCGGCCGGCGGCCGTCATAGGCAATGAGGCTTAGCTTGAGATCGACGTTTTGCGTGCGAAAAATATCGGCGAGCTTATCGGGCTTGGATACCCAACCGCCACCATAGGCGGCCGTATGCAGCTCGGCGAGCTCCGGCAAGCTTAGATGGAGCGCGCTTTGATAGGTGATCCGCATCGCTGCTCCTTTCGTTGTTAGCTCATGGTTCCGGCTGTATCTTAGCACGGCGTGCGCAGCTCACGCTACTTGGAGGCCCAAAACTGGCCTCCCCCATACTCGTCCTCAGGTTACACCAGCCAGCGTGCTGCGGCCAGCGGTAGGTTCTTCAACGTACCCTGCTGCGTGGTGCAGTGCGGCAACGAGCCCAAAAAGAGCTTGCCATAGCGCTTGGTCAGCAGCCGCCGATCCAAGACCGCCACCACCCCTCGATCTTCACGGGAGCGAATCAAGCGGCCAAAGCCCTGCTTGAACTTCAGGATCGACTGCGGGACGGCATAATTGGTAAAGGCGTCGTCGAACAGCTCAGAGCGGGCGGCAAAAACCGGATCGGTGGGCACGGCGAACGGTAGCTTGGTAATGACCAGCACGCTGAGCGTATCGCCAACGATATCCACGCCTTCCCAAAAGGAGCTGGTGCCGAGCAGCACAGCGCGTGGATGTTCCTTGAACCGTTGCAGCAGTGACCGGCGCGAGCCATCCAGCCCCTGGCCCAGCACGACGATCTCTTGCTCTTCCAGTGGCTCCTGAATCGCCCGATAGGTTTGCCGCAGCGCTGTATTCGAGGTAAACAACGCCAGCATACGGCCGCCGGTCGCGGTCGCCAGCTCGATCAAGGCGTCTTCCAGCGCTCGCTGATACGCCCGCTCATTGGGCTCGGGCATGTCGTTCGGCAGGTACAGCAGCGTGGATCGCTCGTAGTCAAAGGGCGAATCGAGCTGCACCTCGTCCACCGGCGCCACGTCCAGGCCGAGACGCTGCTTGACGTAATCAAATGAGCCGTCGATCGATAGCGTCGCGGAGGCGAGCACGACCGTCTCCTTGGCCGCAAAGAGCTTGGCCTCCAGGAGCGGGCCGACATGGAGCGGCGCATCATGCAGCTTGAGCACCTCGCGCTGCTTGTCGAGGGCGAGCCACTGAATGCCTTCCGCATCGCCGTAGACCACCTTCGCCCCACCAATCGCGGTATCGACCGCCCAGTTCGCCATCATGCCCAGCCGCAGCATGAGCTCGTCGTATTCGTTGAGCCCGGCGCCTTCCAGCCCCTTGATATGCGCTTCGAGCTTTTCCAGGCCTTTGCCGATATCCGCCAGCGGCAGCATGACGTTTTCCCAGGCCCGCTGCACATCCGCCCAAAGGGGGCTTTTCCGCACCTGGGGCGTCAGCCGCACGCGCTGCTCGTAGCCGCTCTCCTTGGACAGGCGCTCGACGCAAGCGCGCAGCACTCGCCAAAGCTCGTAGGTCGCATGACGCGTCCGATCGACCAGCGGGCGCAGCGCTGCGGCAAAGCCTTCCGCCTTGTCAAGGTCTTGGGGCGTGGCCGCGGAGTTTTTGAAGTAGTTCGGCAGCTCGGACAGGATGCCGCCCAGCAGCCGCACGCCTCCTGACTGCCACAGCTCATCCAGAAAGTGCAGCAATGTGGCCTGATCTAACTGCCAGCCCAGCTGGTCGGTCGCCACATCTTCGAGATGATGCGCCTCGTCGATAATCACATGGTCGTAGCGGGGCAGGACGGCGTTTTCGGCCTTGACATCGCTCAGCAGCAGCGCATGGTTGACGACAACCAGGTGGGCGGCTTCCGCTGCGCGGCGGGCGCCAAAAAAGAAACAGCGCTCAAACTCGGGACAGCGCGGCCCAATACATGTATCGACCGTGACGTTGACGTCGGACCAAGCCCGGGCCTCGCGTTCGTCGAGCGCCAGCTCGGCCCGGTCACCGGTTTTGGTGTCCTTCACCCATAGCCCAATTTTGATCAACGCCTGGGCTTGCTCGGCTGTGGGCTGCTCTTGCCGCCGCAGCTTGCCGTATCGGTACAAACACAGGTAGTTGCCGCGGCCTTTGAGCAGCGCCGCCGTGAAAGGTTCGGCGTCCACGCCCGTATTGCGAATCACACTGGTGTCGATCACATGCTGCAGTGTGGGTATATCCTTGAAGTACAGCTGATCTTGGAGGTTGATCGTGTTGGTCGAGACGACCACGCGCTGGCCGCGTTGGGCCGCGAACCGTGCCGCCGGCACAAGGTAGGCCATCGATTTACCGGTGCCGGTCGGCGCTTCCACGACGAGCGTGCCACCCGCATTGAAAGCTTCCACCACGGCCAGCGTCATGTCCAGCTGCTGCTCCCTTTGTTCGTAGCCGGGAAAGGCCTGCTTGAGCGGGCCATCGGGCGTAAAAAAATGGCGCACCTGATCGAGATCCAGCGGTGTTATCCGCTGCGTTGTTTCGAGTGGCTTCACGCCGCGCCAGCTAACGCCCAGCGTGTGTGTCTCGGTCGTGGGCGTGCCCGCTAACGGGCGGTGGAGGGCGCTATGGGCACGCTCGCGGGCGATTGCCTCGAACAGGAGGCGGGGCGCCCAATTCGTTTGGCCGCCGAGGCCGACGATCTCGGTCAAGGTGGCGTCGTCAAGCTCCTGCATGCGGTGGAGCAGGATGGTGAAGAGCTGGCGCGCGACATCGGCGTCGGCCAAGGCGCGATGCGCTTCGGGATGGGCAATGCCCAGGGCCACTGCCAACGCGCCCAAATTGTATGAGGGTTGACCGGGTAGCAGCAGCGTTGCCAGCTCAAAGGTGTCGTGGCTGAGCTGCGGCAAGCGCAGCCCCTGCGCGCCTAACATGCGTACGTCGAAGCCGACGGAGTGGCCCACCACCGGATAGCTTTTCACAAAGCGGACAAAGTCGGGCGCAACGGCATGAAAGGGTGGAGCGGCTTCGAGCTCCTGTGCGTTAATGCCGGTGAGTTGGGCGATCTTGATCGGCAGGCTGTGCCGCGGCCGAACCAACCGCTGAAAGGTTTCCAAGACTTCGGTGTCCCGAAACTTAACGGCGGCAACCTCGATAATTTCGTCGGTCCCTGCTTCGAGGCCGGTCGTTTCTACATCAATGGCGACAAAGATCGTGTTCACGCTTGTCACTTTCTATCGTGGCGGCGAGCAGGGTACGCCGTCAACTGGCTTATGTCCCGCAGCTCGGCTTCGCTTGCATTCCGAAGCATGCATTATACCGAAGTGGGAAAGCGCCTGTCGATCCAGCATGTGAGCAGGAGATTTAATGATAATGCTAATCAGTGTATTGACAATCTACAACATTGTTGTAATATATTGACATCGAAGAAGTGATGGTGATGCACGGGCTGGAACAAGTTCGGACGGTAGCCCGGTTGGGGCGAGGCCAACCACAGCGAAGGAGCAGACCCATGGTTATTCTTGAGCCGGATGGCACCGTGAGCAACGCTGGCTGGGGCTGTGGGAACCAACCACAGGAGCTACCTAACGAACTGGTTGCCGTCGCCGGGGTGGTGCTTGACCACGTCCACTACTCCTTCGACGTGCCGGGGTTTGGTCTGGTTGCACTGTACATCGATCGTGAGCTGGCGACACGGGCAACGCGGCAGCACTTCGCGCTCGTGCGGAGCGGACAGGGCTGAAGCGTTGGCTTGACCCAGTGCTGAGGGTTGCTTGCCGCACCGCATGTTTACGCCCCTTAACCAGTGTCGTGTATGCAAAGGATTAGTGTATGGCCTATCCAATTTTGACACGCTGTCCCATCTGCGAAGGTGAGCTGTTGGCGACGCGCCTGGATTGTACGAATTGTCATGGCGCGGTGGAAGGTGAATTCGAGCTGGGGCTGTTGAAGCGCTTGTCGGGCGAGCAGCTGCAGCTGATCAGCCTGTTGGTCAAGAATCGCGGCAACATGAACCGGGTCGCGACCGACCTAGGCGTGCATTACAACACCGTCCGCAACCGGATGGATGAAGTTGCGGCCGCGATGGGCTTTACCGACACGCCCGTGCCACCGCGTGATCCCCGGCGAGTGGACGTGCTGGAGCAACTTGGCCGCGGCGACCTGAGTCCCGAGGAAGCACTCGAACGGCTCAAAGCCGCTCGCTCACAATCTTCCAGCTAACGGGAGGCAGTCGATGCCCAACGTATCCATAACCAACGGCGCATCTTCCCAAGGTGCGCCAGGCTCGCCACGCTCCCTACGCCTCCGCATTATCAATCGCAGCAATGGGCAAGTCAAAGTAGCGCTGACATTGCCCGTGAGTCTGGTTAGCGTGGCGCAGCGGCTGGGAGCACGCTTGCTGCCGCCCGCTGCGTCGGTGGAAGCGGTGGTGGCGCAGGCTGAGCAACAAGGAGTGGCGCAGCTAGCCTGGGAGAATGCCGAGCATGACGAGCGGCTGGAACTAACGCTGGAGTAACAAGGAGGCTATAACCATGGCAACCTATCGTTTGGAGATCGAGCCCACGATCCTGGTGCGGGTGCAGGGCTGCGGCGGCGATGTTGAGATCGTTGGGCATCAGGCAGCGGTATTGGAGGTTGACGCCGACGAGACCTTGGAGCGCTATGTGCACCATGACAACTCATCTGTCACAATCGCCGGCTATCCCCGCGATCTTAGCATCATGCTGCCCCAGCAGGCTTCGGTTGAGCTGTATGGCATCGGGGGTGATGTGGAAGTACGCTCGGTCGCGATGCTGCAGCATGATGGCGCGGGCCACGGAAGTGCCAAGCTGGTCGCCCACAGCGTAGGCGGTGATGTGAGCATCGTCGATGTGCCAAACATTGAGCTAGGCTCAGTAGGGGGCGATACCGAAATTCAAGGCAAGTGCCAGTCGGCGGAAATCGGCAATATTGGCGGCGACCTCCAGCTCGATAAAATCGAGCGTTTGAATATCCAGGCCGTTGGCGGTGATGCGGAGCTTGGCTCGGTGGGCCGCATCGGAAACCTCGGTCACATCGGCGGAGATTTGGATCTCAAATGGAGCGGCGAGGCCGACGGAAATTTGCGCGCCATTGTCGGCGGTGATGCTTCGATTAAACTCCCACAAACAGCGGCGTTTAGGCTGACGGCATTAGTTGGCGGCAGCGTTGAGGGCCATGGCCAGGGATGGGGCCATGCCGGCCGAGCCGGAACGCATGAGCTTGTTTTTGGCGAAGGAGGGCCGCATCTGTATTTGACGGTTGGCGGCGACCTCGAGCTCAGTGGCGGTCCAGCACCGCAGCGGACAACCGTCGACGAGGATGGGCATGCCTGGCATAAACATCCGTCGATGGATGCGTTTGGGGAAGAAATGCGCGGGCTGGGCCGCGAGCTGGAAGAGATGGGGCGGAATCTAGCGCGCGAGCTGAGCAATCTTGGCCGGGACATCGCGCGTGAAGTGCGGGTAGCCGGGCGCGAAACCATGCGCGGCATGGATTTTGGGCCGCGAGGGCGAGGACCACGGGGCCGCGTTCCATTCAGCGGCCAAGATTTTAACTTCGATCCTGAACAGATCGAGCGGATCAAGCGTGAAGCACGGGCCGCGGCGGCTAGCGGCATTGCCCGGGCGCAGGAAGCCGTTGAGCGGGCGCTGCACCAACGCCAGCAAGCCGGCATGCCCCGTCGGCCCGGCACTCCTCGCCAGCCAGCACCGCCCGTACCGCCTACCCCGACGACGGAGCCGCCGGTGGGCAACGTGTACACCGGTCAAACCATTCGCATGGATGGATCGGAACAACCAGCTCAGGCTGCCGCTAATGCGCAGCGTCCAGTTGACCTTGACGCTGAGCGACTCGCTATCCTGCGCATGGTGCATGAGGGTCGGCTCGGCCCGGATGAGGCTGAAATGCTGCTGCGGGGTCTGGAAGAGCGCAGCTAGCGTTCAGGTCGAGCTGAGCGTCCGCTGTACTTACCTCCACGAGGCTACCTGCTTCGTGGAGGTTTTGCTTTGTTGGACTGCGGCGAGTGGCGTGGTGGACGAAGCATGGCTAGAAGCAACGGCGGCACGTTTGCAAGGGCTCGTTACGGAGCAATCCGCCGGCCGCAGCTAAAAGTATCGACTACGTATGCTCCCGCGTTTCGGGGACGGAAAGGCTTTGCATTGCGCCGTTAAGCAGCGTACACTGGAGAACTATGGCGTTGAGTGAAGATCAGGCAGTCGAGCATGCCAACAAACAGGATGGAGGCGCGGGGTTGACTGACGCGTTTGAGGTTCGGCCTGCTACGCGCGCGGATGTACCGGCAATTGCTGGCCTCCTGCTTGAAGGGTTTGGTCATGAGTACGGTGGTATGCTGCGCCAGCGGGCTGGCCGGCGCTTTATCGAGCGGATCCATACGTTGCCCGGCCGCCTGAGTGGCATGGTGGTGGCCGTCAACAGCGCGAACATTCCGGTGGGCGTGGCTGGCCTGCGCACGCGTGAGCTGCATCCCCGCTACGATGGCGCCGAAGAGCAGGCTATGTTTGAGGAGCTCGGCGTCGGCTCGTCGATCTTGCTGGATCTGCGTTCCGCTTTGACCGAGCCGCCTCCGTACCATCCATCCAGCGTGGAGGCATATATCTACAGCGTATCGGTCACGGCGGCATGGCGGGGCCGGGGAGTGGGTGATGGCCTGCTCAACTTTTTGCATCAGCGCGCCCGCGATTTGGGCAAGTCGCGCGTGCTGCTCGAGGTTGTCTCCACGAATATGCGGGCACGCCGTCTGTACACGCGCCACGGCTACATTGTGCTCCGGCAACGTCGGGGCTTGCTGGCCTGGCTGCCGTTTGGCGTACCGGCACTGCTGCTGATGTGCAAAGCGCTGTAACGTTAGCGCTGCACGCGCACAGCCACGCTACTCGGCAGCTCGATTTTTGCGGGGCCGTCCGCCACGCTTCGGCTTTGCTTCAGCCTGCTCCGTCGTGATCACCCGAAAATGAATGCGTGACTTGTCCTTGATTGGGCGGAACTCAAGCGCCATATTGAGTTCTTGAGCAGCCGCTTTCAAGTTCTGCCGTACGGTCCGTTTTTCCTCGTCCTCGCCTAGGTTCACATCGCCGCCAAATCCGGGCTGAACGTCGCGCAGAGCGGTTTTGTATTCCTCAATAATGCGTGTTCGCTCATCGCTCCTGCGGCGTCCACTACGGCCTTTCGGCTTTTGCTCGCGTTCTTCGAGTTGCTCGGGCGTTAAGATACGGATTTCAGCCATACCATCCTCCTGCATGTTTCCTAAGCTGACGGCATCGGCGAATTGATCGCATCAGCCAATGATTAGCATCTCGTTCAGGCTTAATTTTATTCTACATCAAGCCGTTCTTTTTTCAAGCCAGTATCCTGCTCCAAAGCGGGTAAATGTGTCCCAGAATGATGCAAATTGTGTGTCAATGCGTGGTCGTCCGCGCCGAAATAGTCCGTGAGGTGCTTAACGGCCGGTTTCGGCACGTCAAAAACGCCCCTCAGCCGAGGAGCGTTTGGGGCAAGTATGGCAGATCAGCGTTACGCTTGGGCCAGCGCCAGCAGGATTGGCCGCGCTTTTTGAAGTGCCTGGGCACGATGACTGATGCGGTTCTTCTCGGCAGCGGGGAGCTCTGCCATCGTCATACCCTGCTCCAGCAGATAAAAGATGGGATCGTAGCCAAACCCGTGTTCACCCTTCGGCGCGAACTCAACCACTCCGGGCAGCGTTGCTGCCACCGTTTGCGTGGGCTGCCCCGGCGCTGCGATGGCGATAACACATACAAAGCGCGCCATCCGCTCGTAAAAGGGCACGCCTTCCAGTTGCTTGAGCACCAATGCGAGCTGCGCCGCACCCGTCACGCCGCCATAGCGCGCCGAGTGAATGCCGGGAGCACCCTTGAGGGCAGCGATCTCGATGCCTGAGTCGTCGGCGAGCGTGATCATTCCGCTCCGCTGGCTGTACGCTTCGGCCTTGATTAAGGCATTCTCGGTAAAGGTCGTGCCTGTTTCAGCCACATCGTCGGTGATGCCGACATCGCGCAGCCCCACCAGTTCAAACGGCAGATCGGCGAGCAACTCGCGGTATTCTCCGACCTTGTGCTGATTTGTGCTGGCAATCAATAGTTGATGCATCACTGGTTCCTTGCCGAACAGGTTTATAGCCAGCCGTGCAGATGGAGCCAACGGCCGAGCAGCGCGACGGGCACAAAACGCGTTATTTTTCCGGCAAGACAGGCAAGCTCAAAGCGCCAAAAAGACATGCCGGTTGCGCCGGCAGCCAAGCCGGCCAGGTCGATCAGTGGTAACGGGATGGCCGCAAGCACAAAAACCGTGAGTGCGCCGCGGCGTTGCACCCACCCTGCGATGCGCTGGTAGCTGGCCCGCTCCTGCACCCGGGCGAGTTCGGCGCCACTGCGGCCGGCGATATAGCCAGTGCTTTCGCCAAGTCCTGCGGCAATGCCCGAGATGAGGCCGACCAATACTGGGTTGAGTGTTGGAGCCGCACCCAACTTCAAGGCCGCGCCAAGGGCGGCGCTGGGTACCACAATCGTTGCGCTCGACAACAGCGTCAGGCCGAACGCGCCAAGATAGCCGAGGTTGCCCCAATGGCTCATCTCAAGCGGGACTACAATCAACAGCAGCGTCAACACTAAGGTGCCCGTGAACGACAGCAGTGGCCGCCATGGCACACGTTTGAGCGTCTGCCACAGCCGGTCACGTTTGCGGGCGTTAATGCTCGTTTCCACAAAGGTCCTCACCACGCGTAAGGCAGGAGCATACCCAGCCACGTATGGCCTGTCAAGTAGCGTTTGCGGCAGCCCAATCTTCCCGGTACAATCGCAAGCACGATTCTTATGCGCCCATATGCTCGAGGGAGCTGCCTGAACCCGTATGCAACAACCAGTCACGATCAAACAGTCCTCCGGCATCGAGGCGTTGAAATATCTGATTCTTGGCATGCGGCCAAGTCAATGGGTTAAGAATGCCTTTGTGTTTGCCGGTATTGTCTTTGCGGAGCAGCATCTGTTTACAGAGCCCTGGGCGCTGGGACGCGTTCTCTTCGCCTTCATACTCTTCTGCATCGTGTCCGGCTGTGTGTACTTGATGAATGACCTGGCCGACATCGAGCAAGACCGACTGCATCCCAAGAAGAAGTTTCGGCCCCTGCCCTCTGGTCGCCTGTCGCCAGGCTTAGCCAAATTTGCTACCCTGGTGCTTGGCTTAAGCTCGTTGCTGCTGCCCTGGCTGATCGGCATACGTGAATCAAGCCTGGTGCTGCCCCGTCCCGGTGGGTTTGATGCGCTGCAAAGCTGGACAAGCCAGCTCTTGGCGGACTATACCTTTGGCTGGTATGCCTTTGGCCTGGTGCTGCTTGCGTACTTTCTGCTGCAGATCGCCTACACATTTCGGCTGAAGCATGTGGTGATCATCGATCTGTTTTGTATCGCGGGCGGCTTTGTGCTGCGTGCCCTGGGCGGCGCTGCGGTCTTGCAGGTCTTTATCACGCCCTGGTGGCTGCTGTGCGTGCTCCTGCTTTCGCTCTTTTTGGGCTTGGGCAAGCGGCGCAACGAGCTGATGGTCTTGGAAGGTGAGGCCGCCCATCACCGCAAGATTTTGCAAGAATACTCCCCAACGCTGCTGGATCATCTGATCACGATTGTGGTTGCTTGCACCATTCTGGTGTATTCACTGGCTACCTTTGATGCGCCCAGCGTACCGCGCGAGCCGTTTCCGTTCTTGATGCTGACCATCCCGTTTGTGATCTATGCGCTGTTTCGCTACCTGTATCTGATCTACCAAAAAGGCGAGGGCGGCACCCCCGAAGAGCTGCTGCTGAAGGATCGGCCGTTCTTTTTCTCGATTGCCTGCTGGGGCTTGTTGGTGCTGGTGATTTTGTCGGTGTTCAGCGCCGCCTAGGCTGCGGAGCTCGACGCCCGCCTGCTCGTCTGCGCAGGCCAGCCTGATGCGTCTCCCTGATTAAACAAGCTTGGTACTTCGCGGCTGGCAGCCATGGCCCGCACAGTTTCCAGTTCCAGCAGCCAAGCGGCTATGGTACACTATACACAGCACAAACCATACGTTTACATGGTGGCGGTGATACGCCACTTTTTTATAGGTGCTCTTGAAGGGGCTCGGCGACGCGCGCAATGGAAAAAAAAGTACGCAATTTCAGTATTATCGCTCATATCGACCACGGCAAAACGACGCTCTCGGATCGGCTGCTGGAGCTAACCGGCGCGATCACCGAGCGTGAGCGGCGTGAGCAGGCGCTCGATAGCATGGACCTGGAGCGTGAAAAAGGTATCACGATCAAGGCCAAGGCGGTGCAGCTCGCGTATAGGGCGTCGGATGGCGAGACGTATCAGCTGAACCTGATCGACTGTCCCGGTCACGTCGATTTTTCGTACGAGGTCAGCCGGGCGCTGGCAGCGTGTGAAGGCGCGCTGCTGGTGGTGGACGCGGCTCAGGGCATCGAGGCGCAAACGCTCGCCAATGTGTACATGGCGATGGAGAACGAGCTGACGATCATTCCGGTGCTCAACAAGATCGACCTGCCGGGCGCCGAGCCTGACAAAGTTGCCGGCGAGATCGAGCGCATTATCGGTGCGCAAGGCCACGAAGTTTTGCGCGTGTCGGCCAAGGAAGGCACCAACGTTCCCGCGATTCTTGAGGCGATCGTCGAGCAAGTGCCGCCACCCAGTGGCGATGATGCCAAGCCGCTCCAGGCCTTGATCTTTGACTCGCACTACAACGCGTATAAAGGCGTGATTGCGTACATCCGCGTTATGGAAGGCGAACTGCGGGCGGGCCAGCAGATCCTGCTGATGGGTACTGCGATCAAGGTTGAAGCTTTGGAGCTCGGCGTATTCCGTCCGCAGATGACGCCGGTTGATGTGCTGCGCGCGGGCGAGGTCGGCTATATTGCCACTGGGCTCAAAGATGTAGGCGACGTGCAGGTTGGCGACACGGTAACCCTGGCGAGTCGGCCGGCCGCACAACAGCTAGCTGGCTATCGACCCGCCAAGCCGATGGTCTTTGCCGGCATTTATCCGGTCGAGTCCAACGATTACGCCGCGCTCCGCGATGCCCTGGAAAAGCTCAAGCTCAACGATGCCGCGCTGTCGTACATGCCGGAAACCAGTGCGGCGCTGGGCTTTGGCTTTCGGGCGGGCTTTTTGGGTCTGCTCCACATGGAGATCGTGCGCGAGCGCCTTGAGCGTGAGTATAATCTGAACCTGCTGATTACGGCGCCCTCGGTCGAGTATCAAGTGCTGACGACGACGGGCGACATCCTGGTTGTCGACAACCCTTCCGATATGCCGGATCCATCCAAGATCGACGAGATCGAGGAGCCGGTGATGCAGATCAGCGTGATCGTGCCGACGCGGTATATCGGGCAGGTGATGGAGCTGGTCACAACCCGGCGCGGCATCTTCGAGGCGATGGAGTATCTTGAAGAAACGCGCGTGCTGCTCAAATACAAAATTCCGCTTTCCGAGATCGTGATCGATTTTTACGACCAGCTGAAGTCGCGGACGCAGGGCTACGCTTCGCTGGATTATAGCCTTGCGGGCTATCAACGGGCCGATCTGGTCAAGCTCGACGTGTTGGTCAATGGCGTGCCCGTCGACGCGCTCTCGATGATTATTCACCGTGAGTTTGCGCAAACGCAGGGCCGCAAGCTGGTGGAGAAGCTGCGCAGCCTGATTCCGCGCCAAATGTTCGAGGTGCCGATCCAGGCCGCGATCGGGGCCAAAGTCGTCGCGCGCGAGACCGTCAGAGCCATGCGCAAGGACGTGTTGAGCAAGTGCTATGGCGGTGATATTACGCGTAAGCGAAAGCTGCTCGAAAAGCAAAAAGAAGGCAAGAAAAAGATGAAGATGGTCGGCAGCGTCGAGATCCCGCAAGAAGCGTTCATGGCGGTGCTGAGCCTGGATGAGTAACCAGGCCGCATAACCGGGTAATGCATGGGAGCGAGTGCAGCAAGGGCGTGCGTGGGCACGTCCTTGCTGCGTCTTTTTGGGTCGCTATCTTGCTTTATAATGCGCGATGTTAAGGAGGATAGAACAATGTGACGTGTATTGACCATACTCTGGCTTGCCGCACTGCTGACGGTGCTGGCTGCGGGCGGAGCCACGGGTACAGGTACGGGTACGGATACAGACTCTACTGGCGCACAAACCTCGACGGCCGCTTCGGCAGCGAGTGATGCAGATGCGTCGACCGCAGCATCCACGGCAGGCGGTGCCAGCGCCTCGACCGCAGCATCCACGGCCGGTAGCGTCAGTGCCTCGGCGGGCGGTGCGGCAACCGGTAACTTGCCGGATCTGGGCGGCCGCGCCATCCTGATCGGTACCGGCTCAACCTATCCACCGTTTGAGTCGCTGGACCCGCAGACCAACGAGATTGTTGGCTTTGACGTAGACTTGATGGCCGAGATTGCCAGGCTGATCAACCTCAAGCCCGAGTTCCAAACCACAAGCTTCGAAACGATCTTCGAGGCGCTGGCTGCAAAACAGTTCGACGCGGTAATGTCCGCGGTGACAATCACGGAAGAGCGTAAGCAAAAGGTCGATTTCAGCGATCCGTATGTCAGCATTGGTCAGCAGGTGGTTGCGCTCAAGACCAACGACCAGATCAAGCGCTACGAAGACCTCAAGACCAATAACTTTCAGGTCGGTGTGCAACGGGGCACCACGGGCGAGCAGGCCGCGCTGACCAAAGCCGGCGTTCCCGAAGCCAATGTGAAGCGCTATGACGACATTGCGGCGGCATTTTCGGATCTCAACAACAACGCGATCGACGCTATTGTTGCCGACGGTCCAACGGTTGCGAACTATACCAGCCAGGAGCAGTACCGGGATAAGATGGCGGTGGTCGGCGAGGCGTTTACCACCGAGGACTACGGCATTGCGGTGCAAAAGGGCGATACCGAATTGCTCAATGCCATTAATGCTGCGCTCGCGCAGCTGCAGCAGTCCGGCAAGATCGATGAGCTCAAGCAGAAGTACGAGATCAAAGAGTAAGGCCTACGCACGAACTTGGCGCTGAACGTGGCGCTGTTGATGGGCAGGAGCGAGCATTGCGCTCGCTCCTGTTGCCAACTCGTAGCTAGGAGTTACCATGAGTACTGGCACTGGTGACCTGGTTCCGGTTACACCTCGTCCATTCTTGCCGTGGAGTCGCTTTCCCGCCTGGCTGCTGATTCTGTTGTTGGTTGGCGCGTTTGTGCTGTACTCCATGCTGTCGTCGGAGCGCTATACCGCCACACTCCAATTTTTGTTGTTAGGTGTGCAAATGATTT
>JADDQF010000141.1:0-58330 GCA_016781505.1 bacterium
ATGGGCAAACTGGTCGCGGCTGCGCAGCGCGAGCTGATACTGCTTGGTCGGTGTCTCCAAGATCAGCGTTTGAGCGGCACGACCGCGTCCGAAACGTACCAGGGGCTTGGCTGCCTCTCCGTGGGGGCGTTGGCTTTGCCCATGCACGGCCGTGATTTGGTCGAGCGGAATGGTGTATCGCCAGCCGCGCTGGTATACCGTGATGGCATTCCGGTCGAGCTGATAGCGGAGGCTGACTTGCTGCCGCGCGCGTCCCAGGAGCTGTCCGGCTAGCCCGATTGTCAGCACTATGCCCCAGACGAGGCCCAACAAGCGGAGTGAGATCGGCCATTCGTCGACCGACAGGCGCACCAATGGTAACAGCTGCACGACCCCGGCGCCGGCTAACCCAAGCAGCGCCATAGCCGCAACAACATACAGCGTGATTTGAAACCTGTAGGGAGCGCGCCAGCCTTTCACCCGCGTTTCCTCCTGCTGACACACAAAGGAGCGGGAGCAATGCCCGCTCCTTTGCAGCTCCTAGCTCGCTCACTAGGGCGTGGTTGTGCCGCTTGGCGCGACGCCGGATTCGGGCGTTTGCTCCGCCGGCTCGACCGGTACCTCAGTCGGCGTGGGCGTCGGCGCTGGAATGATGGTCGCCTGTTGACGCTGTTGGGCGATCCAATCCTGGTACGCAGCCTGCCGCAGTCGCTCCAGCTTCGTCTCGGGATCTTCTGGCACGCGCTGGATGATATGCCAGCCAAATTCACTGCGGACCGGTTGGCTAATCTCGTTTTCTGCGAGCGCCCAGGCGGCGTCAACAAACGGCTGGACCAATGTTTGGCCGCTATCGGTCTGGCCCTGCCGGTCGAACGTCCCGACAGCGCCGCCCTGCGCTGCAGACCCTTGATCCTCTGACAGCTCACGCGCTACATCGGCAAACGTTTCGGGATTGGCGATCAGCCGTTGGTAAATTTGGTCGGCCTCGGTTTTGCGCTCGGCGAAAAGCGTTTCAAGCTCTTCCGGGCTCGGCGTTGGACTTGGCGTTGGCGTTGCTTCCGCTGTCGGCGTTTCAGCAGCCGTAGCCGTTTCGGTAGCATCCGCCGCGGTAGGCTCGGGTGTTGGCGATGGCTTGGGTACTTGCAACAAGATATGGCGGGCACTGATGCGGTCTGGCTCGGATGCGTCGTCTGCCGGGATTTCCTTGACCAGCGCTTCGCCAACCCGTTGTTGGATCAGCTGCTGCCGATATTGGGCTCGCAGCGCTGCCGCCATCTCTTCCTTGGCTGCGTGGGGCGTCCGCTGTCGCTCCGGCGCTTCCTCGGGCAGCGCTCCCAAAATGTTCAAATACTCGTTGTACAGCTCGTCAACAACCTGGTTGGCCAGCGTAGTTGCCTCGGCCGGCAAGGGTGTGGCGGTTGGTACGGCGGTGGCGGTTGGCGTTGTGGCTGCGGTGCTTGCGGCGCTCGCCTCGGCTGTTGCCGCGACCGATGCTTCAGCCGTAACCGTTTCGGTAATACCGGCTGTGTCGGTTGGTGTGCCGGTGGCCGGCAGGACGCTGCCAAGCTCGCTCACCAGCAGCTGATCAACTTCGCCACCTTCGGGGTTGATCTGAAACTGTTGTTGCGCCGCCTGTTCGGCCAGCTGCTGGTCGACCCACTGGGACACCAACGTATCGGCAACGGGCTCCTGCCGTGAACGGGAAGTGCCGATTTCGAGCAGCTGAAGGTTGGCCTGAACAATTTGCTCGTCGAAACGACCGCCCTGACCGAAGCTTTGGTTGGAGCCGAACAGCTTACTGAATTGGAGGGTGCGGGCCATCTGCTGAATAGTCTCTTGGCGAGTCAATCGTTCGTAGTCACCACGAGACAGTGTGGCGTTGTTGACCTGCTTCAAGGTTCGGCTGGGGAGCACCAAACGGTCATACACAAAGCCGCCGATGATCAGGAGCAGGGCAATGCCCACAGCGCCACTGAGCGCCAGGATGACACGACGCTGCACGTTGGCTTCGCGTTGCTGGGCCTCCATTTGCCGGCGAGTAAGTTGGCGTCGCTCAGGCGGTTGAGAAGGGCGTGGTCGATTGCTCATAATTCCTTACACTCTTGCAATAATAAACGGGCACGGGGCCTGTGTGCTCCCGTGCCCGCTCCGTCCTCACATCAACATAGGTACGCGTTTCCAGCCCGACTGCTAGCCGCGCGACGGCGCAGCCACGAACGGCAACAGCGCAATATGCCGCGCCCGCTTGATCGCCGTCGCTAGGCCGCGCTGATGCTTGGCACAGGTGCCGCTGCGACGCCGTGGCAAAATTTTACCTCGGTCGGAAATAAAGCGCTGCAGGCGCTTGATGTCTTTGTAATCGGGCGTGCCGATTTTGTCGGAGCAAAACTGGCAAACCTTGCGGCGGGGGGTGTAGCGCCGCCGGGTTGCGCCACCCGAAACGTTGGTTGCAGCCGGGGTGATGCGGCGCCGACCCTGGATCGGCTGCTGCTCCTCAAACTGCTCGTCTTGTGTATTGGTATCTTGAGCCATTGTTTCACCAATTAGCACGGTGCAGCTCGCGACGTGGACAACGTTCGCTGCTGACTGCTACGTATTCACTGCGCTTCTAAAAAGGAATATCTTCATCGCTAAAGCCACCCTGGTCGTCGGGCATGCTGCGACTGCCACCACGCGGTCCACCAGCAGAACGCGCGCCGCCGTACTGGTTTCGTTCGTGGCCAACATCATCGCTTGGTTCGCCGCGACCACCCTGGCGGCTTTCAAGAATGATCATGTCGCTCGCAATAATCTCGGTACGGAAGCGTTTTTCACCGGTTTGCTGATCATCCCAGGAGCGGTTCTGTAACCGGCCTTCGATGTACACCCGCGCTCCCTTATGCAGATGATCGTTGCAAATTTCGGCGAGACGGTTCCACGAAACGATCGTAAACCATTCGGTTTCATCGCGTGTATTGCCTTCGCCATCACGCCATTGCCGTCCGATTGCCATGCGAAACGTCGTAATTGGCACCCCCTGCTGGGTGTAGCGCAGCTCCGGGTCTGTCCCAAGGCGGCCAATTAACATGACCTTGTTTAAATCCTTCGCCATCGACAATTACCAAAAAGCAAAAAGCAATAAGCACCACTGGCAGCGTCAAGTATGCCGATTGCTCGTTGTTGATTACTCGTTAACGGTCAGCAGATATCGCATAATGCTTTCAGTCAGCTTGATGTCACGCTCGATGACCCGAATCTGCTGTGGCTCGGCCTGGAATTGCGAAAAGACGTAAAAGCCTTCCGTCAAATCCTGACTGTTGTGCCGAATGGGATAGGCGAGCTTGCGGCGGCCAGTGGGAGCCAACGGTTCGCCATCGGCAATGGTCGCTCCAGCACTCGTGATAAAACCATTGACCCGATCAGTGATGGCGGCATACTCTGCATCACCGCCGGCCCGGGGGTCGATGATATACATCAACTCGTAGTTGCGTACGCGCACGGTTACACCTCCTTTCCATGGGATTTGCCCTGCGAACAAACAACCGACGGCGCGTTGTGGTCGCCGTCGCAGAGCAGAAAGGTATTAAGTTGTTGGCGGGATTATACCACAAGTTCGGCAGGAGCGGGACAGGGAGGTTGGACCGCCAAGCGGCCAGACAATAACACCCGTTGCACAGCCGTGATCTACTCCCCCAAACGGCTACTCATGGCGCAGCGCCATCAGCGGATCAAGCTTGGCTGCCTGGTTCGCCGGATACAAGCCGGCCACGATCCCGATCAGCGTCGCGAATAGGAGGGAATACAGCACGAGTGACGGCGTGACCACAAAAAAGTCGCCCCGTACCGGCAACTGCTCACGCTCGATATACCACAGAATGACCCGGTTGAGCAGCTTGCCCAAGCCATAGCCGGCGAGGATCCCGATCACGCCACCCATCAAGCCGATCAGCCCGGCTTCCAGCATAAACATCAGCCGAATGTCGCCCCGGGATGCGCCGATCGCTTTGAGCGTGCCGATTTCCCGTGTTCGCTCGTAAATCGACATAATCATGGTATTGACGATGCCGAGCGAGGCGACCAGCAGGGCCAGACCGCCCACGGACGAGAGCATGACGTTGATCACGGTAAAGACCTGATCGGCCAAGCTTAAGATCAGCTCAAGCGACTGGACCCGAAAGCCCTCGGCCCGAATTTGGCCAACCAGCGCGCTAGCAGTGTTAACATCGTCCGCCAAGATGGTGACCGAGTCGTACCCGTCGCTCTTGAGCAATTCGGGCTTGTTAAACCACCAGCTCTTCATCGCGATGCGGTCCGGCAAGGGCACGCGCACAACCGGAGACTCGTCTGTTGAAACGCCGACAACGGTGAACGAAAACGCCTGTTGCTCGCCCCGTGGCGCCTGGAGCACGATTTCGACCGATTGCCCAACCAGGCTTGGGGCTTGATCACGGCCGATATTGAGCTCGCGCAGCGCACCGGCTGTGAGCACCATTGAGCCCGCAGTTGAAGGAAGCTCAATCTGGCCCGCAATCGCGGTAGGTGGCTGCTGAAACGGAACCTGGTTCAACGCGTTCGCCGGACCTTCGACGCTGATCTGCTGCGTCCGGTCGCCGATTCTCAGCCCACTCGCCACGCCGAGCGGCAGGTCAACCTCGGCCACAACTTCCTTGACTTTGGGCAGCTGGCGCCAGCGAGCAACCTCGGCGTCGGTAATCGGTTTACTGCGCTGGGGTGGCGCAAACTGGGTAAAGAAATTGCGCTCCCCTTCCTGAGGTCGGATAAAAACGCGCTCCAGCCCGATCGCCTTGAATTGTTTGTTGATTTCAAGCCGCACGCCGATGCCCAACGACACCATGGTCACAATCGTTAAAATACCGACGATCACGCCAATCGAGGTCAACATAGTGCGGACTTTGCGGCGGCCAAGGTTGGACAGCGCATTGCGGCCAAGATCGCCGAAGGTCATGGCAGCACCTCTTCCGCCAGCTCGACGCGAGCTGCGCGCTCATCGGCAATCTCGATCTGTGCGACGCGGCCGTCGAGCATATGCACGATCCGGTCCGCACAGGAGGCTACGTTGAGGTCATGCGTGACCAGCACCAGCGTCAGCCCCTGGGCTTGAATCGTGTCGCGCAGCAGGTTAAGAATTTCTTTGCCGGTCTTTGAGTCGAGGTTGCCGGTTGGCTCATCCGCCAGCAACAACGCCGGTTGGTTGGCGAGTGCCCGCGCGACCGCGACCCGCTGCATTTCGCCGCCGGATAGCTCGTTGGGCTTATGGCCGGCACGCTTCGCTAAGCCAACCTGGGCCAGCAGCTGAAGTGCTCGCTCACGCCGCTGCCGACGGCCCACGCCAGCCAGCATCAACGGCACCTCAACATTTTCGGCGGCGCTGCGGGTTGGCAGCAGGTTGAAGCTTTGGAAAATAAAGCCGATGCGGTCGCGCCGGTAATGGACCAAGCGCTTGTCAGTCGCTTTCCCAAGCTCAAGGTCTTCGATCCATATTTCGCCGCTGGTGGGCCGATCCAGGCCGCCGATCAGGTTGAGCAAGGTCGATTTGCCGGAACCGGATGGACCAATCAAGGCCACGAACTCACCCCGCTGGATTTCTAGATCGACGCCATTCAGCGCCATGACCGCTTCCTTGCCCATGGCGTAACGCCGGGCCAGTTTGCGTGCGCTAATGATCGGAGCCGCTGTGTGCATGTCGTATCCCTTGAAGTTCCATCACGCAACCACGTGCTACCACGATTCTAGCACGAAAGGAGGTAGGGGCTGAGACACCTCGCCCCTACCGGTCGATCCAGCAGCGCGCGCTACTTGAGCGACTCCGCGATGTTGAGCGCTTGATCCGGGCTGAGGGTCCCGGCAACCACAAACGTGACGCCGTTTTCTTCCCAGCGCAGCAGCGTACCTTGTTCCGCGCCGGTACCCCCGGTTACCAGCGTTCCCTGCTGGCCGCGCACCGTCACGGTCTGGGCCTGTGCGCCTGCTGGCGCCTCGCCCGCGCCTGGGAGCCCACCTTTGCCCTGCACCAGGCTAAACGTGACTGAGCCGGAATAGTTCTGCACGATGGTCTCACTACGCAGGTTAAGCAGCTGGACTTCGTCGAGCTGCGCCCCGTCTGGCAGCGTTGCCGGCTCAAGCACCGGGAACGAAACCTGCTGGCGGGCGTCGTCCAGCGTCGTGGTTTGCGGCCGAGCCTGCTTGGCAATTTCAGCCGCGTTGATGACCTCGGCGTTCGCGGGCGGCGTAAAGGCAAACCTTTCGTCGGCAATCGGTTGATTCAGCTCAAGCGTTGCCGCCGTTGCTTCAACCCGTCCAAGATCTTTGGCATCGATCAAGGCCTTGACCGGCAAATCGGTCTCCTTGTCGATCCACAAATTGGTGTCGACCACGCTGCCGAGCTGGAGCTGCTCCTGCGTTTCGGCCTTGGGCGTAAGCCTGATTTTGCGGGTGTCGCGGCCGGCGACCTGCTCGCTCTCGCTTTCGATCGTCACGTCAGAGCCGTCGAGCAGCTGCTGCAGCATTTCCTGCATGCGCATCATCTGGGCGGTGGGATCTTGCGCTCCAACACCGCCGTTGTGCAGCTCGCTGAGCTTGCCGGTCACAACCTTGTTTTCCTGCGGGTTGTACAGCCAAAAGGTCGCGCCGTCGTTGACAAACTCGGTGCCGACTATGTTGGCTGCGCGGTCGTCGCCGCTTGCCTGCAGCACTTTAGCCCGCAGCTGCACGATTGCTTTGCCGGCGGCATCGGTCTGGTCGGTCTTTTTAGCCCAGCTCTCGATGGAAAAAGAGCCGCTGCGCTCCGGCGAGTTAAGGGTTACTTCGGCCACCGTGTGCGCTGTTTGGAGCTTATCGCGAGCTGCCTGCATCCGCTGCATAATCTCTTCAGCGGTCAGCGTCTGACCCGGAGCACAGGCCACGAGTACCATACTCACCAGCATCAGCACCGTTGCAAAACGAAGGATTCGCATACTGTTCCTGCCTTTGATCAACATTCGTCTCTGTTTGTAGGATAAGCTAGTTCCGACTCGCCGTGTGTGAAAAGCTGTGATCATCGTGTTACCAACTGTTACATTCGGAGGTCGGGCGGGGAGATACCCAAAGCTAGGCTTATGCCTCGTCCAGCAATGGCAGGCAAACCTGGATGCTGCTCCAGGGCTCGTCAAGGACGGTAGCATTGCCGCCATGCGCCGTTACAATTTCGCGAACCAGGGCGAGTCCAAGTCCTTGGCCGGCGGCAACGCGCGCTGGTTCGACCGCCTGATGGGTGAAGCCTCGCTCCCACACACGCTCACGCAGCGCAGGCTCGATGCCGGGACCACTGTCGCGGACCTGTAGCTGCGCCATGCCGTCACGCTGGGCTGCAGCCAGCCGAACGAAGCCACCTGGTGGAGTCCAGCTGAGCGCGTTGTCGAGCAAATTGAGCAGCACCTGTTTCAGCCGGTCGTAGTCGCCCGCGACAACCAGGTTGGGCGCCGACATGCAGCTTAGCGCGATGCCAAGTCGCTCCGCGCGTGGCTGCATGATCCGGCCAACGTCGGCAACCAGAGCTGCAATATCAACCGGCTGGCGGCGCAGATTGGACACCATACTCGTGTCGCGCGGGCTCAGCAGCGCTTCGACCAAACGCTGCAAGCGCGCTGCCTCGGATTGAATCGTCATGAGCGCATCATGTTGCTCGGGGCTGGCGTCGTCTTCCAAATTCTCGGCCGTGCCCCGAATCGCCGTGAGCGGGGTGCGCAGCTCATGCGAGACGGTGCGGTAAAACTCCTGGCGGGCAGCGGCTAAGCGCTCGACTTCGGCCAGTCTGGACTGCAGCTCATCGGCCATACGATTCAGCTGCGCCGCCACCTTGCCGATCTCGTCGCCGCTGCGGTCCTGTGAACGCGCCGTGGTATCGCCAGCAGCGATCGTTTCGGCCACCTGGCCCAGTCGGCGTAAAGGCCGCACGAGACTCCGGGCCAGCACATGCCCCACCAGGGCTGCGCCGAGCAAGGCGAGGGCCGCGCTCGGTACCAGGGCGGCCAGCATCTGTTGCAGCAGCGCCTGTTCACGCGCGGCCGTCTGAGATACCTCGACCACGCCCAACGTTTGAGCGCCGCGGATCACGCGCTCGGCGGCAAAGCGACGTTGGCCTTCGATGGTTACTGGCTGGATCGGCAGCGGATTCGGCAGCAGCGCGAGCGCCGCGCTGGAAGGAAAGGCGCCAAGATCGTTGCGACTGGCGTACAGCACGGCACCATTGGGCGCGAACACCCGCACAGTTGTATCGGCGGGGACACTGAAGCGGCGTCCCAGCGTTGGAGCGATGGCGGCGAGTGTATTGGTATCGGCGGCAACTTCTCCGGCGAAGACCGCATACACGCGTGCTTGGGCCGACAAACTCGCCAGCGTTTGGGCGCGCTGACTACGCTGCACAAGGACCAACGTCGCAACGCCAAGCACGGCCAGGCCGGCGAGCGTTACGAGCACATGCGAAAGCGTAAGCCGGGTTGTCAGCGAGCGACGACGCATTGGTGCACGCTCACGTTTGCCAAGAGTGTTCGGTCGCTGCGGTGTTAACCGCGCAGATCGGCCAGGGCGCTGTCCACAGCTTGGGCAACTTGTGCGTCCGTGAGACTGTAGATGGCGGCATAAACCGTCATCTCGGCGTGTGTGAGGGCATGACCCAACGCGCCTGCCCACTGCGGGCGATCGGTTGCCGCGGTCAGCGAGCCGTAGGTAGCTTCAGCGCCGCTGGTCACCATAACTTTGATATGCCCGATCCACTGCGGATTAACTGACGCGAGTCGACCGCCAATTCCCGCGAGCAGCACCGCAATCTGTTTACGCAGCGCCTCCGGTGACTGCGGCTCCGGCCAGCTCAGTGTGCGCCGCCGCGCCGCCGTGCCTGCTTTTAGCATGGCGTGATCGCCTCCAGCTCGTGCAGGACCAGTTCGCCGTCGGCCTCGTTCAGCGCGATCGGCACAATTGGCACATCTTCGCGCACCGCGCGTAAGGTCGCCAAGGTCTGCTCAAGGCTGCTGGGTTCCACAACGTCGGGCTTGGTCAGCAGCACAAGATCACCGCGCTCAACCTGCCAGCGCAGCAGATAGCCAAGCCCGCCGATATCGGGCCATAGCTGGCCAAAGCGTACGGCGTCGATCAGGGCCACCATGGACCATTGGGCATCCGGCAAATCCTCGTCTTCGATGGTGTTGGCCAGCTCGTCGGGATGAGCAACGCCGCTGGCCTCGACCAGCACCCATGTCGGCTGGTACAGGCTGTCGAGCAGCCGGATCGTATGGCCCAGGTTGCTTTGAATATCGCAGCAAATACAGGTATCGCTGATTTCGCGCACGCCCAACCCTTGTGACTCAAGGTAGGGCCCGTCAACACCGATCGCGCCGCGCTCATTCTCCACAATCGCCACACGCTCGCCCCGCTGGCCGAGCGCTCGTGCTACGGCTAGGATAGCCGTCGTTTTACCACTCCCTAAAAATCCGGTAAATGCGATACAGCGCATAAAGCCTCGAAGCGTGGTGGGTAGTCTCGATCAGCCCAAGTTACATCCCTTGTATCCTACCACAGCTACAGTTGCATTACCTCGTATAATAGCCTCACTGCTGGAGGAGGTGGCATGTATGCTGCTAACGGCGCTAGGCTTGATGCTTGTTGGATATATGATCGGCTCGCTCCCTTTTAGCTTCTGGGTCGCCAAGACCAAGGGGATTGATCTGCGTAACATCGGCAGCGGCAACACCGGTGCGTCAAACGTGTGGCGGGCGTGTGGGTTTCGCTATTTTGTGGTAGCGTTGGTGCTCGACATCTTCAAAGGCTGGCTGCCCACGTTTCTGGCGCACAGCGTGTTTCATACATCGGCGCTGGTGACGATTGCGGTGGGGCTATGCTCCGTGCTGGGGCATGTGTATCCGATCTTTATGCGCTTTCGGGGCGGCAAGGCAGTGGCCACCACCGGTGGCGTTATCCTGGGCTTTGCGCCCATTCTGACCTTCGCCGCGATGGTGATCTGGACCATCGTGTACAAGATTTCAAAATATCCTTCGGTGGCGTCGATGGTGGATGTGCTGGTGATCGCGGTGTTGGGCACGATCATGGCCTATTTCAACCGTCTTGATCCGGTCTTCGCCGCGTTTATTTGGGTTGCAGTGTTGTATGTCTTTTACTTGCACCGCGCGAATATCCAACGCTTGCTGCGCGGCCAGGAGATCGGGATCGGCTCCAAACAGTAGGACTGCACGGGCTAAAAAGCACCACAGCCGCCTGCTTTGCATGTTTGCTGCGCTACGCGACACGTGTCCATTGTTTGAGCGCTTACCCGCTTCGTTGTGAAAGCTGGTTTCATGGCTGTCCAACAACCAACGTTCCCACCCATTGAGCTCGGCCACGTTGCGCAGTGGGCTGCCGCTATTCACCAAAATATTGCCAACGTGATTGTTGGTAAGCGTGATGTCACCGATTTGCTGCTGGTTGCGCTGCTGAGCGGCGGCCATGTGCTGCTGGAAGATGTTCCGGGCACGGGTAAGACCATGCTGGCGCGAGCGATGGCGATCAGTCTTGGTCTCGACTTCAAGCGGGTGCAGTGTACGCCCGATCTGCTGCCGAATGATATTACGGGCGTTTCGATTTACCACCAAGCTACCGGTGAGTTTCAGTTTCGGCCTGGTCCGATTTTTACCAATGTGCTGCTGGCGGATGAGATCAACCGAGCCACGCCGCGCACTCAGTCGGCGTTGTTGGAGGCGATGCAGGAGCACACGGCTACGATCGACGGCGTGACCCATCCACTGCCGCAGCCGTTGATCGTGCTGGCTACCCAAAATCCGGTTGAATTTGAAGGAACGTTTCCGCTGCCCGAAGCGCAGCTCGACCGCTTCTTGATGCAGGTTGCCGTGGGCTATCCCGCCTTGAACGAAGAAGCGCAGATGTTGCGCGCGATCGGCAGCCGGCATCCAATCGAAGAGCTGCAAGCAGTGCCGAACGAGGTTTCGATCCTCCAGCTGCAACTGTTGATCGACAACATCTATGTCAGCGATCAGGTTCTGGACTATCTGCTGCGACTGGTGACGGCTACCCGCCAACACGGTGAGCTGACGCTTGGCGCCAGCCCACGCGCAAGTTTGGCGTTATACCGGGCGTCGCAAGCGGTTGCGGCATTAGCCGGCCGCAATTTTGTGGTACCGGATGATGTGAAGCGGCTAGCCATGCCGGTGCTGCGCCATCGGCTCGTAGTACGGCCGGAAAGCGCGCTGCGTGGTCGAACGACGCAGGATGTGCTGGAGGCCATCGTAGCGGCAACCGCCGTTGATGTGGCAACGACGTGACATGGACCCCTATCGGATGTATGACGAGTCACTATGCTAAAGGTGATTTACCTAGCCGCAATGTTGTTATTGCTCGCGCTCTTTTTCCGGTCGGAAGTCATGAGCGTCGTGGCAATTGCGCTGGTTATGGGCGTTTGGCTGAGCAGATTTTGGCTGCGGCGGGTGGAGCGCGGTCTGCGGGTTTCGCGCGAAGTGCCTGAAATGTTGGCGTTTGGTGAAGAGGCAACGGTAGCGGTGGTGCTTAACAATCGGTCGCTGCTGCGCATACCGTGGTTAGAGATCCGGGAAAGCGTGCCGTTTCCGCTGCGCATGGCCACGCCCGCGCCCATGGTGGTGAGCATTGGCGCAGGCGCCGAACACCGCGTTACCTATCCGATCCGTGGATCACGGCGCGGGTGGTATGGTCTTGGTCCAGCGCGGATGGTTCTCGGCGATGTGCTAGGTTTAGGCGTGGTACGTTTGCAGGGACCAGTTGCCCATCTCACGGTGTACCCGCTGGTGCTGCCGCTCAGCGCGCTGGGGCTGCCCGCCTCGCTGGCGTACGGTCCACTCCGGCCTTGGGGCATCGCCCAACGGATCGAAGATCCGTCCCGGCCCGCAGGAGTCCGCCAGTATGTGCCGGGCGACGATGTGCGGCGGCTGGATTGGAAGTCATCGGCCCGCCGGGACACGCTGTTGGTGCGGCGGGCTGATCCGACGATTGCCCCGGAGACCACACTTGCGCTTGCGTTCGGCAAAGGGGATTATCCGCAGCAAGCAGCCCAAGACGCCCTGGAGCGCGCCGCGATCGTGGCAGCGTCGATGGCGACGGCGCTGCTGCAGCGCAAGTTGCCCGTTGGCCTGGTGACGAACGGCGTTGATCCGCTGTCTGTTCAGCAAGGTGTTAAGGTAGGTTTTGGCAAAGGTGATGCGCATCGCCGTGTGCTGTTGGGCACGCTGGGCCGGCTTAGCAGCGGCTCTGAGGGCGAGCTGCTGGCGTTGTTGCAAACGCACCCGCTGCCGTGGGGCGGCACGGTGATCCTGATCATTGCGGACCTGACGATGGAGCTGTTGCCGCAGATCGTTGCGCTGCGCATGCGGGGGCAGCAGGTAGCGCTGGTGCTGGTTGAAGGCCGCCCGAGCGGACTCGCCTTGGCGCGCCAACAGCGCTTTCCGGTGTATGTGGTGGACCGCCGCGGCTTGCCGCACGCCGAACGGAGCCGTTGATGCGAACAGTGCGCTTAAGCCTGTGGCATATGCTCCTGGTAGTGGTGATGGTGGTGGCTACCGTTGTCGCCATCAGCAGCGGCGTGCAAACCTTGTTCCCCGAGTGGCACCTGCCCCGCTTCGTGCCTTTGTGTACGCTGATCGCCTTGGACGCCGTGGCAACACAGCGGATTGTAGCGCGGGAGCGGCTTGGTTTGGCGGAACAAGGCCCGCTGCGGGTCGTGGAACTGTTGCTCGTCGTGATCGTGGTGCGTGTAGCGAGCCTGGCCGCCGAAGATGTTCCGACCGCCGAGCTTGTGCGCACGTGGCTGCTCGATCCATTGGCCGTCTTTCAAGGCCAGTTTGCAATGTATCTGTTGCTGAGCGCTTTGATTTGGCTCAGTGCTACCCGACTGACGCACGCTGTTTTGCAGTTTGAAACCGAGCTGCCACGCGCGGGCGTGCGCAGCCTACCGAGCGAAGAGGCGGCGGTGGTGGAGGAGCGGGTGCAAGCCGTGGCGCAATTTGATCGTCAATGGCTTATGGCGATGGTGTTGGCGCTGGCGGGCGCGGCGGTTGCCCTGTATCGGGTACCGCTGGTGGATGCGTTTGGACGTTGGGCAACGCTGCAGCCACTCATCGCCGTGCTGTGCGTGCTTGGCGCAGGGCTGCTGCTCCATAGTCACGGCTATTTTGATCGGTTGGCCTACGGCTGGCAGCTTAGCCAGGTGGTTGTCGCCCCGGATGTGCGTGGACGGTGGTACCGCGCCACCTCCTTGTTGAGCCTGATCGCCTTGCTGGTTGGTGCACTGCTGGGTACGACGGCGATGCTTGTGCCGCCGCCGCCGCTGGTGCCGATTGTGAATGCTCTGCTGCTGGTTGGAACCTTGCTGTTGGCGCTGGTGATCGGGCTGTTTAGCTTGTTGTTGCTGCCGCTGGCGTGGCTGTTATCACAGTTCACGGGACAGGCTCTGCCGCCGCCGGCGCTCCCACAGATTCAGCCCTACCAAATCCCTGAAACAGTCTCTGAGCGGCCGATCCTGCCGGCGCTGATCTTTTGGGGCTGCATGCTGCTGCTGATTGGCATTGCCGCCCTGCGCTATGTGCAACAGCGCCAGGAACTCCGCGCTTTGATTGGACGCTGGCGGGGCGTTCGCTGGCTACTGCAAATCCTTGATCGACTGTGGGCGGATGCCAAAGCGTGGAGTACACATGCAGCGTCCATTGTGCAGCAGCGGCTCCAGCGACGAGGTCGGCCACCGCTGGCGAAGCGCCTGCGGCTGACCGGCACGCAGGCCCAGCTGCGGACGTTGTACCTGCGGCTAACCCGCGCCGCTATGGAGCAGGGATTGCCGCACCCGCCGTCGCAAACGCCGTATGAATTTCAAGCTGCTGTTCGTGAAGGGCTGCCAGCCGCGGCGGCGGATGTGGCCGCGCTGACCGAGGTGTATGTTGCCGCTGAATACGGTCCCACGCCACCTGCGCCACCGGAGCTGCAGCGAGCGCGGCGAGCTTGGCGGCGAGCCTTGCGCAGATTGAGTCGTAAACAGGGCCAGGCGCCGTTGCACAGCACCATGCGGAGCAAAGGAAGAAGCCCGCGGGATAGCTAAAGCTCTTGCCGACAGTAAGCCCGCTGGCCAGGTCCTTCGGCTACCCACACGCCGATAGCGCGTGCGTTGTGGCTGCTTTGGCCGCGTAAGTGCTGGGCTAGCTGACGCGCCAGATAGGTTGCAAGCAGCTCGGCGGTGGTGTTGCGGATCGGCAGCAGGGCAACATCATCGGCCGGAAACATGTAGCGCTGGTTCTCATACGTCGCATACACACTGTCGTTGTCGGCGTGGATGCTGATTTTGGGGTTTTCGGTGGCCAACAGCACGCGGTGGTCGAGGGTAGCACACAAGGCTTTGGCGATCTGCTTGAGCTCGGTGAAATCAAAGACGTATCCGTCGTCGGTCAGCTCGCCTTCAACTTCGAACCAGGTCTGGTAATTGTGGCCGTGCAGCCGTTCACACTTGCCCTTCATGGTAATGAAGTGGGCGGCTGCGAAGCCAAGATATTCTTTGGTGACTTCGATCCGATACATGGGTTAGTGGGCTGGCAGCTTTGCAGCGACTTCGTCTGGAAGCGAAGGTGATGCGACGCTGTGGCAGAGCTGACATATGCGCGATGGTACGCCCGTTCCGCGCTCAACAGTGAGCTCGTCGCGCGAGCCGCAGTAGTGGCACACGCTAAGATTTTCAAGATCATCGGCTCGCCACAGCTGCGGCACTTGGGTAAAGGCGAGCCGACCCCGCACAGTACACATGACCTGGACTTTAACACACACTGCAGCCGGAAAGACTTCTTCAACCCGAGCATACATATTCGTGCGGTAGCACATCACTTCGTCGCCGATCAAAATGTCTTTCATGCGCGGATGCTGCTGAATCTTCATGACTCAGCCCTGATCGTCCATGTCGGGATCATCATCGTCCTCTTCATCGTCAATGTCATCTGCAGGTTGGGCTTGCTCGAGATGTGCGATCATTTGGCGCAGGTCATTCGCCGACAGATGAAAGCCAGGCTGATCGGCGAACATAAGGTCGTCGAGTACCGCCGCAATGGCCTGCCGATAGCCAGTCTCGAAGATCACCGTCCCAGCTTCCACAGCATAAAATTGGTCAAAGGCCCAACTCGCCATGTGCGACGTAGCGCTCGTCCCCTCGCCTGTTTGTTGACTGGCGAGCTGCAGCTGATCGATGATGTGTTGGCGCGTCAATACGTTCATGGCTCTGTTGTGGGAGGAATAGTGTATGTTGTACCATACTTAGCCGCTTTTTGCTATTGGCCAAGCGACCTATTCACGGCTAACCCCTTACCCTAACCGATCTTCACACTGCGTATAAAAGCCACATCCCCGACAACGAGCCACCTGCTGATGTGAACGCGCGACCTCATCCGCATTACGATCTTGCCGCAGCTCGTCCAGCAGTGCCAGCAGATCTGCTCGCACAGCTGCGGTGTACGGCATCCGAAACGTGTGTGTCGCATAGCGAAGCAGCCCGTAAGGTGGGGCCTGCTGGGTTGCGTCTTCAACGAGCAAGCAATAGGCCGCCAGCTGCATCAGATCCCCTGCGTAGGGTGTCTTAGCCCTGCGACTCGGCTTGAGCTCGACCGGGATCAGGCCTGCTCGGGTTTCCAGCAGGTAGTCGGGCTTGCCGACCAGGCCATATCTGTATGACATCAACGGCTGATCCGCAGCGCGCCAACTACCGGTATCGGCGATCCTGATGCGGGCCCAGGGTAATCCGCTCGCGCGTCGCAAGCGGAGCGCCGCCACGAGCAACAACACGGCGACGATCAGCAAGATCCATGACATGACGGTCAGCAACCTGCTTGGCTCACGAACGTCTATTTCCGTCGACTAGCCCCAAGTCCGGCGGCTGGCCTAGCTCAGTACCAACAGCGCACACGCCAACATGGCCAGCAGCAGGCCAGCCAGCAGCAACAGGTTCGCCGCCCAGACCCGCCGACCATGCCGAGCATGAAGGGCAATCCCTCGCTCACGGCGTGAACGACCGGCGGGCTCGGCTCCAAGCACATGCTTCAGCCACCAAGCCCGCCGGCAATACACATATTCGCCGAGCTCACTCGCTCGAATTAAGCGCCCGCGCTGCACCTAATCGCCGAACGGGCTGCGGCCCAGGAAGATGTTGCGCACATCCGAGAAAGTGACCAGCAGCATCAGCCCGAGCAGCGCAATCATGCCGATCGCATGCACCATGGCTTCTTTTTCGGGCGGCACACGCTTACCACGCCGGACCCACTCCACCAGCGCGAACACAATCCGGCTGCCGTCCAATGCGGGAATCGGCAGCAAATTAAACAGCGCAAGATTAACGCTGATCAGGGCCGTGAGCTCCAGATATTTCATCAGGCCGCCGGTACGCGCAACCTCGCCGGTCAGTCGTCCAATGCCGACCGGGCCGGCCACACCGCCCTGAATCTGCGTTTCCGACAAGCCGAGCAAAGAGCCGAGCAACACGCCAAGACCGGCCAGCATTTGGAAAAAGATGGTGAAGGTATGGCTGATGCCGTACAGCACCGCCTCGAGCGGATTTTGCCGATCCGCGTACCGGACGGCTTCAACCTTGTCCGCCGGCACCTCGATGGTAATGCCGAGCGGCCCTTCGTTCGGGCCGAGCGCATCGCGGGTACGCGGCGTAACAGTGAAGTCTTTTGCCCGTTGGAGGCTGCCGCCGTTCTGGGTCTCTTGCCGCTCAATGCCAAGCGTCACGGGCTGGCCCAGCAGCGGCTCTAGCTGCTCTTGCAAGGTGCGCCGTGAGTCAATCGCCTTGCCTTGCAGCGTAAGAATGACGTCGCCGGGCCGCAATCCTGCCTCCGCTGCCGGAGAATCGGGGTCGACCTTTTGGATCGTAAGCGGCCCAACTTCATCGGGCTGGCCCACCATGCCCACGATCGCAAAGATGGCGATGGCTGCGATCAGGTTCATGAAGGCGCCCGCGGCCATGACCGGAATTTTTTTCCAAGGCGGCGCGGCTGCGAGCGAGCCCTCGGTGTCAAAATTGCCTTCTTCGCCCGCCATCCGCACAAACCCGCCAAGTGGCAGCCAGTTTAAGGTTACTGGAACACCCTTCCAATGAAACAAGGTGGCCATGCGCGGCGGATAACCAAATCCAAATTCCTCAACCTTGATTCCCATCCGCAGCGCAGTCAAAAAATGACCGAGCTCGTGCACAAAGACCAGAAATCCAAGCGCGGGAATAACGGTGAGGAACCACAACCAATTAGGCATGTACAAACTCCTGGGGATGCATATGGGACAGTAACGCCTTCGTTTCCGCCTGCATCACCGCTGCATGCAGTGTACCTAAAAGCATAGGGGTAGTCAATGAACTTGGTTGACCCGCGCAAGCCAGAATGCTCTGTACCTTGACTTGATGCGCCCGTCGCGTGGGCATTGCTATCGGGTGAGCAGGGCAATCGTAATCATGTAATACAGCACGGGCGCGGTAAACAACAAGCTGTCGACGCGATCCAACAGGCCGCCGTGTCCCGGAATAATTTTACCCGAATCCTTAATATCAACTTGGCGCTTGATCAGCGACTCGGCCAGGTCACCGGCTTGGCCCGCCACGCTGCCGATGGCTCCCAACAGGCCGCCCACCCACGGGTCTATCGGTAGGCCTAGCAGTGGGGTAAATCCAACTCCGGCCAGGGTGGCAAGCACAACGCCACCGGCAGCCCCCTCCCAACTTTTTTTCGGAGAAATGTAGGGCGCCATCCGGTGGCGGCCAAACGCTCGTCCCGTAAAATACGCACCGGTGTCGCTCAAAAAGGTTACGGCCAGCACAAACACAATCCAGGCCGCGCCCGAGTCTAGCCTGAGCAAGCGCAGCGGGCTGCCGGGGAGCAGTGGATGACTGATGTCGCGGAGCAGAACGAAATGGGCCAGGGTCCAACCGATATACGCGGCGCCCGACAACGTCAGTGACCAGTGGAGCAGCGAGCGGTCGCGGTTATGGCGGGGGAGTTCAACGCTGAGCGAAGCAATAATCGAGGTGACCAAGGCAAAACCAGTCCAGTCCAGCGGCTCGACGCTCACGCGCACCCGTGCGGCAATCACAAACAAGAGCACGCTCAAAAAGCCGGCGCTCCGCCGCGGAGTGTAGCCACCGCCCCGAAACAAGCTAAACAGCTCATGGAGTGCAAGCACCGCCAGCAGCATAACGGTAACGGTGACGAGCGGCTCGCCCCACCAAACAATCAGCGTCACGATCGGCAACAGCACGACCGCGCTAAGAATGCGCTCGATCAGATTACGATCGAGTGGTTTCCGGGAGGGCTCCGAAACGGCGTTCGCGCTGTCCATAGGCTGCAATCGCTTGCCGCAGCTCTTCGGCGCCGAAGTCGGGCCAGAAGACCGGCGAACTATAATATTCGGCGTACGCGGCCTGCCAGATCAAAAAGTTGCTCAGGCGAAACTCGCCGGCGGTGCGCACAATCAGGTCGGGATCGGGCATACCGCGCGTATATAAGTGAGCGGTTATGAGCTCCTCGGTCACCGCCTCGGCTGGCACGCCGGCCGCGATGATCTGCTGAACGGCTTGGACCACATCGGCGCGTCCACCGTAGTTAAACGCAACCGCCAGCGTTAACGCGGTGTTGTGCTGCGTCAGGTCGAGCGCATACCGAACTTTCTGCTGCAGCCGCTCTGATAATCCGGCCATGTTGCCCAGGTGCCGGATACGCACGCCTTCACGGTGCAAATCGCGGGTTTCGCGATCGATGAACTCGCCCAGGATCGTCATCAGTGCGTGCACTTCCGGTCCGGGTCGGTTCCAATTTTCAGTGCTGAACGCGTAGAGCGTGAGGTACAACACGCCGCGGTCTTTGCATTCTTGCACAATCCGGCGAATGTTTTCCGTGCCAGCGCGATGGCCCATGGCTCGTGGCAGCCCGCGCTGCTTCGCCCAGCGGCCATTGCCGTCCATGATGATCGCGATGTGCTGCGGAACCGAACTCATCCTGCGCTCCACTCCCAACGGCTTGCGACGGACACGCTATGATACCAAGCCCTTGCTTGCAAGAAACGTGCGCGCCACCAGTTCGTGGCATTTAGTTAGCTGAATCAGAACCGAGAATCACGGTCCATACGGGTCGCTGTGATTCTCGGCTCGACCTTTGCGCTTTTGCTAGACTTCCATCACTTCGCGCTCTTTGCTCTGCCCAAGCTGTTCCAGCTCTTTGGTGTACTGACCTGTGAGCTGCTCCAGCTTTTCCTGCGCGCGCTTCAGCTCATCCTCGCTGATCTGCTTGTCGCTTTCCAGCTTTTTAAGGTCGCTTTGGGCATCGCGGCGCACATTACGCAGCGAGACCTTTTGCTCTTCGACCTCTTTTTTGACCAGTTTGACCATGTCTTTGCGGCGCTGTTCGGTAAGCGGCGGGATCGAAAGCCGAATCACTTGGCCGTCGTTGTTGGGATTGAGGCCGAGGTCGGAGGTTTGAATCGCCTTTTCGATCGCCCTCATCGCGCCCTTATCCCAGGGCTGGATCACCAACATCCGCGCATCTGGTGCCGATATGTTAGCCAATTGGTTGAGGGGCATCTCCGACCCATAGTATTCGACGTGTAAGTGCTCCACAAGGGCGGGTGATGCCCGGCCAGTGCGAATGCTGCCCAGGTGGTGGCCCAGCGCTTCGACGGCCTTCCGCATCTTTGCTTCGGCCTGGTTGAGGGTATCTTTGACCATCGTCCTTGCTCCTTCGTGTGGATTACGTTGGGTGAACTAACAGGCGACTTTCGGCGAAGCGAGTAGCTTGTGCGAACGAACTGATGCCCAGGTGGTAACTAGGCTGACGCCAGTGCCGGCACTTGTTGCTTGGACACCAAGGTGCCGACGCGCTCTCCGCCAATGATGCGCGCCGCATTGCCGGCAATGAACAGGTCGAAGACCACAATCGGCAGGTCGTTGTCCATGCAGAAGGTGAGTGCCGTGCTGTCCATGACCTGTAAACCACGGGTAATGGCTTCCAGATAGGTGATGTGGTCAAACTTTGTCGCGCCAGGATCACGGCGCGGGTCCGCGCTATAAACTCCGTCTACGCGGTTCTTGGCCATCAGGATCACGTCCGCACTCAGTTCGGCGGCGCGCAGAGCCGCGGCCGTGTCGGTTGTGAAGAACGGATTGCCGGTGCCGGCCGCCAGGATGATCACCCGGCCTTTCTCCAGATGGCGCACGGCGCGCCGCCGCAAATATGGCTCCGCCACCTGATCCATTTGGATTGCGGTCATTGCGCGCGTATGGAGGCCATGCTGTTCGAGCGCATCTTGCAGGGCCAGCGCGTTCATGATCGTGGCTAACATGCCCGCGTAGTGTGCCTGGGGCGCGTCCATGCCTTCAGCGATCGCCGTTCCGCCACGCCAAAAGTTGCCGCCGCCAATCACGACCGCAACTTCGGCCCCAAGGCCCTGCATCGCTTCGATCTCGCGCGCAATAAATTGGACCACGGTGGCATCGACGCCAAAGCCTCGTTCGCCGGCCAGTGCCTCGCCGCTGAGCTTGAGCAGCGCACGCTTGTAGGTTAGTTGCTTCATATAGCCAAGCGTACCAATGGAGCGGCTAAGCGCTCCATTGGTACCCTTTCACTAAGCGCCAATCTCGTAACGCGTGAACCGCCGGACCACGATGTTTTCGCCGGTTTTGGCAATCGTGTTGCGGACCATCTCCTGGATCGTTTCGCTTGGATTGCGCACAAAGGGCTGCTCCATCAGCACGGTCTTCTGGATGTACTCCTTGGGCGTGCCGGCATCGTAGGCCTCGGCCTCACCCGCGGGCACCTCGTCCGTGGTGATGTACTTGGTGTCTGGATTGCTGGCGATATGCAGCGCCAATTCCTTGACCAGCTTGACAAACTCGTCGTTACGCGCCACGAAGTCCGTCTCGCAGTTCACCTCGACCATCGCCGCCATCTTGTTGCCGGTGTGAATATACACATCGATCCGGCCCTCATTTGCGACGCGGTCCTTCTTTTTGTCGGCAACTTTGAGCCCTTTTTCGCGTAGCACCGCCAACGCCTGCTTCATATCGCCGTTAGTCTCTTCAAGCACTTTTTTGCAATCAAGAATGCCAGCGCCCGTGCGCTCGCGTAGCTCTCGCACTTGCTCCATCGACACAGCCATGACTCACTGCTCCTTTACAATCACAAGGTACGCTCACATGCTTCGTTTATTTTAGCATGGAGCGCCGCGCATAAAAATCGGAAGACGCGGAAGGCTGGCCCGTACCACAACGCCAGTCTTCCCGTCTTCCACGTTCTCGCACCGCGGCTAGACCGCTTCGTTCGTTGTGCCCTCGTACCGCGACTGCCTGCGCTGCTGCCCTTCGATTGCTGCATCGGCTATCTTGGACACGATCACCCGCACGCCGCGGATGGCGTCGTCATTGGCCGGGATAACGTAGTCGATCAGCTCAGGGTTGCAGTTGGTATCAACCATCGCAACGATCGGAAGCTGAAGCTTGCGCGCCTCGGCAACCGCCAATTCTTCGCGCGCGGGATCGACAATGAACAGGGCGCCTGCCGGGCGGTCCATCGTTTTGATGCCGCCAAAGGTGCGGTTTAGCTTGGCGATCTCGTCCTCAAGCCGCAGCCCTTCGGCCTTGGTCAGCTTGGCGAAATCGCCGCGATCCCGCCGCGCCTCAAGGTCGGCCAGATGGTTAAGCCGCTCGCGGATCGTTTGAAAGTTGGTCAGCGTGCCGCCAAGCCAGCGCGTCGTGACATAATACTGGTTCGCGCGCGAAGCTTCTTCGGCGACGATGTCCTGCGCCTGCTTCTTGGTGCCGACAAACAACACCTTTTGGCCGCGGGCGGTCAGGTCCGCGATAAACTCGTAGGCCGCCTGCATTGCCGGAATCGTCTGCTGCAGATCGATGATGTGGATGCCGTTGCGCTCGGTGAAGATATACGGGCGCATCTTGGGGTTCCAGCGTCGGGTCTGATGCCCGAAGTGGACACCTGCTTCCAGCAGCTCGCGCATCGACACGACGCGCTCGCGCTGCTCCGTTGGTTGTGCCTGTGCCAAAACAAACCTCCTGAAATTCTTAGCTCCGCCATGCCCGTCATACGGGCACGCGACCGGGCGTTCCCGGCAGATGCGTGCTCGTCAGGGCATGTGTGTGCTAGCCTGGGTAGGCCGTGCTGTAGTATAGCACACCCCCATGGCGACAGCAAAAGGGCGGGAACCGCAGCCGGAGGCCGGTGCTGTGGATTGGGCGCAGGCTGCTGCCGGGTGCTGGTCCAAAGGATGCTGTGTGCTTCGCTGATGAAACAAAAGTGCGTGCTTTTTCGTACTCTACATAAGATAAGATGTTTTGCGACCATAATGGAGTCGGTCCATGTATTATGATGACGATCCGCCAGGTGATGGCGGCTGTGCGCGGATTGTGCTGATTGTTGCTGTTGCGCTCGTCGCGCTGGGTGGCTTGTTCTATTTTGGGATGAATCGTGCCGCCAGCAGCCTTAACCCATTCACCGGTACGTCGATTACGAATCCGCTCGCGCCCCGGCCTACCACTATTGCGATCGACCGGCCGGCGGTGCTGCGCCAGATCCGGGAGCTTAACCGCTGGGAAACCGCGACGGCCAACTACGACAAGGTGATTACCGCGGGGCAGGAAGGCAGCCCGATCTATAATTTCTTTCGCGGCGATAAGCTAATCTTGATTGCCAACGGCGACGTCATCGCCGGGTTTGATATGGGTAAGCTGCGGCCGGAGGATGTGGTGATCAGCGCCGACGGGATCACGGCTACAGTTACCTTGCCCCCGGCAGAGATTTTGGTTAGCCGGCTCGACAACGACAAAACGTATGTGTACGATCGCGATACCGGCTTGTTCACCGGCGGCAATCCCGGCCTTGAAAGCGAAGCACGGCGGGTCGCCGAGCAGCAGATCGTGCAACGAGCCTGCGAAACAGACCTGCTGCAGCGTGCCGCAAGGGAAGGCCAACGCAACATGGAAAATTTAGTGCGTGCGTTTGGGATCAAAAATGTGATCGTGAACGTGCCGACTGGTCCGTGCATCGTCCCTAACGCGTCACCGCAATAAGTGAAGACTGAGGACAGAGTATGGTAGAGCTAACCTACGACCGCGACGCACGCATGTTGTACGCCTACTTCGCCGAGATCGAAGAGGGTGAAGATGCGACGCAGGTGGAGTGCGACGGTTGCTTTTTGTTGGACGCCGAACAGCTCGTCGGCTTGCAATGGGAGACGGCCGGGGTTCTCTTGCCGGAGGCCCTGCGCTACGCTGTTGGCCACGACGGAGTTACGTACGATCAGACGACCGGAATGCTGCGCCTGTTGTTCCGGCCGGGTGGGTCTGCAACCGAGGTGCCATTTCCGTTTCCCGCCATCTTCGACCTTGATCGCAATGGACGGGCGCTGGGCGTTGAGGTTGTAGCCGAGCCGGAGTTTGAGCTTGGCCGCCGTTTGGAGCACGCCGAAGCGTTCATTGTCGAGGTGTTTGGCGATGACGATGACGAGGCAGACGCCGAGGCCGCAGCTGCCGGCCCAGGTACAGCTCAATCCGTGGACGATCGCGAGGCTGAGGCGGGACCGCAAGCCAGATCTGCGCAGGTACAAGCAGACGGCGAACCTGCGGCGGAAGTGGAGAATGAACAACCGCCAGCTGCTCCGTCCACGGTTATGTCCGCCGAGGTTGTGCGGGCGGGTTTTGTGGCGCTCCTGGGGCGGCCTAATGTGGGCAAGTCGACCTTGCTGAACGCGTACCTCGGTCAGAAGGTTTCGATCGTGTCGCCAAAGCCGCAGACGACGCGCCTGCCGGTGCGGGGCATTCTCAACCGCGACGATGCGCAGGTGGTGTTTGTGGATACGCCCGGTCTGCATACACCGCGCTCCGGATTGGGTGAGTTCATGGTTCAGGCTGCGCGGCGGGCCATTCCCGACTCCGACGTGCTCTGTTTTGTGGTCGACGCTTCGGAAGCGCCGGGCGCGCTTGATGAGCGGATCGCGGAGTCGATCAAGGCAGCGCGGAAGCCGACTATTTTGGTGCTAAACAAGGTCGATGTGGCGCGCCAAGCGGATGTGTTTCTGCAGCAGTATCGCGAGCTGGGGCCGTGGGATCAAGAGGTAGCTGTTTCGGCTAAAACCACCGACGGATTGCCGACGCTGCTGGACGAGATTGTGCAGCGCTTGCCGGAAGGGCCGCGGCTCTTTCCCACCGACGAAGTTACGGATCTGACGGAGCGCGAGCAGGTAGCCGAGCTGGTTCGCGAAAAGGTGTTGTTGAATACGTCCGAAGAAGTGCCGCATGGCGTGGCCGTCGAGATCGAAGAATGGGCCGAACGGGGCGAGCGGCTGTATATTCGGGCTACTGTCAACGTGGAGCGTGACAGCCACAAAGGTATCTTGATCGGCGAGGGCGGCAAGATGCTCAAAAAGATCGGGGCGGCGGCACGCTACGAGATCGAGCGGCTGCTGGGACGCCAGGTGTTTCTGGATGTGTGGATCAAGGTGCGTAAAGATTGGCGCCGCGATCCGTCCAGCCTGCGCTGGCTCGGCTACGATGTCAAAAAGCTCAAGTAACCTTGGGACACGGCGGTTGAGGATGCTTGGGCAGCGAAGTGTAGCTCATCAGCCACAATCGATCCCCTTGAAGGGCGGCGCCTGCTCTGGTATGCTACCGACAGCGAAAGGTGCAAGTGATGCGAACAACGGTGTACACACAAACAATCCGCTGCGGCAACGTCTGCACGCATTTTGATGTGTACGCCGTGCAGCCACTGCATCGATAGCGGGTGCGGCTGAAACGGCAGCTGTGCCCGCGAATCAAAGCCTGTGCTACGCTCACACAGTGTGAGACGCGGCCAGGCTTTTCTGTTGTCTGCATATCTTCGAGGAGGCGCATCATGGCAGCTAAAGCCCAAACCTACAAGGGTATGAAGGATTATTTGCCGCGCGAAATGCGGCTGCGGCAGTACATTGTCAGAACGCTTACCGAAGTGGCCGAGCGCTACGGCTTCGAGCCGATGCAAACGCCGCTTGTTGAGTATGAAGCGACGCTAGCCGGCAAGCTGGGCGACGACGAAAAGCTGATTTACCGCTTGCAGTACGGCGATGATCGGTTAGCCCTGCGCTATGACCAAACGGTGTCCTTAGCACGGGTTGTGGGGCAGTATCCCAACGAAATCACCTTCCCGTTCCGCCGCTACGCGTATGGACCATCGTACCGCGGCGAGCGTCAACAGCGGGGACGTTTCCGCGAGTTCTTCCAGTTCGACCTGGATATCGTGGGCGTTGATTCGCGCGTGGCGGATGCTGAAGTGGTGGCCGTTATCTCGGAGTCGCTGGCGCGGCTGGGGTTTACCGGCTTTCGGACGTTGCTCAATCATCGCGAGGTGCTCAGTGCGCTCGCCCGCGTCTCAGGAGTGGCACCCGAGCAGGCTGGCCAAGTGTATCGCGCCATCGACAAGTTCGACAAAGTCGGCGTTGAAGGCGTGCGGGCGGAGCTGGTCACAAGCGGTCTCGGCGACGACGCGATCACGGCAATTCTGGAGTTTATTGTGCTGGAAGGCACCCCTGAAACCGTGCTGGCTACAATGCGGGAAGCGTTGCAGCGCGACGAGCAGGGGCTCAAAGCGGTTGAAGACCTCGGCACAGTGGTCCGGCTGTTAGGCGCGCTCGGGGTGTCCCCGACAGCGTTTGCAGTTGCGCCGCGTTTGGCACGGGGCTTATCCTACTACACCGGCATTGTGTTCGAGGCGGTAATTGAACAGCCGCCGATCGGATCGCTGCTGGGCGGTGGCCGCTACGACAAGCTGATTGGGGCCTTTGCCGGGCGCGACGTGCCAACGGTGGGCACTGCGTTTGGCATTGAACGCCTCCAGATCGTGATGACCGAGCTTGGACTGGCGCCGCAAGAAAGCAGCACTCCTCACGTTTTTGTAACGGTCTTTGCCGCAGAACAGATGGCGGAGTCACTCCGGCTGGCACGTGACCTGCGGGCGGCCGGTATTCCAACCGTGTCGGCGTTGCAAGCGGACAAGCTGGGCAAGCAGCTCAAGGAAGCGGATGCAAAGGGCGTGCGGTATGCGCTTGTGCTCGGGCCGGACGAGCTCGCGCGCGGCGAAGTCGTGGTCAAGGATTTGAAGTCGGGCGAGCAGCAGAGTGTGCCGCGTGCTGCCGTGGTTGAGGCGGTGCGGTAACGCTTTCAGGTCTGGGCCAACAGCTATGTTGAGAGCGAGAGGATAACGGGTTGGTTGCTGGATCGGGGCTAGATCACAGATCCAGCAGCGATGGCTGTTGATATCCGGTAAGCGCAGCCCGGATCTGGCCGACGACCTGTGCTCGGGCCTGGGGATCTCGCACTACATTCAGCGCGTCCGTCGCTACGGTCAGCAGCGGAGTTTCGGTGTAGCTGGCGAAGAATTGGTCATAGGCATCGCGCAGATCGGCGATGTACTGGCGATCCATGTCGCGCTCGAACGGCCGGTCGCGAAGGGCAATACGGGCCATCAGCGTGTCGACATCCGCCTGCAGATACACCACCAAATCCGGCTTGGGCACGCGCTCGGCAAGGGTGCGATACAGCTGTTGGAACAGCTCGAGCTCGTCGTGCGTGAGGTTTTGGCGGGCGAAAATGTCATTTTTGGCGAACAGGTAATCGCTGAGCAGGTTGCCGCGGCCGATGCACTCAGCCACCAGCGTTGTCTGCTGTTTGAAGCGGCTGAGGGTAAAAAAGGTTTGCGTTTGAAATGCATAGCGCGCGCGGTCGCCGTAGAAGTCGGACAGAAACGGGTTTTCCTCCACGACTTCCAGCAGAATGTCCGCGCTGAATGGCCTGGCCAACAGCCGAGTTAGTGTGGTTTTCCCAACGCCGATCACGCCTTCGATCACGATGTAGTGCGGCATGGTGGTCGAACTCAACGATCAACGGAGAGCGCCGGCAGCGTGCTGCGTTTCTGTCCGGCCCTGCTCCGTGCGCGCTTACTCACGTACCTTGGCGGCCACCCGGAATCCGTTGTACTGGCTCAGCAGCTGGATTGGCAGCTTGCCGCGAATATGGATGCCTTGCTCGACGTACTCCTCCGCCTCCACAATGCCGCGCTGGCGCCATTGCGCTACCAGGTCATTACGCGTGTATGGAATCAGCGCTTCCAGTCCCGACATCTCGCCGCCGAGCGCTTCTTCGATCCGGCGCTGCAGCAACTCCAGGCCCCAGCCCTTGGCTGCCGACACGGGCACGTAATCGGCGGGCAGATTCATCTCGTCGGCGAGCTTTTCAATCGCGCCGCTATCCATACCTTCGAGCTCGTCGATCTTGTTGAGCACCGTCAGGGTCGGCTTCTCGTCGACCTCGAGGTCGGCCAACGTTTCCAGCACGGTCTCAGACTGTTCCTCGGCATTGGGATGGGTAATAGCGAGCACATGCAGCAGAATATCGGCCTCCTGAATCTCCTCCAGCGTGGCGCGAAAAGCCGCTACAAGCGGTGTTGGCAGACGCTGGATGAACCCCACCGTATCGGTCAACAGGATCACCCGGCCACCGCTCAGCTGAACCTGGCGGGTAGTGGGATCGAGCGTGGCAAAGAGCTGATTTTCGGCCCGAACGGATGCCCCCGACAGCGCATTCAGCAGCGTCGATTTGCCGGCGTTGGTGTAGCCTACCAGTGAGACGATCGGTATGCCGCTCTGGCGACGCCGCTGCCGATACCGTTCGCGGTGCCGCCGCACCTCCTCGATCTGCTCCTTCAGCTGCGCGATCCGCCGCCCAACCAGCCGCCGGTCGGTCTCAAGCTGGGTCTCACCAGGGCCGCGAACACCCACCGCTGATCCGCCGGCCGCACCTTGGGCCGTTTGACGTGACAAGTGGCCCCATTGGCCGCGCAGCCGCGGCAGCAGATACTCGTGTTGGGCCAGCTCAACCTGGAGGCGGCCTTCACGCGTTTGCGCGTGCTGGGCGAAAATGTCGAGGATCAGCTGTGGCCGGTCGATCACCCGCGTTTGCAGCACCTCTTCCAGGTTGCGGGTCTGCGAGCCCGTCAGCTCGTCGTCAAAGACAACCAGGTCGTAGTGCAGCTCGCCTTTCAGATCGGCGATCTCCTGCGCTTTGCCCGGCCCGATGTAATGCTTGGGATAGGGTTTCGTCAGCTTCTGGTAAGTGGTGCCCACGACCTCCAAGCCGGCGGTATCGGCCAGCAGCTCAAGCTCGTTCAGCGAATCTTGCGCGCTCCAAGAACTATGATCGGCATACACCTCCACACCAACCAAAAAGGCGCGGGGTTTATTCAGGGTTGTATTGTGAAGCCGGCGGCGGACGTGACCGTCGCCGTTCTGTGTTGGTTCTTCCATAAGTGGCTCCTTCCGCGCTATTATAGCATTGACTATCAGCGGTCTTCCACCCGCAGTCTGCAACAATTTCCGTTCACATCAGGATTGCAGCAAGGGTACCTGTTTCACGCAGGTACCCACAGCTTGGAACATGTTAGCACACAACATTCACGACTTGGCCCGGCACGACGATCACCCGTGTCGGTTTTTCTCCCTTCAGCACGACCTGGACCTTGGCGCTGGCAAGCGCTAACTGCTCGATGCTGGCGGGTAGGGCGTCGGCTTCAACCGTAATTCGGTCGCGCACTTTGCCGTTGATCTGCACGGGCAGCTCAATCGTCGCGTCTGGCATGCCTGTGTCATCCGCTACCGGCCAGGGCTGCTGGTGGACGCTGCCGACGTCGCCCATACGCGACCATAGTTCCTCGGCCAGGTGGGGTGCTAGCGGTGCCAACAACAGCAGCAACGTGCGGAACGTCCGCTCCCGCTGCGCCTGCTCCAGCTCTGCCACGTGCTCGCGCAGCCAGCCAACCTCCTCCATCAGCGCCGCAAGCGTGACATGAAAGCGCAGCGCTTCGATACCGGCGGCGACACGCGCAATTAATCGCTGTCGGCGGCGCTCGGCCTCAACGGAGATCGGCTGAGGGGGCGACGACGTGGGGTGTTCGGCGGTGAGCAGCTCCCAGACTCGGCCGGCAAAGCGCGCCACGCCGCCAATCCCGGCGTCGCTGAAATCGCCGCCCTCTTCCCACGGCCCCAGAAAGAGCATATACATGCGGAAAATATCCGCCCCATACCTGTCCATGTAGCCGTCCGGGGAAATAACATTGCCGCGGCTCTTGGACATCTTCGCGCCATCCTTGGTGATTATGCCATGGAGCCGCAGCCGCTTGAATGGCTCATCAAACGGCAAGTGCCCGAGATCGTGCAAAGCCTTGACGATGAAGCGGGCGTATAAGTGGTGCATCGTGGTATGCTCCGGACCACCCGCGTACTGGTCGACGGGCAGCCAGCGCCGGACACGTGGGGGCTGCCAAGGCCGCGTTTGCTCGTCCGTCGAGGTGTAGCGCAGGAAGTACCAAGCCGAGTCCAGAAAATTATCACTGACATCCGTCTCCCGGCGGGCCGGCCCGCCACAGGCTGGGCAGCTGGTGTTAACAAATTCCTCGACCGACGCTAGGGGCGCAACACCCGTTGGCCGAAAATTCTCCAAGGGCGGCAACCTGACGGGTAATTGGTCTTCGGGGACTGGTACAGTGCCGCAAACAGGGCAATGGATCATGGGGATGGGCGGCCCCCAATAGCGCTGCCGACTGATCAACCAGTCGCGCAGGCGGTAGTTCACACTCGCCTCGCCGGCACCTTGTGCCGTTAGCCATGCAGTGATCGCGGGCCGGGCATCGGCACTGGACATCCCACTAAAATGCCCGGACCCAATCAGCATCCCGTCTTCAGTAAAAGGCACTGGCTGAGCATCAGCATCGTCGGCGCTCCCTGGTTGAACGACCGGCACAATCGGCAGCTCGTGCTCGGTTGCAAAAGCCCAAGCGCGCTCGTCGTGTGCGGGTACGGCCATGATTGCGCCGTAGCCGTACCGGTGCAACACATAATCGGCGATCCAGATCGGAACACAGCTCCCGGTAGCGGGATTTTGGGCATATGCTCCGGTCCAAACACCCGTTTCTGCGGTGCTGATCAGGCGTTCGCGCTCCAGCTTGCGCTGGGTTTGGGCGACGTAGGTGTTGACTGCCACCTGCTGTTCAGGCGTCGTGATGGCAGCAGCTAGTGGGTGTTCGGGCGCCAGCACCAGCGCGGTCACTCCAAAGATCGTGTCCGGCCGGGTTGTGAAAACGGCGATGGATGTGTTGTGGCCGACGACCGGAAAGCGCACGGTTGCTCCCTCGCTCCGGCCGATCCACGCTGTTTGCCGCTTGATCGAGGCGTCGGGATAATCGACGCCGCTGAAGTCCAGCAGTCGGTCGGCATAGTGCGTGATGCCCAAAACCCATTGACGCATCATGCGCTGCTCGATGAGCGAGCTACAGCGTTCGCACCGTCCATTGATAACCTGCTCGTTGGCCAGCACGGTTTGATCTTGCGGACACCAATTAACCGCTGCTTCGGCCTGATAGGCTAAGCCTGCCTTGAACAGCTGCAAAAAAATCCACTGCGTCCAGCGATAATAGTCAGGGCTGGTCGTATCGACCTCCCGCGACCAATCGAACTGGCAGCCCAGCCGTTTCAGCTGCTCTTCCCGGAAGCGCCGAATATTCTCGGGAACGACAGCGACCGGGTGACGGCCCAGCTTGATCGCATAATTTTCGGAGTGTATGCCAAACGCGTCGAAGCCGATCGGCTGAAACACATCGTAGCCTTGCATCCGGCGCAGTCGGCCAAAGGCATCAGCGCCGCAGTAGGTGTACACATGGCCAACGTGCAGACCTTCGCCCGAGGGATATGGAAATTCCATCAAGTTGTAAAACGGTCGGGCCGCGTGGTCCAGGTCGATGCGATACTGGGCGGTTTGCTCCCAATGGTGCTGCCACTTTGCCTCAATCTCGTGGACGGCATAGCGTGTCATGATCGGTGCTCCTGTTACGTAATCTGGCGCGTACGTGTCGGGCCTTTGAACCTTTATGGGTGTGCCGTCGGTTCACAGTGATTGGGCGGCGGACGAGCTGATCGTTGTAAGCGGCAAGAAGGTAGCGCATATCGGTTCCTTTGCGTGAATCAAAAAGCGCCTCCCGCATGGGGAGGCGCCACCTCGGCTAATGCTACACGTGCGCTACAGCATCAGACTGCCCATGCCAAGTAGCTCCTCATACGGAGGAGTTCGCGGCCGAGGAGCTGGTTGCTGCACGTTGCGTTCATATCGGTCCTTACGTCTTGGACAAGCGTAGCAAGAATCCAAACCAATGTCAATCCCGCAATTGGCGGATGCTTAGCGGGCCGCCTGTTGCGCGTCGAGGTAAAACTGACGGATGTACGTAATCGTCTGCCATATTTGCTCCTCGCTGAGCTGCTCGCCAAATGCTGGCATTGCCGTCCCAGGCTTGCCGCCTTTGATCCAGCCATAAACCTCGGCGTCGGTGTGGGTCGCGAAGTGTGGCTGGGTGAAATCAGCTGGTAATCCCGGCAACGATTGCGCGGCAGGACCATCTCCTTTGCCGCCAACGCCATGGCAGGTCACGCAGCTGCGCTGATACACTGCTTGGCCTGCCGCTAACACCTCCGGCGTTGCGCTCAGAGGGTTGGACGGCTCAGTGGCGCGCGTGAAATAGTAGGGGCTGACGGCAGCCATAAACGCACCCAGGAGCATGACCACGCTGCCGAGCTGAAAGCGATGCTGCCAGGTATTGCCGAGCGGTAGCTGGCTCAGGGCCACTCCCAGAAACGCCAGGACCAGAATAAGTGCCCAGACTGGCAGGGTAAATGCTGCCGTACTGGGTGCGCTTGTTGGCGTTGTGTCCACGATAAATGTGTGACGCACGTCGTTCATGCCAATTGCTCGCACAATCGTCTCGACCTGCCTCGGACCGGGCATAGTGAGCAGCGGCGCGCGCGCTCCCCAGCGGCCGGGCTCGACCTCACGCAGCTCAAGCTCTTGTTCGCCCATCTGATGCGCTGGCATTGAGACCCTGATCACGACCTCCGGCTGTACATCCGTCGGCAAGCCACGCGCGGTAACGGCAAAAATGTCGCCAGCCAGATCGTCCCGCGCCACCTGAAGGCTGAGCGCGACATCACGAACGGCGACAGTTTCGGCGAAATCACTGCCTGTCTGTGCCGCATCACGCGTGGGCGGCGAGGCAGTCAACACACCGACGGCCAGAAGCAGTACCACGCTGAGAGCGACTTCCAGGCCAACGTTAACGCGCAGCTGCCGCAAACCGGCTCGGCTCAAGGTTGAGGAGGTCACCGATTCGGTTTTGAGCCACCAGCGATTGTACCCGCCGATGAGGAGCAGCGCCCCAAACAGGAGCAGCTTGATGCTCAGCGCTCGGCCATAGGTTGTTGTCCAGAGCTCGCCGATGCCCACGATATGCCGCAGAGCCGCGATTGTGCCCGTAGCGGCCAAGGCGATAATGGCGGCGGTTGCCAGGCTGGAGTAGCGTGCCACAAGCAGGGTTACCAACGCGCCATGGAGTTTCCCGCCACGTTTGCGCAGCGCGAGCAACACCAGCATCAGGGCGGGCAGCGAGCCGATCCAGGCTGCGGTGGCTACCAGGTGGACGAAGTCGAACGTGACCGCTGCTGCTGTGGCCAATGCGGACAAACTGGTTGTGCCCGCGGTTTGCGACACGGCACTGTGGCTCAGCAAGCTGATCGTAAGCAACCCGCCCAGGCCAACGAGCAGTGCCCATCGAGAACGGGCAGTGCCTGCTGTCCTCAGGAGTCCGGCAAGCGCGGCTGCCAGAAGCAGTCGCGCCATCAAGACGAGGCCAATGCGCGAGCCGGTGATCGTGAACAGCAGCGAGCTTTCAGCAGTGGTGCTGGCCCGCAGCAGCGTTCCCCCTGCTACGATGATGCCGGCTAATGCCGCGCCGAACGCAAGGCGGCGTAGCGCATCGCTCAGCGACTCGTACACATCAGCATCTGGTACAAGTTCACTGCGCCAGACTGTTAAACTGAAGATCAGACTGCCGACGGCGAGAACGAGCGACAGGGCCGTGAGCCAACGGAGCGCCACGTCTACAGGCGCTGGGGTTGGCAGCGGATCCGGTGGCGGCGGCGGCAAAAGCAATGGTGCGTTGGCTGCGGCTGGATCGCCAACGGCAAACGACACCGCGCCCTGCATGGTATGTCCATCGACGGTTGAAAGCGTGCACCATTGGAGTGCATACACACCCTCGGACAGAGCCGGAAGGTCGAGCAGCAGCACATACGGGTCGTCGGGCGCTACACGACTCGGATCGGTGCCAACGCTGCCACTTTCCGCACTGCTAAGCACAACGCGGCTGTAGGAGGGGTCCAGCGGCTCGCTAAACCGTAGTCTAGCCGTCGCCTGAGCCTGGGCAATAACAGAGTTCGCCGCTGGATTTGACTCGACAAGATTGGCGTGCGCCGACGCGCTGCGGGGCAGCAACGCGAGCAGCACCAAGACACAGCAGAGCAAAAAAGCTTTTTGCATGATGATTTGTTAGGGTGCGGCGTGAGCAGGCTCGATCCATTGATCGACCTGCTCACGTACTTTGAAGACTTGCAGAGCAGATGTTATGTGCGCGCGGCCGAGCGTTCGTCAAGGGCAGCAGGCGTTCGCCGTCCACGGAGCGCGCCGAGTGCTGCCAATAGGCTGATCAGGCCAAAGGCTAAGCTGGCGCCGCCCAATATTGTTGCCGTCAGGGCCATGCTTCTGGCCGCCGCGAGCTCAGCGCTTAGCTCCGTTGCAGCGGGCACTTTTGCGGGAAATTGGAGTGCGGTCATGGGCTGAACCCTGCTAAAACCCTCTGGGCTGGAGGTGAATGTTTCGTCGATAGCTGTACCGTTAATATCGCCAAAGAAGCGGAACGTGTAATCGCCCGCGGCCGTGGGATAAAAATCAGCGGTGTAGACACCCTTCTCGTTCCAGGCCGGCTCCAGCGCGAGGTCGAGCTGCTGCTCGCCGTAGATCACTTGAGCCTTGAGCGTCTCGGCCAGGTTTTCCATGGGCGTTTGGGTGGTCTTGTCGGTGATGCTGACCCAGATGCCGTTTTGCTCGCCTTCAAAGGCCGGCTCGTTGATAAAGCCAACCACAAACTTATATTGACCGACATCACGGTGTTCGTGCGCAGACGCCGCAACCGGCAGCAGCAAGGCGCTAAGCAGCGCAACAACAAACAGCGTGCGAAGTGAACGTTTCATGGTGATGAACTCCATTAGCAATGCATAGCAACAGCTGCGTGGCGCAGCCGAGCTGACAACACGACGACAGATACCGAGGCAACACAAATGTGCAGCCAGGCGATAGACCGACTGTGATGGTTTATGCAGGGCTAATGGTGAAACGGGGTGGCGTACGAGGCGGAGGATGAATGATCGATAAATTAGCGAGGTGGTTATGGCCGAATTGCAACGCCACCACCCGCAACAGCGGAAGCAAAAGCAACGGGAGGATTACGGCGAAAGTGAGTGCGCTCGGCGGCTCGACCGCGGAATGATGCGTGTTATACAGGTCACTGCCGCAGTCCGCTTGGTCGCTGCTCACCACCATGCCATCATGCGCAGCATGGTGGTGATGATGGGCATGATCCTGGCTTTCCAAGATCATGCAGTGGGCGAGGCATGCACATGGACCGCTAAGCATGACAAAGCCGATGAGCAGTACGCAGCTGGCCGACCTCGGAGGATGGTCTGCCCAGTGCTTTAGCACACGCACGATCATTCTTGGAACGAGGTACCACACGTCAGTTGCTTGCTTCCAATGTATCGGTGAAGGGCTGGGCCAGCCGTGTATAACCAATTGCAGCAGTGATCAAGACGGGCGTTTGTTGTATCACAATCTACGTTGCCGAAACCACGTTGGATGGGTTATACCACAAACCATGCTGGGTAATGATCCTTCTTTAGACCAACGTCTTGCGCGAAATCGGGCATGTTCCAGAGTTGCACTAGCTCAGCCTCGTACGCTCTGCTGCTTCACACTCGCGAATTCGGCGACAACCAGCAGCATACCTGATGCAGGGAGGTTGAGGGTGGAGAAATTTTCACCGGGCATAGTGATTTATCAACCGGTGACGGCAGACGCCAAACCTACCCCCAGAACCACATGTTGCTGGAATAGGTGAGGCTCGTAGTGAGCGGTGAATGTTATCTTCCATGAGTCACAACCCCTAACGTCTGCCTATCAGGCTTTGCCCTGCGCTCGTCGACGCCACAATGAGTACAAGGCGATTGAGCCAGCGGTGGCCGCATTTAACGAGGCGACATGGCCGGCCATGGGCAGTTTCAACAGAAAGTCGCAGCGGTCGCGTACCAGCCGTGACAGTCCTGGTCCTTCAGCGCCGACTACCAACGCCAGCGGCAAGTCCGAGCGCTGCTGATCAAACAGCTGAGCGCGGGGATCGTCCTCCAGCCCGGCGATCCAAACGTTGTGCTCCTTTAGCTCCTCGATGGCCTGTACCAGATTTGTGACCTGCGCAATCAGCAGATGCTCAACCGCGCCCGCCGATGCGTTAACAACCGCCGGCGTAACACCGGCCGCCCGCCGGTCGGGCAATACCACGCCGTGCGCGCCCACGACATCGGCAGTCCGCAGCAGCGTCCCCACGTTTTGTGGGTCTTGCACATGATCCAGCAGCAGCAGCAGCGGCAATTCACCCCGTGATTGTGCCAGCGCCAACATGTCGTCGAGCTGGGCATAACGATACAAGCCAGCTTCAAGCGCCACACCCTGATGGTTCGCGCCCTCGGTCAGCTCGTCCAACGCGCGCCGCTCGACCTCCACCACCGGCACTTCGGCGACGTGAGCCAGCTCGGTGAGCTCGGCAACGGGACCACCCTCGCGCACGCCCGTCGCAATCAACAGGCGGCGCAGATTGCGGCGTCGCGCTCGCAGTGCTTCGCGAATCGCATTCCGTCCGTACAACAGCTCATGGGTTGGTGTACGCTGTGGCCGCTCGTCCCACCGCCGCTCCGGCCCTTGCCTCAGGGATGCTCGTGGAGGTCCGCCTTGCGCCGGGGCCGACGAACGCTGTGGCCGACGATCATTTTTGTGTTTCATACAGGTGTCCAACGCGAAAGGCCGAAGATCAAAGGTCCGCCTATCTGACCTTCAACCTTCGACCTGTGATCTGCACCTTGTTACATGCCGAATGCGTCTTTAAGTTTGGAGAAGAAGCCGCCATCACGCTTGTCGATCGGCTCGCTGCCCCATTCTTCGGCCAGCTCGCCCAGCAGCTCCCGTTGGCGCTCCGACAGCTTGGTCGGCACAACAATCCGCGTCACGATTAGTTGGTCGCCACGCCCTTGCCCACGGAGCGATGGCGCGCCTTTGCCGCGCAGCCGAAAGATCGTCTCGTGCTGGGTGCCGGGCGGGATTTCCAGCATTTCTTCGCCACCAACGGTTGGTACCTTGAGCTCCGTCCCCAGCGCCGCCTGAGCGACGTTGAGCGGCAGCTCAAGAATAATGTCGTTGCCGTTGCGTTGGAAGAGCTCATGCTCGCGAACGGAGATGGCGACCAGCAGGTCACCCGCGGAACCACCGCGCATACCCGCCTCACCCTCGCCGCGCAGCCGCAGCTGAAGGCCGGTATCCACTCCCGGCGGCACGTTCACCTTGACCTTGCGCGTATTGCGCACCCGGCCCTCGCCTTTACACGTGTGGCAGGGTACGGCGACCATTTTGCCGCTGCCGCCGCACTGATCGCAGGTGACCACCGTCAGCATGTTGAAGATCGGCGCACGGGTACGGATCTCGCCCTGGCCGTTACACTTAGAGCACTTAACCAGGTCGGTGCCGGGCTCGGCGCCATCGCCATGACACGTGCCGCACGGCTCGGGTCGCTGGAACGAGATCTCCTTTTCCGTGCCGAAGATCGCTTCTTCAAAGCTGACTTGCAGATGGTAGCGCAAGTCGGAGCCACGGAGCGCGCTCTGGCTCGTCCCGCCAGTCCGGCCGCCCTGGTTCATAAAAGCGTCAAAGATCGACGAGAAAATATCGCCGCCAAATCCCGCGCCGCCGAAAGGATCGTAGCCGCCCGCGCCGCCAACCGCCTGGTGCCCGAAGCGATCATACATTGTCCGCTTATCGTTGTCCGACAGCACCTCGTAGGCTTCGTTGATCTCCTTAAACCGGGTCTCGGCGTCAGCCTCTTTGTTGAGGTCCGGGTGGTATTGGCGCGCAAGCTTGCGGTACGCTTTTTTGATATCGTCCGCGCTCGCGCTGCGGGCTACGCCCAGCACTTCATAATAATCACGTTTCGATGAGGTTGCCATCGTTTACTCCGTAGGCTTCAGGCAACAGGCATCAGGTAACAGCCATGGCCTAACTCCTGAAGCCTGTAACCTGAAGCCTGAAGCCTTATTTACACTCCAACTTGATCTTCGGTTACGTCTTCGGGCTTGTCGCTACCATCGGCGTCGTCCGCACCGTCGGCACTGCTCGCTTGCGGCGCTGGTTCTTTGATCTGATCGACCGCTGCCGCGAGCTCGCCAATGCGCGTCCGAATGGTGTTAACGTCGTCTGCATCCAGCGCGCGGCGGAGACCAGCAATATGAAACTCGACCTCGTCACGCAGCTGGGTGTCGATCTGGTCAGCCTGCTCACGCAGCCGCCGCTCGGCACTGTACAAAATACCGTCCGCCTGATTCTGCACCTCGATCCGCTCGCGCCGTTCGACGTCCTCGGTCCGATTTTGCTCGGCCTGGGCGATCATTTCGGCGATCTCGTCGTCGTTTAGACCGGATGATGGCCGAATCGTCACGCTCTGCTGCCGGTTCGTGCCTTTGTCGATCGCCGACACGTTCAGCAGACCATCCGCGTCGATGTCGAAGGTGACTTCAATCTGCGGTACCGCGCGCGGCGCCGGGGGAATGCCCGACAGCTCAAATGTGCCCAGCAGCTTGTTGTCGGTCGCCAGCGGCCGCTCGCCCTGATACACCTTGATCTCCACCGCGGACTGGTTGTCGGTCGCCGTCGAAAAGACCTGCGAGCGCTTGGTGGGAATGGTGGTGTTGCGCTCGATCAGCGCCGCCATGACGCCACCGCGCGTGGCGATGCCCAGCGTCAGCGGCGTCACGTCCAGCAGCAGCACGTCCTTGACCTCGCCGGCCAGCACCGCGCCCTGGATCGCTGCCCCGATCGCCACCACTTCATCAGGATTAACGCCTTTGTGCGGCTCGCGTCCGAAGAACTTCTTGACCGCATTTTGCACTGCCGGCATCCGCGTCTGGCCGCCGACCAGAATCACCTGCTGAATATCGTTGGCGCGCAGCCCGGCATCCTTGAGCGCTTGCCGCACCGGATCGAGCGTTCGCTCCACTAAATCGCCGGTCAGCTGCTCCAGCTTGGCCCGCGACACCGTCACCTGCAGATGCTTTGGTCCGTTGGCGTCGGCCGAGATAAACGGCAAGTTGATCTCGCTCTGCATCACGGTCGACAGCTCTTGCTTGGCCTTTTCTGCCGCCTCTTTGAGCCGCTGCAGCGCCACGCGGTCGGTCCGTAGGTCGACGCCTTCGGATGTCTTGAACTCGGCGACCAGCCACTCGATAATACGCTGGTCGAAATCGTCGCCGCCGAGATGGGTATCGCCGTTGGTCGCCTTGACCTCGAAAACGCCCTCGCCCAGCTCCAGGATCGAAACGTCGAAGGTGCCGCCGCCCAGGTCGTAGACGACGATCGTTTCGTTGGTGCTGCCCTCGCCAAAGCCATAGGCTAGCGCCGAGGCGGTCGGCTCGTTGATGATCCGCAGCACGTCCAGCCCGGCAATCTTGCCGGCGTCCTTGGTGGCTTGCCGCTGCGACTCGTTAAAATAGGCCGGGACGGTGATCACTGCTTCGGTAACCGGCTGGCCCAGATACGCTTCGGCATCGGCCTTCAGCTTTTGCAGGATCATCGCCGAAATTTCCTGCGGCGCGAACTCGCTGCCGCCCATCAGCACCCGCACATCGCCGTTGGGCGCGGATGTCAGCTTGTAGGGCACGAGCGCCTTGTCGCGCTGCACGCTCTCGTCGTCCAGCTTGCGGCCCATGAAGCGCTTGACCGAGAAGATAGTGTTTTCGGCGTTGGTAATGGCCTGGCGCTTGGCAACCTGTCCGACCGTGCGCTCTCCGCCTTTGCTCACGGCAACCACCGAAGGCGTGGTGCGGGTGCCCTCCGCGCTGGTGATGACCTGCGGATCGCCGCCTTCCATCACGGCGACCACCGAGTTCGTTGTGCCTAGGTCAATTCCGATAACTTTACTCATGCACGTACCAATGCTCGATCAGCAATGAACAGCCGGTTTTGGGCAGCGCTCATTGCCGACCATGAATTGCTCATTCCTGGCCGACCTTAACCATCGACGGGCGGATTACTTTGTCGTGCAGCGTATAGCCCTTGCGCAGATCGGCAGTAACCTTGCCGGCCTGCTCCGGCCCGGCATCCTCGTGCATCACTGCGTCGTGGAAGTTCGGGTCGAAGGTCTGGCCTAGCGCCTCGATTGGCTTGACGCCCTCGCCTTCCAGCACAGTTTGCAGCTTGCGCTGCACGCCTTGCAAGCCGTTGAACCAGGCGGTGCCCACGACTTCGGCGGGCACATGCTGCATCGCTAGGTCAAAATCGTCCAAGATCGGCAGTATTTTCATAATTAAGCCGGCGGTCGCGTTCCGGATCAGCGTGCCGCGCTCTTCTTCGGTCCGGCGCTTAAAGTTCTTAAGGTCGGCCGCGGTGCGCAGATATTGGTCGCGGAAGCTGCTGGCTTCTTGTTCCAACTGCTGCACGCGGGATTGCATGGTATCTGACGTCGTTTGTGTATCATTGGTTGCTGGCGTCTGTCCATTGGTCGCCTCGGGCGCCTGCTGTTCCTGTGGACTCTGCTGTTCTTCCATAATGTGTGACAAACTCCCCATGTTGTAATCTATGTTTATGAAGCTGGCCGATCGCCATACAGCTCGGCGAGCAGCTCGCTCATCACCGTCGAGATATACCGGACACTTGAAATCGAGCGGGGATAGGGCATGCGGGTGGGGCCAAATAACCCTACCACGCCCGCAACCTCACCGCTGCGACCGTAGCGCGACAAAATCACGCTATATTCGCGCATAGTATCTTGGCCATGCTCGCCGCCGATCACAACTTGCACGCCATCGCTGTTGAGCGCCTGCGGGATCAGTGGGCCGATGCCTTTGCCTTCTTCTAAAATCTGCAGCACCTGCCGCACGCGCTCGACCTCGGCAAACTCGTCGCGCCGCAGCATCTCGAGCAGGCCATCATGATGCACTTTGTCGTCGATCTGCCCTTCGATCTGCTGCATTGCCCGCATAATCACCTCAAGCACAGTTGTCTCAAAGGGCGATAACGGCGGCTCGCCCGGATCAGCCACGAATTGCTGCACTTTATCAACGGTGACCCCGTGCAGGCGCTCGTTAAAGCGCTGCGCAATGCGCCGCAGCTCGTCTTGCTGCTGCGGCACGTCGGTCGTCAAAGACTGTTGCTTGATCGTGCCATCGTGCAGCACCAGCACCAGCAGCACAACGGTCTCATAGATCGCGATCAGCTCGATATGCTTGACCCGTACATGATATGCGCGCGGCGGCGTTACCACAGCCGTGTTGTGCGTGGGCGGCGTGTGGGCTAACACGGCCGCGGCCAGGTGAATCCATTGGTCTAGCTCGCCGCGCACCTGATAAAACTGGTGCTGAATGGTGCGCTGCTCCTGCGCGGTGAGCGCCTGCCGATCCATCAAGTTTTCAACAAAATAACGGTAGCCGGCGTCGGTAGGAATACGCCCAGCCGACGTGTGAAGATGCGTTAACAGTCCGAGCTCTTCCAGCGCGGCCAGCTCGTTGCGAATCGTTGCCGAGCTGAACTGAAGCTTATACTTCTTGAGCAGCGTTTCCGATGCAACCGCAACTGGTTTGGGCGACTCGATATACTCTTGAATCACGAGCTTCAGAATAAGTTGACGACGTTCTGTCATGTCTGGCGCCATAGCAGTCCTCACTCGTCGCTCGACAACTCCACCCGGCCATCCTTTTAGCACTCGTGACCCTTGAGTGCTAAACCGTTTCGGTATAGGAAAGGCGTGCGCTCAACCCTGTGGCGTACGCGCACGCCTCCTATATTTTACCACACGCCGGATCAGCAGATCAACGGCCGCTAAAGCTGGCGGGTCCTGGTCTAGCCTGCCCTAAACACCCATTGGTTGACCCTTATCAGCCACAGCAGCCTTGGTCGTCCCTGGACCTGTCCGCGAGCGGCAATGCTTGAGCACTTTCACCGACCATATAGCGCCCGGAAACCGATTACATCTCCTGCTTGAGGTGTCGGCCCCTACTGGCCGAGACTCCGCTGGATCGCCTGACGATGCTCGGGTAGCTTGGCTGCCACCGCCCGCAGCAAGCCATAACAGCCGGCAAGCATCATGTCGCCGTGAGGCACAGCACGGTACGGTGGAGCCCCGTTAAGCCCGTGCTGGAGAAATGCCTGGCGCGGACCCGTGGTAGCCACGAGGACATCTTTGGCGGCCGCGGGATCGAGAATCAGTGCCCCATGGCCCTGCGAGCCGAAAATTTCGGCGTTGGTGAGCGTGCCCCTGCTGAGCCGTTCAATAAATGCGAGCAGTTGCTCCGGCTGCAGCTCCCCCGTGTGATGCTCAAACAGGCCGCGAATAGTGTGGTGGCCGTTGGATTGTTGCGCGCCTGAACCGAGGTGGAACGCAAGCGCGTGGAAGTTGCCGATGTTGGCGATGATCACCTGCTCGTGCTGGCTGACAAACGGATCGTCAAGCGCGCCCAGCACAGCCGCCGGCGCGGTATCCATCACGACCAGGGGTGCATGCGGAGGCGCAGTTGCGGCAACCGCTTGGAGGCGGGTCATGGCTGCGGGTATTTCACTGCGCGTGAAGGCCAGGTCGGTCAGCCAGCCCTGGTTGTGCAGCCGCTCGGCCAGGTAGTCGAACCGAAATTTGCGGTCGCTGACGTCGGGCGGCGCGTGGCCGTGGTCAAAGACCGCCACGGCCAGCACGTCCCAGTCGGGCTCGACGCCGAAGGCGCGCAGAGCTATGTTTATCGCCGGCAGATCAAGGTCACGCAGCTCGATTTCCGTGGCGGCTTGGGCATAATCGGCGCGGGCTTCGTCGTCGATCAGGGTAATGCCGGAAGCTTGAACCTTTTCCAAATCGTCGTCAAAGGTTCGTGCTGCCGCGGAGGTTGCGTACACCGGGAGGCCAGCCTGCAGATGATCGTTGATCGCCCAATGGCAGGGACCTCCGCCCATCAACACGCCGTGCAGCACGACCGCCTGGCCAGCGGCGGTGGCAGCGCGAACCTGCTGGGCGATGCGCAGCGTGGGCGATGGCATGATCAGCTGGACACTGTTTTCCACCGGCCCGTCGCTGTCGAAGAGCAACATATCCTGCGTACCGGTGCCGACGTCGATGGCCAGAACGCGCATAATCAGACCCCAAAAAGCGCCGAAGGAGCTTACGCGCCCCAGTCGCGCTCAGTAAGTGATGCTGGCTCAGCAGCTCCCGTGATGCTCGGCTTGTTAACTGCGGGTAGCGGGGCGCCGCCGATCAGGGCGCGCGAGCCGCGGTCGTAGGTGAAGTAGTTATATGCCCAGTTGATCAACACGAGCACCCGGTTACGGAAGCCAATCACGTAAAACAGATGAACCGCCAGCCACAGGAACCAGGCGATCGGGCCACTCCAGTTAAGGCCCCAGATGCGGGCGACGGCGGATCGCCTGCCCACGGTAGCCATCGAGCCTTTATCGATGTAGCGGAACCGTTGGAGCGGCAGATTTTGCAGTTGGCGCAGCACATTTTTGGCGACCAACCGGCCCTGCTGCATCGCAACCGTCGCCAGCTGCGGATACGGCTTGCCGTCTGCTCCAGTTAGATAAGCCAGATCGCCAATCACCCACACCTGCGGATCGTCCGGCAGATGCAGCTCCGGCGTCACCGCGACCCGCCCGCCGCGCTGTAAAGATGGCGTGAGCGTGGCCCCAAGCGGTGCGCCTTGAATACCGGCGGCCCAAATCAACGTTTGGGTCGCCAGGCTCGTGCCATCCTTCAACAGCAGAGCTTCATCGACATAATCGACAACGCTGGTATTGAGGCGGACGTCAACGCCAAATTTTTCGAGCTTGCGCTGGGCGCGGCGGGAAAGCGTCGGCGGGAAGGCGAGCAAGATGCGATCTGCTGCTTCCACCAGCACGATCCGCATCGCGCGCGGATCAAGCGTCGGATAATCTTTGCGCAACACATACCCGATCAGCTCAGCGATCGCACCGGACAGCTCTACCCCCGTAGGCCCACCGCCCACCACCACAAACGTCAATAATTGTTGTCGCCGGTCCGGATCGGGCTCGCTGACCGCCTGCTCAAACTTGGCAATAATATGGTTACGCAGCGCAAGCGCGTCCGGCAGATCCTTGAGCTCAATGCTCTGCTCCTGCACATTATGCAGCCCAAAAAAATTCGTCGCGCTGCCCGGCGCTACGATAAGCTGGTCATACGGGAAAACGCCGCGATCAGTGTGCACCTCGCGTCGTTGCCGGTCAACCGATTCCACAACCGCCATCATGAATTTGATGTTGGGCATGCGTCGGATGATGGCCCGAATTGGCGCCGCAATTTGCTCAGGCTCGATGCCGGCGGTTGCGACTTGGTACAGCAGCGGCCAGAAGCCATGATAGTTGTTGCGGTCGATCAGCAGCACGTCGACGGGTGCGCGTGCTAAACTGCGCGCGGCTTGCAAGCCGCCAAAGCCCCCGCCGATAATAATAACGCGTGGTCTATGTTCGGGTGTCGGACCGTTATTTGTCATATCCAAGCCTTTGCTTGACACCACGTTACGCTGCCCAACTGTTCCGTCGACGGCGTCATCTTGTACGAAAAGTCGCCGCCGGATGTTGCCGTAGTGGTGTGCAGCTGTTATTGCCTGGAGGGTTCGTTGCAGCAGGATCACGGCCACGACCCGGTCATTCGCAGCGCCACGATCTGGCAGGCCAAGCAGCGGGGCGCACAGTTGTCGTCTATCCGTTGTCCATCCGAGCTATACTTAGATTCGGGAGCTGAGCCGCAAGACGATGCAAAAAACAAATGCTATGCGCGTGCTTGATGCGCGGCGTGTTGCTTACCAGGTGTTTCCCTTCGACGCATCGATCCATTCGGGTAGCGGCGTTGCGGCTGCGTTGGGCGTGCCCATCGAGCAAGTTTTCAAGACGCTGGTCGTGCTCCGCGAGCGGGGGCGGCTGATCCTGGCGATCATTCCGAGCGATCGCGAGCTTGATCTCAAGCGGATGGCCGCTGCTGCGCATGAAAAACGGGTGCGCATGGCGACCCAGCGCGAGGCGGAAGCGAAGACTGGCCTGCTGGTGGGCGGCATCTCTGCGCTGGCTCTGTTGGATAAAGGCTTTGAGGTCTTCGTCGACATGGCGGCACAGGCATATGCCGAGGTGTATGTCAGCGCAGGTCAGCGCGGCCTTAATCTACGTCTCCCTGTAGCCGACCTTGTTGCCGTGACGGGGGCAAACGTCGCCGAGCTAGCGGGAGCGCAGCCAGCTCGCTGATCACCGTGTAACCTGCCTTCGGTGCTTACACTGCCTGATGGCTGAAGCTAGCTTTGGCTATCCGCAGTGCTGCGCGCCATCGAACCGCCGCCGAAATGGTTGATTGGGGACTAGACAAGTCCCATCCCGAATGCTAGCATGGTTGAACAGCATGATCGTTACCGTGGTCGTGTTCCCACATCGATGGCCAGCCATTACCCCTCGCGCCATTGGTGCACTGTTGTTCCTGCGTAGCTTAAGGAGGTTCATCATGGGTGACAAGAGTCCCAAGAACGTCAGCAAGCAGAAGAAAGTCCAGGACACCAAGAAGCAAAATGCCAAGAAGCAGCCGGCGGTAAGCAAAAAATAGCTACTTGGCGACGAAGTGACGGCGGCCTGTGTACCTTGTACATCGGTCGCCGTTTTGTGTTGCTGGCGCCTGGATTTGCGTTGTTCTGCTAGGGCGTGCTCTTTCGCGTAGCTCCGAAGCCGCATAGCAGAACCATGCCCCTGCATCCCTGGGCCTACGACGGGAACCTTAACGCCCTTGCCGTTCCGTTTATGAGTCGCTTAGGCTCGTCCGCGCGGTGACCTAAACCTTGACGCCCTGGCAACGCTTCCCTATACTTCCTTTGGTCGCCCGCATGCCATGTTCCCGCCGTTGCGTCCATACATAACGGTGGTGACGCTACGCGCGGGCGTTGGGCTAGTCAATCAGGAAACCATATGACGCATCCGTTCATGACGCGCTTGCAGCGAGCGCCTCTGCTTGCCGACGGCGCGATGGGAACGCAGCTGTACAACCACGGTATCGACTTCGACCAGTGCTTCGACGCGCTCAACCTGACGCAGCCGCGTGTGGTTGCTGCGATCCATCGCGCCTATATTGACTCTGGTGCCGAGCTGATCGAGACCAATACATACGGCGCGAACCGCTTCAAGCTTGAGCCCTATGGCCTCCAAGACCGCGTGCGGGAGATAAACTTTCGCGCGATGAAGATCGCACGCGATGTGCGCGAAATTGCGGGCGCCACAACCTTTATTGCGGGTGCGGTTGGCCCGCTCGGCAAGCTCCTCGAGCCATACGGTCAGGTGACCGCGGAGCAGGCGCGGGACGCGTTCGGCGAGCAGATCGGGGCATTGTACGAGCAGGGTGCGGATCTGCTGCTCTTTGAAACATTCAGCGATCTGCGTGAAATCCTGCTGGCGATCGAGGTTGCCCGTGGGATCTGCGATCTGCCAATCGTCGCCCAGATGACCTTTGCCGAGGATGGTCGTACCGCGCTGGGTCATACTCCCGCCGAGGTGGTTACCAAGCTGCGCGCGGCCGGTGTTGAGGTTGTGGGCGTGAACTGTTCGGTCGGCTCCCAACGTGTGTTCAACGTGGTGGAAGCGATGCATGTGGCCGCTCCCGATATGCGTTTAGCGGCGCAGCCCAATGCGGGCTTTCCCACCGAGCGGCACAATCGTGTGTTTTATCCCTCTTCCCCGGAGTATATGGCCCGCTACGCCAAGCGGATGGTTGAAGAGCTAGGCGTGAGCCTTGTTGGCGGCTGCTGTGGGACCACGCCCGAGCATACAGCCGCCATGCAAGCCGCGCTGCGGGAGCTGCGGCCCGACGCTCCGGCCCGCCACAGTCATGATGCGCCAGTAACGAGCGGTCCAAAGCCCGCCGTAGTTGCAGCTAAAGCGGCGCCGACAAAACTAGCGGAGCAGCTACAAGCGCGTAAGTTTGTGGTGAGTGTCGAGATCGATCCACCGCGTGGCCATAATCCCCAAAAGTGCATCGACGGCGCCCGGATGTTGCAAGAGGCGGGCGTGCAGTTTATCAACGTGGCGGACTCGCCCATGTCGCGCGTACGCATGGCCGCCCTGGCGATGTGCACCATGATTCAAGATCGTACCGGCCTGGAGACTATCCTGCATTTCACAACCCGCGACCGCTCCTTAATGGGGCTGCAAAGCGATCTGCTAGGCGCTCATGCCATGAATGTGCGCAACATTCTGGCACTGAAGGGCGATCCGCCGTCGCTGGCCAACTATCCCGGCACCAAAGGAGTCTTTGACGTCGACACCATTGGTCTGGTCAAGGTGATCAGTGGTATGAACCGCGGTGTTGATACGGCCGGCGACGATATTGGTGTGCCGACGGTGTTCAACATTGGCGTGGCGCTTGACGTAAACGCTGCCGATCCCCACTACGAAATCGAGCGCTTACATCAAAAAGTGGCGGCCGGGGCGCAATTCGCGATGACCCAGATTGCGTATGATGCCGTAGCGCTGCGCAGCTTTTTGGAGCAGCTTGGTCCACCGCCGATTCCGCTGCTGCTGGGCGTGTTGCCGCTGCAAAGCTTTCGGCAGGCCGAGTTCCTGAAAAACGAGGTGCCGGGTATTGCGCCGACCGATGAGGCGCTGCATCGGATGAAGCTGGCCGGACCCGAAGGCCGCAAAGAAGGCGTCAAGATGGCGCAAGAGCTGCTGCAAGAGGTCAAAAGCCTGGTCAACGGGGTGTATATCATGCCATCCTTCGGCCGGTACGAGGTTGCCGCCGAGGTTCTGAAGGTGCTTTAACCCTCATGGCCTAGGTACTCACCGAGGTGCCTGCAAGTGGGAGGGCGTTGCCTGGAACAATGGGTTCAGGCAACGCCTTTGATTTTGCACGTGACTGCTAGTCCCAGCGGCGGAGCTCGAAGTTGCCGGAAGCAATGCTGATCGCGCCATCCTCACCGATATACTTGTCGGCGTCGGCCGGGAAACCGATCAGCTCTACGGGTGCTGTTCGGTGGTTGGTGGGCAGCGCTTTTTGAATCAAGTCGGCGAACGGGTCGAGCCGTGTCGCCCATTTCGAGAAAACGAAGTGGGTTTGGCGATACCTATTCAGCAAAAAGCGGAGCTTGTCCAGCGCGACAACGCCACACTCGCCCCAAAACACGGGGTCATCCTGTCGATCAAGGGCCAGCAGATCCGGTTTGTAACGGCTTGGCTGCGGCAACTCGACTTCGACGCGTAGGTTAGGATAGCGCGGCAGATACAGCGCCCAAAGCAGTGCCTTTTGCAGCACATGCTCCCCGCTCTCGATCGGACGCTTAATCAGCACCAGTGACTGTCCCTGTGCCCGAACCGTAAGCTTGCGTCGTAAATAGTCCATGCAGTCAACGTTGCAGCTAGATGAATATAGGTGGCTTGGTTGTCGCCGATGATACCGACCTTGCGCAGCCCATGTTAGTTTTTCCGTCCGCTGATCCGCCCGGATCGACGTATGTTCGCACCATTGACCGAAACCACACGGTATTGTCCGCGGCTTGCCAGCTGCTGCACATCCCGCGCAAGTGAACTGAGTGCTTCGGTATAACGGTCTAACTCACGCTGCTTGTCGCCGGCAAGATAGAAGATGCCCTCGTTGGCCAGTCGTGCCACGCCCAGCTCAATCTGTGCGATCACCGTGTCGCGGCCAAGATGGTACGGCGCGATGCAGCTCACGATATCGAACGGCGGCTCGTCCTCGTCCAAATCTTCCAGATCATTAATCACATGCACATTGCCCAAACCCGCCAGTGCAGCCCGCGTCTCTTCCAGCTCATCATAGGTGTACACACAGATCACGAGCTCGCCGGTTGTGAGGCGGGTAGCCAGCTGCTCGCCCAACTGGGTCGCGCCGGGACTACCCAGATGCAGAATGCGCTCCGCTCCATTCGTCCGCATCTGAGCTTGCAACAGCTGAGCCAGAGCCGTGCTGTACTGCTCAAAAATTTCGTCTCGTTTGCTTTCACGGCCAGCTCGGCCCCGCACAACTTTCCCCATAATCTCCTCGATGGCCCGCAGTCGAAGCAGCTGCTCACACGACTACGCTTACCGTAAAATATAATAGGTGCCACGGCGATCACCTACCCGTAGCAGCAAACCGCGCTCCACAAGGTCGGCCAGATCCCGCCGCACGGTCTCGTCCGAAATGTCCGGTGTGATTTCACGATACTCGCGATTGGTGATCCGCCGGTGTTCGGCGAGCCACAGCAGCGCCGCAATCTGGCGTTCGTTGATGCCTTGCCGGAGCCATTCGCCGGTGTCGATCCCACCTGCGACGGCTTCCGCAACTGTCCGCCCTTGCAGTGTAACCAAAAATCCGGCCGCGGTTTCGCGAAACGCTGGCGGCGGCAGACCTTCGTGGGCCATCTGCTTCAACATCCGATCGATGCCGTAGCCGAGCCGCTCGATCAAGCCAATATCGCTGAGTACCTGGACCAATACCTCGTTGCGCGAGTAGCGCTCATCGCGCAGGTTGTCCAGGGTGACGTGTCCGGGTAAGCGTCCGGGCGAGTAGCACTCCAACCGATCCGCAAACAACGCGAGACGCACGCCCTCGCCACGGACAGCGTAATCCCGATGGGCAATCGCGTTGACCAGTGCCTCACGCACGACGGCCATCGGATACTCGCTCCAATCTTGACGTTGGAGCCCGACCATCTTCGAGCCTTTGCGCATGTTGTCGAGCAGCCAGCGCTCGGCGCGGCGCGCTTGCTCCGGCAGCGTGTCCCGAATGTCGGCGCGCTCAAACTCATCGCTCATTTCGACGCCCCGGTAGCGTACCAGGGTGATCTCGCATTGAGGAACGTGCCGCTCGATATCACGGGCAAAAAGCAGGATGCCGGCATTGGTCGGGGCGAAATCGCGGGCGCGGTTGCCCGGCTCAGCTGCGGCGCCGGCAAGCTTGGTCAAACAGCCGCGGCGGTACAACCAGCCAAGGGGATCTTCCTGCGCGGCCGGCCCGACCCGGTCGATATACTGCTGGATTTTGGTGCGATCCAGATCGGCGAGCGTTGCCTCGGCCTGCAGTCGCTCCCACCCAACGCTGCCCCGGTCCAGGAGCAGCTGCCGAAGTGTATGGGGTGGGATGGGAACGTTGGCCACGCCCTCGCGCATCAGATATTTGCCATGCACGCTGTACACATGCGGCAGGCCGGGCGGTACCTCGACCTGGAGCAGCAGGCGCTCGCCGTGCTGAACACGCTGCGGGATCGGCAACAACAGCGGAGGCGTACACAGCAAGGCCGCGTCCAGCACCAGCTCCTCGGCGTTAGCCGGCTCGTCCACCCCGTCGACTTTAGGGCGGAGCCGGCCACCGACCCCCAGGAGCACAACTCCCCCACTGCGATTTGCCAGCGCGGCCAGCGTTTCGGCGAGCTCTTCCAGCCGAACGCGGTCCTTAACAAACGCCGTTCGCTCGTTCTCGCCGGCGGCCAGCAGCTGCGCTAGATCGTCCATAGGCCGCCACCATGTGGTGAAACGCTTTCGCTCATACCCCGCCCATCAATTCATTTTCAGCTTTACAGCTTGGACCATTGATTCCACGTTCGTTTTGTGCCGGTGGTGATCCAGTCGGGAATCGAATGGGCCGCGCCGCCTAGCACAAATCCAAGCAAAAACGCATAGCTTTGGCCGGAATTTTCGCGCAGTGTCGCGGCGGCAACGCGTCCTAATGATCGCCACAGATCAGCGCGATCAACGGCGTGCAAGATCAGCCACAGCAGCGCGTACATAATCACGCCAAAATAGGCGAGTCGCAATAATGGCCCGACAATCAGGCCATGACTGATCCAGGAGCGATGCGGGACGGCTTCTTTATATGGCCACCAGATAATGCGCAGCGGACCCCAGCGTTTGTACTCCAGCGAGTCGATGTCGAGGTCACACGAGAAGAGCAGGCCGGAGACGAGATGGGCTCCCGTGATGGTGAAGGCGGTTACGAGCGAATGATCCGGCGAGATAAGCCACGCAGCCGGAGCCAAAACGACAGCAGTGACGACGGTGATCATGTCATGGGTGTGTCCACCAGGCATGTACGCAGTATAGCACATCTATTCGATTCACCGGCGATACAACGCAGGCTTGAGCTGCAAGGGCCAAGCTCGTGCGCGGCCAGGCCGGGGGTTCGGGGGTGTCCCCCGAAGATTTGCCTTCCTCCAGCCCCCAACACCTTGGCACAACCGAACAGGGTTGTTGCGTATGCACTAGCAACGTGGCTGGCAGAGGCTAACGGTCCCGCGGCACCTCGTGATGCTGCCGGCAGCGCGCCTCGTACGCTTCCTGGGCTCCCACCAGAATAATCGGGTCGTGATACGAGGCCGGCCGGCCGTCGATCAGGCGCTGCGTCCGACTGGCAGCAGCGCCACAAACAACACAGATCGCGTGCAATTTATCGACCGCCTCGGCTTTGGCCATCAGCGCGGGAATCGGCCCGAAGGGTTCGCCGCGAAAATCTTGGTCCAGGCCAGCCACAATCACCCTGTGGCCGTCGCCTGCCAGCCGCTCACACAGATCGACGATGGCGGCGTCAAAAAACTGGACTTCATCAATCGCAACAACCTCAACGTTGGGCTGCAACAAATCGGCAATTTCGGCAGCGGTTGCCACCGGAATCGCCTGGGCGCGTACACCATCGTGCGAGGCAACTTCTTCGCTGCTGTAGCGTGTATCAATCTGTGGCTTAAAAACTTGTACGCGTTTGCGGGCGATCTGCGCCCGCTTGATCCGGCGGATCAGCTCCTCGGTTTTGCCGCTAAACATCGAGCCGCAGACTACTTCAATCGTGCCGGTTGAACCTTCGAGCATGGAAGACTCCTGGGGAGGCTAGCTGATAGCTGCATTATGCCTGAGGCAAATAAAAAGGGCAACGCGACGGCGCGCTGCCCTTCTCTCCAACATGCCGATTGTTACTGCGCGGTCTGCTCGTCGTCGCCGTACACTTCCTGATACAGGGAGCGCTTCTTCGGCTCGGCCTTGGGCGTGCGGCGTGCGACATCCTGGGCCTGCCGGCTTTGGGCGGTCTGCAGTCGGCGCATAAACCGATCAACCTGACCAGCGGTGTCAACGATGCGCTGCTCGCCGGTGTAGAACGGGTGGCAGTTCGAGCACACGTCGACGCGCAGGTTCTGCCGAGTCGAACGGGTGGTGAACGTGTTGCCACACGCGCAGGTTACCGTTGTTTCTTCGTATTTCGGGTGAATGGTCTGCTTCATCAAAGTCCTCCTCGCAGCGGTTAATTAACTATACGTACCGCTTTGAGATTGAGATGTACTCTCAATAACGAGTTATGCGACCTCGACGGCCACGCTCTCGGTCACGGGATATACGCTAACCTTTTTCTGGGTCTGCGAGTGGGGCTCAAACGTGACCTGGCCGTCGATCAACGAGTACAGGGTGTAATCGCGACCCATGCCCACGTTGTTGCCTGGGCGAATTTTGGTGCCAACCTGGCGCACAATAATCGTGCCGGGTTTCACCGTCTCGCCACCATAGCGCTTAACGCCACGCATTTTCGGCTTGCTGTCGCGGCCGTTGCGTGAGCTACCCACGCCTTTCTTATGTGCCATGATGTTGTCCTTTCAACCTCGCAAGCGATCAGTGCTCAACCAAGCAATTGGTGCTGATCGCGTATCAAAAACTAGGCCCTGATTTCTTTGATCTGCAACCGCGTATAATCTTGGCGGTGACCGGTGCGCCGGCGATAGCGCTTTTTGCGCTTGTATTTAAACACCACAATCTTTTCGCCGCGCGCTTCGCCAACAACTTCAGCGATCACGCTTACATTCGCAAGCAGCGGCGCGCCGATTTTGACATCATCGGTGCCGCCGACCATGAGTACCTCGTTCAGAGTCACTTGCTCGCCGGGCTCGGCCATCATCAAGGCCACGTCCAGCGTCATGCCCTCTTCTACGCGATACTGCGCGCCGCGGTCTCGAATCACTGCGTACACGCCTAAACTCCTTTTATCGACAAACTTAAGACAACAAGAATGGAGAGTGGCGTCCACCCTCCCTCCATGTCGGAACAGCGTTGCTAGGGGGCAATTATAGTCGCTAGGGCTGGATCTGTCAACCTTTTCAACCTGCTTTGTCACCGATAAGACCGTTTGATGGGCAGCGTTGGCAGCCTAAAACCGACTGCTGGCAGTTACAATATACAGGTCAATGCCGCCACCGCTTTGCAAAACGAGGCGCTGAATGCGGTTGATCACAGTGCCACGCGTCACTTCCCGCCACCGGCTGACATCGGATTGGCCCAGGACGAGATGAGTCACTCGGCGGCGCTGCGCATGATTAACCAGGGCCACGGCGATGTCTTTGCCTTCGACGGTCTCCACCTGCGCGCCAAGCTCGTGCGCAAGGTCAACGTGGCGTTGTAGGTTGGCTGCATACAAACTTGTGGCATTGCCCGGCGGCGCAATATGCAAGGCCAACAATTCGCCGTTGAGGCTGCCCGCCAGCCGCGCGGCAGTTTGCAGCAGCCGCGCGCTGTACGGGTTGATCCCGAGCGCAACCAACACGCGAACTTGGCCCTGCTGTTTGCCGGACTGTGGGTCAGCGACAGCACTGTTCAATAGTGGATATTCCTGCGTCATTGCGGGGCCACCCTTCGTTGCCATGGTGCAAGCGTTTACTTGCGCAGATCGTTGGTAAATGCTTGTTGCACGTCTACATCCGTTTGGAGCAAGCCGCTTTCGCGGAGAAACTGATGCGTGGTCTGCCACATAGCTGGGTCGGAATAGCCCAAACCGTTGGCCTTTGTCGCCGCCGACTCCCAAAGTGCAGTTGTCTGCTTTAGCTTGGCCAGCTCCTGCGGGTGACGCTCAGCTGGGAGCTCAGGGATAAATTGCAGCGCCAGCTCAAAAGCCGCCTCCGGATCGTCCAATGTATCTTGCAGCTCACGGGCTGTCGCGCGCGTAAATTTGCGCACGGTTTCTGGATCGGATTGCGCAAGTGCTTCAGAGGTGACAATGCCGTTGCTGACAAGGGCAATATAATCCGATACACGCAGTACGTCTACTGGAACGCCCTGTTGTTGGAGCACCAGCGGCTCATTGTTGAAGTAGCCCACGGCCGCAGCGACTTTGTCGGTCCGCACTGCTTCGGCCTGCGTGAAGTTGATCTCAGCAATGTTAACATCCTGCTCCGACAGCTTTGCGGCGTACAGCACACCTTTAAGGCCAACATATGTCGCCCCTGCCCGCACCGGCACGCCAATGGTCTTGCCTTTGAGGTCAGCAGGCTGCTTAATCCCAGTACTCTGTTTCGCAAAGATGGCGACCGGGTACTGCTGGTAGGTCTGGAAGACCAGCTTGACCGGAATTTTGTTGGCGCGCGCGAGCAGAATTTCATCACCGGCCGCATTGGCAAAGGTTAGCCGGCCTTGTGCTACCTGCACGATCGCGTCCGTCACAAAGCCATGATTAATGGTAACGTCCAAGCCTTCGTCACGATAATAGCCTTTGGCTTGCGCGACATAAAACATGGCGAACTGCACATCTGGAATGTAGCCCATCGAAATCGAGACAGGTTGAAGACCGCTAGCGGTAGCCGCTGTGTCCGCTGCGCTGCCCACAGCTGCGGTGCTGTTGGTTGGGGTGCTTGGTGCCGCCGGGCTGCCGCACGCGCTCAGCAAAGTAATGAGCGTCATGGCTAACAGCGAAAGTGTACGATGCACAAGCAATAGCCTTTCATTACATCTGTCAAGCACCACGCTTGACAGGTACCACGCTGCGTGAGCCGAATTAATCTTGCCAGCTCACAAGCAGCCGCTCCAAGCTGAGTACCACCGTGCTGAAAAGCAACGTCATCAAGCCGAGACACACCAGCGCGACAAAGATCAGCGGCGTGTCTAAGAAGCCGCGCGCCACATTGATCATTGCGCCGAGGCCAAACCGCGAGCCGATAAATTCGCCTACGACCGCGCCGGTGGTTGCGTAGGCTAAACTGGTGCGAAAGCCGCTGAACAAAATCGGCAGCGCTAGCGGCACTTCGATGTAGCGCAGCCGTTGCCACCATGTTGCTCCTTCCACCAGCCCCACCTCGCGCAGCTCGCGCGAAACGCCGCGCACGCCGGCAACGGTGCTGCTGAAAATGGGAAAGACAACCACAATCGCCGCAATCAGGATGTTGCGCGTTATGTCCGAGCTGTAGCCGAGCCAGATTAATGATTAATGGTGCAACCGCAATAACCGGAATCGCTTGGGCCGCGGCAAGGTACGGTGCGATCCAGCGCTCCAACCGGCGAGAGTGGGCCACCAGGTAGCCGACAAGTGAACCAACCAACAGGGCTAGCCCAAAGCCGCCCAGCGACTCGATCAACGTCGGAACAACATGCTGCACCAATGTGCCATCACCTATGGCTTGCCCAAACCGGTTCAGCACATCGACCGGACCAGGCAGCAACCAAGGCGGCGTGCCAAGCAGCAGCACCAGTGCTTGCCAGGCGGCAAGCAGAACTGCGCCTGAGAGCAACAAGGTTGTGCTTTGGGCGCGCGGGCTAGTAGCGGTTGTGGACGCGGACGATGAGAAGAGCCAACGCAAGGCCTGTGTGCGCTCAGGCTGCTTCATGCTGGTCGGGCGTATGCCTGCCCGCGGCCGATGCATCCATGAGAAAGCTTTCGGCATCATACACAACAAAACCCCGAAGGTACAGTACCTTCGGGGCAACGTAGCATAGCGCAAACACGCTACGCCTACAGGTGCGCGCACCTATAGGGAAGCGGCAATAACGCTACGCGATCTTCTATCATCCGGACTATACCGTCGGCTCTGGCTTTGTACCAGATCCACCGCTCACAACAGGTGAGACGGGTCGCGGGCTAAGGCCAAGCTTATCAACCGTTGTGTCAAAGCTTTGCACATCACCGCCGGTCGGGAATCGCACCCTGCCCCGAAAATCGCTTATCCTGATAGCGTACCACGGCTCAATTCACTCGTCAAAACGTCCGGACGTTGGGGCAGGGCGTGCAGCCGCTTGGCTCTCCCCGCAAACAACACGCGCCGAAGTGCTCCATAACAGAGCTCCGGCGCATGCAAACACTTGGCGAAAAGAGACGAGCTAAGGACTATACCATCTCGTGCAACTGTTTCTCCGACTGCACTGCTGCCTCGGCACGCTGCCGCGCGCTTACGACGAGCGCATTCGGCCGTTTAGCAAATGACGAATCTTCGGTGCAATCGGCAATCCCCACGCCGATTTCGAGCACAAGCTCACGAGTGGTATGAACCCGGTTCCACGCGTCTACGGCCGCATCAATGCGCTTGCGCCACGCTGCAGCGCCACTGGCATTTGTTTCGGTAAACAAAACGGCGAATACATCAGCGTCGATGCGGGCGCAGCAGTCTACCAACCGCGATGTGCGCATGATAATGTCGGCAAGTGCTTGCCGCAGTGTATCACCGGCGTATTCACCATAGCGCTCTTTCGCACTTTCGCAGGCCTCAATGGTGAGAACTGCAACCGCGTAAACGCTGCCGGAGTGGTTATGACGCGTTGCTTCACGCTGGAGCACAGCTTCAAAGCTGTCCGCGGCGAACAGACCGGTAGACGGATCGATATTTGGATGGATTGCCTGGGTCTGTTCGATCCGCTCGGAGTGCCGGGATAGCTCGGCCTGCGCGAGTTCCGGCATCAACAGCCGGGCGAAAAGCTGTAACGACGCGACGTCCCCATCCGAAAAGTGCCGTGGCGTAGAATTGGCGACCCAGAGCGAGCCAAACACGCGCCCATCTTCCATAAACAGGGGCACCCCTAGATAGGACTGAATATTCAGCTCAAGCTTTTGGGCAACGGTTCGCAATGTTGCAGGCGCTTGTGCAATGTCGTTGATGCGCAGCGGCTGCCCGGTTTCGAGCATATGCACGCAAAAGGTGTCTAACACGTTATAAAGTTGTCCCGGACGGATGGCATGATGTTGATCGACGACGGACATCAGTGTGTATGTCGTACTTTCAATCCGCGCAACCACTGCCAAGCGTGTGTTCAGCAATCGGGCAACCATATCGGGGATGGCCTCGACGATGTCGCTAAGGCTCGTGCTCGCTCCAGATTCGGGCGAGCCATTGGCGAGGGAAGCCGGTTTAAGCATTGCTTCCGAACTCCTTAGATAAAACGTAAAACAAAATGACGGGTTCGGTCTGGCCATCACGGGCCTGTCTGCTACGATCACGGTAGCGAACATTACGATACGCCATCGCAGGGCTGTGCAGCAAGATACCGAAGTCCTGCACCGATAGCACCAGTTATGTCATGGGGGTTTGCGCTGTTAGGAGCGGGCTGTGCGACCAGACATGCTGCGCCGTGTCAGGGCGGATGGAAACAGTGGCCAGGGGAAGGTGGCCACTGCGAGCGGTGCATGGACTAGCGCGTGAACCGGGGAGCGCAGTGGCGTTTGGGACACACTTCGACCCATGCATAACTCCTTCAAGCACTCGGGGTTACGGGAATGTCGCGTCCCAAGCTGCCCAACACTTCATCGCGAATCACAAGCATGTCGCGGGCAACCGCCTCGAGGTGACGACGCTGTGCTTGATCGGCTAGTGCTTCCAGGATTGTCGGCACTTCCGGCGTTACATCGTGTGGCCGCGCTGCCAACAAGGCTCGCCGCGCTTCCGGCGACTCAGCATCCAGCAGGGTTTGAATAAATTGGAGCGTTGGATGCGGCTGCACTAAGGGCAGTGCCTCGATCCTTTGCTCCAACGCCACCGCAAGGTCGGGGTGTTCTGCGGCTTGGAGCTGTTGAACATAGTCCCGTAAATGGTTCAGCGCTTCCTGCGTCAGCAGCACGGGATGGGCTTCGGCAACTCTGCGCACTGCGCCGGGCGTGGGCGCTTCCATCAGCGCCCGCAGGCCGGCCGAAAGTTCATCCCCTGCGGCGAGCATCTCGCCCATGACGGCGCGTCGCAGGTCGTCCATTCCTACCACGGTATGCGCGGTAGTCAGGTACGTTGCGCGCTCAGCCAGCGGGATCGAGGCGATCAGCTGCTGGCCAAGCTGGCGGGCGATCTGCTGATCCTGTTGGGGCGTGCTCTGCTCCTGGGCAGCAAACACCAACAACTGGTTGCTTTGGTCGTGAAAGAGCAGCGGGACATCTAGCGGATGCGCCGTGCCACAATGCGGGCAGTGCGCCAGATGCATGGTGCTTTCCTGGATCTGCGCCACAAGCTCTGGACGCTCAGCAGCATCAACGATCAGCCATACCTCCGCGTTGAATTGTTGCTTACAGCTCCCGCAGGCGACTTCGACGGTTTGTGCGAATGATCGGCTCATAACCTGCTCCCCTCTGCCGCTTTAAGTATAGCATAATGACTGGTTGGCCCCTGGCGGGTGTTGGGGTTAGCTCCCGAAGCGCCATCCATACGTATGCGCAGATGATTGTGTACAACCACCCCAAAATAATTTACACTACAACAGTCGGCAAGAAGGTCAAAACCCGCGCTACACTGTGGACTATCGGGTCGTGAGCCGAGGGTGTCTCGAGTAGTGGTTGTAGCATATTCCGTGGTGCGTGTGGATTGACGGTTATCTTGACTTGCGTATAATGAACCACGAGCCTCTTAACCGGCGTGTGGCCAAAATTCCCGTGTCTGGCTCGCGTGGATCGTTGTGATCGTGCCGCTTAGAAAGTGGGTAACAGAGGAAAGTGCGGCCATGGCAAAACGCTGTGGACCACAATGGACATTAGTGGTGGGGAGAAAGAATGCCGCCCTTTCGTAAGCGAACTTTTCGAACAACAAGCTTTGTAACCTTGATCATCGCTTCCGTGCTGTTGGCCGGCTGTGGCGTAGCCGAATTACCGATGAGTACCTTTTCAAACGATGGGTTTGAAAGCCAACAGATTCAGAAGTTGTTTTGGCCAATTTTCTGGATGGGCATGGCTGTTTTTGTGGTGGTCAATGGTATTTTGTTGATTTCGATTGTCCGTTACCGCCGTCGGCCCGAGGACGGTATTCCCGTCCAACTCCATGGCAACACGCGCGTTGAGCTGGCGTGGACAATTGCGCCGGCCATCCTGGTGCTGGGTATTGCGGTGATGAC
>JADDQF010000141.1:58493-82892 GCA_016781505.1 bacterium
TATATCGTAGCGGGCTGGCTGCCGAACACGCCGGAAAACATGCGGCGCTGGCTACGCGATCCGAATGCGGTCAAGCCCGATAACGTGATGGGCACCGTGATCAAGCTGGGCACGCTCAAGCCCGACGAGATCGAAGCCCTGACGGCGTATCTTGAGTCATTAAAATAACTTCGAACGAACTGTTGACGGGGTGTAAGCGGAACACTTAAGGAGAGGCTATGGCGACAACAGCCGTACCGGTGCCAGGAGTAGGCGAACGACGTTGGTGGCACACCGTTTGGGATTGGGTTACCACCGTCGACCATAAGCGCATCGGCATTTTGTATATTTGGACGGCGATCTTTTTCTTCTGCTGGGGTGGTGTCGATGCCTTGTTGATGCGCATCCAGCTGGCGCGGCCGGAAAGTGCCTTTCTTAGCCCGCAGCTCTACAATGAGCTGTTTACCATGCACGGCACGACCATGGTCTTTTTGGCCGTGATGCCGCTCAACGTTGGGCTGGGCAACTATCTTGTGCCGCTGATGCTGGGCGCCAACGACATGGCCTATCCGCGGCTGAATGCCCTGAGCTACTGGCTGTTCTTGTTCGGCGGCTTGTTTTTGAGCAGCTCCTACATCTTGGGGGGAGCGCCCGACGCAGGCTGGTTTGCCTACGCGCCATTGTCGGCCAACGGCGGCGTGCTGCCCAAGACCAACGCGATGGACTTTTGGGCGATCGGCTTGAACCTGCTGGGTATCGCCTCCATCCTGGGCTCGATTAACTTTATCGTCACCGTGCTCAACATGCGCGCGCCCGGCATGAAGTTCAACCGCATGCCCCTCTTTGTGTGGACGCAGCTGGTGACGTCGTTCCTGGTGGTCTTTGCGTTTCCGAGCGTAACCGTCGCGACAATCATGCTGTTCTTCGACCGCAACTTCGGCACTGCCTTTTTCCTGCCCGAAAAGGGCGGCGACCCGATGCTGTGGCAGCATCTGTTCTGGTTCTTTGGCCATCCCGAAGTGTATATCATGATCTTGCCGCCGTTCGGGATCGTCTCGGAGATTTACCCGGTCTTTTCGCGCAAGCCTATTTTTGGCTACGCGTTTATCGCCTATTCCAGTATCGCTATTGGCTTTGTCGGCTTTACCGTGTGGTCGCACCACATGTTTGCCGTCGGCATGGGCCCCTGGGCGAACGCTGCCTTTTCGGCGACAAGCTTGATCATTGCAGTGCCGACCGGTGTCAAGATCTTTAACTGGATCGCGACGTTATGGTCCGGCTCGTTGAACTTCAAAACGCCGCTGTACTTCGCGGTCGGCTTTTTGTTCCTGTTCGTGATTGGTGGCATCAGCGGTGTGATGCTGGCGCTGCCGCCGCTGGACTACCAGATGACCGACTCGTATTTCGTGGTGGCGCACTTCCACTATGTGCTCTTTGGCGGCGCCATCTTTGCGCTGTTCGGCGGCTTTTACTACTGGTGGCCCAAGATGTTCGGCCGGATGCTGAACGAGCGCCTGGGTCTGTGGCATTTCTGGCTGATGTTCATCGGTATGAACTTGACCTTTATGCCCATGCATTACCTGGGCTTGATCGGCATGCCGCGCCGGGTGTACACCTATGAGGCTGGCATCGGCTTTGATTTTTGGAACATGATAGAGACCATCGGCGCGTTCATGATCGCCGTTTCGGTCGGTATCTTTATCTGGAATGCAATCGTGTCGCAACGGCACGGCGAAGTTGCCGGCGACGATCCGTGGGATGGTCACACGTTAGAATGGGGAACAACCTCGCCGCCACCGGCCCACAACTTCGATAGGATTCCTGTTGTTCGCAGTCGACGACCGGTGTGGGACCTGAAGTACGGCGAGGCACAGGAATTTACGGCACCTAGGGATACCAAAGCCGCCGGAACGACGGATGAGGAGACGGATGCCCATCATGGGATCCATCTGCCGCCACCGTCATACTATCCACTTGTGCTGGCGTTTGGCCTGTTCGTAGCAGCGTACGGCTTGCTCTACATCTATCAAGGTGGCGTGTGGGGCATCGTGATTGGGCTCTCGATTGCGTCCACTGGTATTGCTGGCATTGCCAGCGAGGCCGCACGCGATTAACAACTAATCATGCTCATGGTTCAAGGTTGGAGGCGTGGCGCGAGCAACGGCTGCCCTGCAACCTTGAGCAGTGAATCTCAAACCAAGAAGTAGGGAAAAGTATGGCGCAAGCAGTTGCGAACGACCATGGAGAGCATAGCGGGCCGAAGACGCATGGTGCACCCGGCCATCCACCGACGTCACTTGGGCTCAATAATCGCAAGCTCGGTTTGTGGACTTTTATCGGCAACGAAACGCTGTTTTTCACCGCGCTGATCACCACCTATCTGGTCATGAAGCCGCGGAACATCGCCCTGGGCGGGCCGCATCCGCAGGAATTCCTGGGCATCACCTTGACGGCAATTCTGGCCTTCATTCTGTTGATGAGCAGCCTGACGATGGTCTTGGCGCTCGCGGCGGTGGAGCGCGACGATCAGCGCGGGACTCGTTTATGGCTGGGTGCGACGATCCTGCTCGGGCTGATGTTCCTGGGTGGGCAGGCCTATGAGTTCAATAAGCTGTGGCATGAAGAGTTCACGACGCTGCAGATTACGAACGCCGATGGGACAACCGAGCGGACCAGCGTGCCTACGCATGATGAAGCCGAAGGAATTGCTGCGCTGCAGCGGGAACATCCAGGCGCTCAGATTGCTCCCTATCCTAACCCCCAGGAAGCTGTCAAGCCGGTGACGTGGACCACAAGCTTGTTCGGGACCACCTTCTTTACCATGACCGGCTTTCACGGTACACACGTTGCTATCGGTGTGGTATGGCTGACCATCGTGCTGATCATGTCGTTCCGCGGCGCGATCAGCTCCCGCAATAGCTTGACAGTGGAGTTGGTGGGCTTGTACTGGCACTTTGTTGACCTGGTCTGGGTTGCGATCTTTACACTAATCTATCTGATCTAGGCTGTTTGTAACCCATTTGTTGACTGAAAGGACAACGCGCGTGGCCCAACATTCAGCGCCGCAGGCTGACCTAGCGCACATGCCGCACGACCATGCCGGAGCGAGCGTGCGCACCTATGTAAACATTTTTATCGTTTTGTTTGTTGTCACTGCGATCGAAGTCGCTGCCAGCTGGCTGAGCGATATTGGCGTTCCGGAGTGGGGCGAGATCGCCGTACTTGTGTTGCTGGCCGTGGTCAAAGGTATTCTGGTCGTCGCGTTTTATATGCACCTGCGCTTTGATAGCCGCTGGTTTCGCGGTTTATTTATTGCCGCGTTCTGCATCGCGGTTTTCATGGTGACGGCGTTTTTGCTGTTGTGGACCTACAAGCGCACGGTGGGCGGTCTGGTCGTGTAAAGGCCGGGGAAGGACGAAGCAATGGCAGGCATCAACGTCATCGGTGTTGTTCCCGACGAAGCCGTGGCCGGCCAGTTGGTCGGCAACCTGCGCCTAGCGGGATTTGAACAAGACTCTATTTCGTTGATCATGGTCGAGCGCGAGCGGGAAAACGAGCTGGCACAAAATGATGAAGAGGCCGGCGAAGGCGTTTCGGAAGTCGCCGGCAACGCAGCCAAAGGCGCGGTTGCCGGTGGTGTGTTGGGCCTGTTAGCCGGCGTTGGTACGCTCGCACTGCCTGGCATTGGGCCGGTGCTTGGCACCGGCGTCCTGCTCGCCATGTTTGGCGGCATGGGCAGTGCCATTGGCGGGTTGCTCGGCTTGTATGCTTCCGAAACCGTATCCAGCCAAGTGATTGAGCGGTATGGCATGGCGCTGCGCGAGGGTCAGGCCGTCATCTCGGTGACGGTGCCTGATCAGGACGCGGCCGAGCGAGTACAGCAGCTCTTCGTTGCGGCTGGAGCAACCAATGTCAACTCGTACATGGGCGACGCGCCTACACTTGCCGACGAGCCGGGCCTGAAAGAGATCAGCTAGGGTCAAACAAAACTGGGTTTTGCACGCTGCCCTGTCGTCCCCGCTGCCGTCATTGCGACGGGTGGGAGGCTGACGGGGCAATGCTTTTGGGGTAACAGTCATGGTAAGGACTTTTCCTTTAGGATTTTTTGGAGCACACCCTTTTTCACCGCACGCGGGTAGCTGGTGGTCGCTGGAGCCGACCATCACGCTTGGCGTGCTGCTGCTGACCGGCTTGTACTTGTATGCGGTGGGGCCATTGCGTAAGCGCTACCATTTAGCGGATCGAGTTGAGCGATCGCAGGTGGTGTACTTTCTCCTTGCGATGCTGACGCTCTTTGTCTCGCTGCAAGGCCCTATGCATGAGCTGAGCGATTATTATTCGCTGACGGCGCATATGATTCAGCACTTGCTGGTTACCTTAATCATGCCGCCCTTGTTGTTGAAAGGTATTCCACCTTGGCTGATTGATCCCGTGCTACGGGTCCGAGCTGTGTTGCCGGTAGCTCGGCTGCTGACCCACCCGTTTGTTGCGTTTGCACTGTTTAACGCGATCTTCTCGCTGTGGCATGTGCCGGCGTTCTATCAAGCTGCTCTCGGGCGACCCGCAGTCCATGGCATGGAGCATATGCTTTTTATGGCTACCGCGGTTCTTACCTGGTGGCCGGTGTACAGCCCGTCGCGGCAACTGCCGCCGCTCAGCGATCCGCTGCAAATGCTCTACCTATTCGCTCAATCGCTGATCCCGACCGTGCTTGGCGCCCTGATCGTGTTTGCCAAGTTCGTGATGTATCCGTTCTACGCGGCCGCGCCCCGCGTCATTCCTTTGTCCCCAATCGACGATCAGCAGGTCGCAGGGTTGATTATGTGGTTGGGTGGTGGCTCGTTTGTGCTGCTTGTGCTCACAATCCGCTTTTTCCGCTGGATGGAAGACGATGATGAGAGCGTCGGGGTTGCGCGGACGCCAGTCAAGGATCCGGCCTAAGCAACCGGATCCCTGGCAGCGTTTGGGTGTTCGTCGGCGGGCCGTCCTAGCGGGGACGCATGACCAGCCACAGGATCAGGTACGGCAGCAGACCAGGCGCGCCGCCGGGCAGGGCCAATAACACAAATAGCAGGCGAAACACCAGCGGATTCACCCCGAAATATGCTCCCAGCCCGCCACAAACCCCTGCTATCACACGATCTGAGCTTGAGCGCGTAAGCGATCGATGAGCCATGGTTGTCTCCTTTCATTACCGATTCAAGCTATCTGACGCGGGAACTGCCCCTGGAGTTGCAGCTAGGCGGTTTGATTCTGATTGGTAGCATGCGCGGCCAGCAGGGCTTGCAATGGTCCCCAGCCGATCCCAAGCGCCCCATCGCCGCCATCGATCTGGATAACCGTGCCCGTTATATACGCTGCCGCGGGTGAGACCAGAAAAGCGATCAAGGCGGCGACTTCGTCCACGCTGGCAAAGCGTCCCAGCGGATTGAGGCGGCGGAACTGGGGTGCATCGAATGCTGACTCGCCGCCGGTAGCCGTTACCGGTCCGGGCGCAACGGCAACGGCGCGAATGGCGGCTGGCGCCAGCTCCAGCGCGAGTCCGCGCGTGAATTGCTCCAAGCCGGCCTTGAAGGCACCGTACGCGATGGTCGTGGGGTCGGCGACGGTTGCCAGTGTCGATGATATGTTGACGATGGCTCGATCGCCGTCGGCTGCTTCCAGCATGGACAACGCTGCACGAGTGCATAGAAACACACTGGTCAGGTTCAAGTCAAACATCTGCTGCCAGCGCGCAGATGTGAGATCACGTAGGCCGCCGCTACAGGTCGAGCCGACGCCATTCACCAACACATGTAACGGACCAGCTGCCTCAATTTCCTTGAATGTATCTTCGACGGCTTGCGGCTGTGTTGCATCGCAAACCAACGTGCGTACCCGGTCGGTTTGCGCCTCATCGGCCAAGCGTGCCAGCGCCGACGCGTCCCGGTCAAGCGCAAAGATGGTGTACTGGTCTTGCAGCAGGCGCCGGACAAGCGCTTGCCCAATGCCCCCTGCCGCCGCGGTAACGGCTGCAACGCGGTGTACGCCTTGCATGAAGCCACTCCTTCCTGTTTCCATTTATACCCAGGCTATCCATAGCATGATGAGTGCTAGGTACCTGATGGCACGAGCTTTGGTGGCGGTCGCATACAGCGTTCCAAAGAAAGGCAGTGTATGACTCCAGCCCGACGTGTGATTCTGGATACCGATCCCGGCATCGACGATGCCCTGGCAATTTTGCTCGCGGTCGCATCTCCTGAAGTCGAATTGGCGGCAGTGACTGTTACCGGCGGTAACTGCCCGCTTGATCAAGGTGTCCGCAATGCGCTGGGCGTGCTCGAAACAGTGCGTTCGGCTGTGCCGGTTGTGCCTGGAGTAGCCCTGCCGCTGATTCGGCCACCGTTCACTGCTCCCGAAACGCACGGCAACAGCGGCCTCGGCAATGCTCAGCTGCCCCCACCAACAACGCCCCCAGCGCAGGATCATGCGGTCGACCTCCTTGTGCGGGAAATCATGACGGCGCGCGAACCGGTGACGCTGGTGGCGGTTGGCCCACTCACCAATGTTGCGCTAGCTATCCGGCGGCAACCGCAGATTGTTGAGCGGGTGCATCAAGTCATTGTGATGGGCGGCGCCATCGACGTGCCCGGCAATACAACGCCGCTGGCGGAGTTCAATGTTTACGTTGATCCCCATGCCGCGCATATTGTGCTGCATAGTGGGCTGCCGCTTACGCTGCTACCCTGGGACATTACGTCGCAGGTATTGCTTACCCAAGCACACGTCGATGCCCTGTTGACTATTGCATCACCGGTAACACGGCTAATTGCGGACGCAACCAGCTTCTACATTGATTTTCACCGCGAGTATTTCGGCTATGCCGGCTGCTCGATCAACGATCCGATTGCGCTGGCCCTTGTGTTTCAGCCTGAACTTGCGCATTACGCCGAGGTGTTTGTGGACGTGGAGATCGATAGCCCCAAAAGCATCGGCAAAACCATCGCCGACGCACAGGGGTTGTGGAAACGATCGCCCAATGTCCGGCTTGTGACAGGCTTTGACGCCCATGCATTTCTTGAACTGTTTACCGCGCGCATGGCCGCACTCGCACGCGAACATCCGGCCAGGAGCTGATGAGCGGTTTGCCTTGGCCCACTCCTTGCAACCATTGCACTAAAGGCTCGTGTTGACCACGGGCTGCGGGTATCAAGAAGGAGAATACGCGCTATGATGGATCGGCTTAACCAATTTTTTGGCCAGGACAACACGCGCCACCAGGATTATGAAGATTTCGCGCGGCGCTATGACAATGATCCGACGCAAATCACGGAGGCGGAGGCGGCGCGGCGGTATCGTGAGCTGGTGGCCCAGGGCCAGATCGACGACAACGATCTCGATGAGGCGCATGAGCAGTCCTTTAGCCGCCTACCGGAACAAGAGCGACGGCAATTGGCGCAGCGGTTCCAGAGCGCGACACAAGACCCCAACCGAGCGTATCAGGGCTTCCCGCAGGGTATGGATCTGGACGAAGCTGCCCAACCCCGCAACCTTGGCCGGATGACCCGTCGGGCGGGGGAGCAAGATCCTGACCTGTTGGAGCAGCTGGTGGGACCGAACTCGGGCCTAAATAGCACCGGCGCAAAGCTGGCCATGGCGGGCGCGGCCGCGTTCCTTGCCAGCAAGTACTTAGGCGGACGGCGCTAATCGCTGCCGAAAGCTCGGCTAGGCTCTCCACTAGTGAGGGCCTGGCCGAGCATACCTCAACGTTGGGCAGCTAGTCGCTGCCTAGCGCCTGCAGCGCCGAAACGGTGGAGCCGCTGGGCAGCTCAAGGGAATCATAATCTGCGCGGGATGTGTTGCTGTCGATGCGGCAGTTGCGTCCAATCACCGCGCCGTCGGGCACGCTTGCGCGCTTGCCAACGATGGTGATGCCGGTATGAATGTTGCCCGGCTCGCGCTCGTTGGGTGTGTTGTCGTCGCCCACGCCAACCTGCGCTCCCGCACCTACCACGATGTCTTTGTCGAGCACGCAACGATCAACGGCGGCGCCGGTACTGATCGTTGTATCGTTCATGATCACCGATTCACGCACAACAGCGCCGCGCTCAACGCGCACCCCCGGCGATAGCACGCTGTTGATCACGGTGCCCTCGATCACACAGCCATTCGACAGCAAACTGTTTTGCGCATCCCCCTGCGGCCCGAACTTAACCGGCGCGCGCTCGGACGAGCGTGTTCTGATAACCCACTCATCGTCGTACAGATCAAGGGCGGGGCGTTCGCTCAGCAATTCCAGGCTGGTCGACCAGTAAGCGTCGATGGTGCCCACGTCGACCCAGTAGCCCTCGAAAGGATAGGCGAAGACATTGTCGTTCTCCACCATCCGCGGAATGATGCTTTTGCCGAAATCATGGGCCGAGGTTGGGTCTTGAGCGTCTTCTTCCAGCCGTCGCAGCATAAACTCCGTGTTGAAGACATAAATGCCCATTGACGCCAGCGTGCTGTCCGATTGCTTGGGTTTTTCGGCGAACTTGGTGATCCGGTTGTCGTTGTCGACGCTCATGATGCCGAAGCGGTGGACCTCGTCCGGCCGGACATGCATCACGGCAACCGTAAGATCGGCGCCTTTTTCGCGATGATAGCGCAGCAGATCACGGTAATCTTGCTTGTAGATATGGTCGCCCGACAGCACCAGGGTCAGGTCGCTGTGCTCCTCGCGGATAAAGGTGCGATTTTGATACAGCGCATCCGACGTGCCCCGGTACCAATCCTGGTCGCGGCGGCCGCGATACGGCTGCCAGATTTGAATACCGTCCGGCCGGCGGCGGTCAAGATCCCAGGGATCGCCGATGCCGATATGCTGCATCAGCGAGTGCGGGCGGTACTGCGTCAAGACGGCGATACGGTACAGATCCGAGTTAACGGCGTTGGAGAGTGCAAAGTCGATAATGCGGTACTTGCCGCCGAACGGCACGGCAGGCTTGGCGCGCTTCTCGCCGAGGATGCTGAGCCTGCTACCTTCACCACCAGCGAGAATGAGTGTGAGAACGCTCATGTTGCCTCCATGGCTGCATGTGGATATCGCTTGGACCGCGCCTATAGTCGAGCTACGCACGGCCAAACCGGTGCACTCGTCGCGCGTTGCGTTGTGGCCGGCTTTAGGCTACCAGATATCGGGACAATCGCGCAAACAGGCCTAGGACCGCGCCTGGCTTTCATCCGCTCCCCCGCCTGGAGTCGGCATTGTTTCCGCAAGCCAGGCCATAATTGTATCGTTGTGTTCGCGGTAATGCTCGTAGGTATCCCCGGCGATCAGCGGGATCAGCGGTCTCCCCAAAACTGCCTCCAGATCCGTGGGATCGGCAAGGGTCGCATCCGGCAACGCATCCACCAGCGCGATGACCTGACCATACGAGCTTTGGCGCTCGGCAATAATCTCGTCGACGGGCCGCTCCCGGTTGTCATTAAAGACCTGAAGGTTGATCCGGTCGAGCGTAGCTTCCTGTTCCTCACCCGGCAACGTTAATGGCGATGTTGACTGGCCCTGCAACGCGCCTTGGACGAGCTGCACCATACGGCGCTCCCACCAGGTAATGTGGGCGAGCACGTCTTTGACCGACCAGCCGCTTTGAAGGCGTGGCTCGACCAATTGCGCGGTTGGAATGCGGTCCAGGGTCTGCTCAAGCTGCTTGTGCTCGCCGGCGATACGCGCAAGCAAGGCTGCTTTGGTCTCAGGTTCAGCCATGAATCAATGCTCCTTTGTGACTTGGTATGTAGACATAACTGCGTATATTGTTGCTTATTCCTGGCGGGCGTGCCATTCGACAACCTCGAACCCGCGATGGGGCAGTAGCTTTACGTAATACAGGGTGTCAAAGCCCTCGGCCAGCGTTGGCAGCATCAGCCGTTTAGCAGTGCCGGCGATCCCCTTGGGCGGCACCCGCTCCCGCGCATCCCGACCGTTGTTGCGGGTGATACTCTCGCCCACGTTCGACTGGAAATAGTAACCGACAACCAGAAAGCGCGCCGCCCGGGCCGCAGCAATATATTTTGCTCGTTCCGCCAGTGTCGGGTTGGTATTGTCCACAACAAACGGCTGCTGCATCTCGATACAGGCTTGCAGCAGCAACGTTTCGCGATGGCGCGTTTTGAGCATATCCAGGTTGATGCGCACGTGCGTCCGGAAAAAGCGCTGCTGATAAAATGTCGACTTGCCGCTGGCCTGCAAGCCCACAAACACCACGGCCTCGGGTCGCCACTCTTGTTGCTTGCTGCGTGCCTGCATCTGCCCTTACGCTTTGGTCGAAGCGGCCACGCCGCGTTCCCCGTCGTTCAGGAACGCGGCGTCGGCCTCGGGTAGGGACGGGTTGACGCGGATGCCCGAGCCGATCTCAAAGCCTGCGCGGGTGACCAGCCGCGGCCGAATGCGGAGATACCAATGGACATGCGGCTCGGAAGCGGGCCGGTTATAGGTAGTGAAGACGTAGTTGTAGTCGGGATCGTTCAGCTTGGTGTGGAGCCGGCCCAAAACACTCTGCATGGCCTGGGCAAGCGCGCCACGCTCCTCGTTTGAGGTGTGCGCAAAATCGGACTGATGACGCTTGGGCATGATCCAGAGCTCAAAGGGCACCTCGGCCGCAAACGGCACAAAGGCCAGATAGCTCTCGTTTTCCAGAACCACGCGCTGACGATCCGCGGCTTCAAACGCCAAAATATCGCAAAAGACGCAGTGCCCCCACTCGTCATAATAGCGCTCGGCCTCTTCTTCGCGCCAGCGGAGATGCCGCGGAATAATGCCGGTTGAGATCACTTGGGAATGGGGATGCAGCAGCGATGCTCCCGCGCGCGGCCCGTGATTGCGAAAGATCAAGATCAGCGTGTTTTTGGGCTCGGCACAGAGTGCCAGGTAGCGTTGATGGTAGGTATTGATCACCGTCTGGAGCTGCGCCTGACCCAACCCGGCCAGCTCCTGATCGTGGCGGGGACTTTCGATCACCACCTCGTGCTGTCCATAGCCCGGCAGGGCGACGTACGGCCCGACCCCATAGCGCTCGACGGAATTGTCGGGAGTTAGCGCCGGGAACTTGTTTGGCACCACCCGCGTCTGCCAGCTGTCGCTGCCGGGCACGGACGCTTGGTACAGGATGGGCGTCAGCCGCTCCTCGTTGCCGGGGCAAAATGGGCAGTCGGCCTGATACCGCGGCACAGGCTGGCGCTCCGCCTTGCGCTGCCCAAAGTCATGGGGTCGCTTGCCGCGCGACGGCGAAATGATCACCCACTCTTTGGTCGCTTTGTTCTGGCGGATTTCGCTGCTCATGCCGCCCTCCCCGCTGCCCTTCACGAAGCGTGGCTCGGTTCTAGCTCGGTTGGTTGACCAGGGATCGGTACAGCTCCAACGTTTGATCGGCGATCGCCGTCCAGCTGAAGCGCTCCTCGACTCGCCGCCGCCCGTTGCGTCCGAACGTTTCCCGCAGCACAGGGTCCAGCCCGACCTTGTTGATCGCCGCGGCCAGCTCCCTGGAAAAGCGTTCGGGATCGACGGGATCAAAGGTGCCGGGCTTGAGCTGCAGATCGACCAGCAGGCCGGTTTCGTCGGGCACGACCACTTCGGGAATACCGCCAATAGCTGAGGCGACGACCGCAGTTTCGCAGGCCATTGCTTCCAGGTTGATGATGCCAAAGGGCTCATACACCGAGGGGCAGCAAAAGACCGCCGCGTTGGAGTAAAACTGGATCACATCCGCCCGCGGCAGCATCTCTTGGATCCAGATCACATTGCCCCGGCTCGCGCTGACCTCGGCCACACGCTCCGTCATCTCGCGGCCGATTTCGGGAGTGTCAGGCGCGCCCGCGCATAGCACCACCTGGAGCGAAGGATCGATATGCGGGATCGCATTAACCAGATGAATAATGCCCTTCTGCCGCGTAATGCGGCCGACAAAAAGCACAAATGGCCGCTCGGGATCGACGCCGCGCTGCACTAATGCATCGACCGAAGGATTTTGGCGATACTCATGGAGGTCGATGCCATTATGAATAACATGTACTTTTTCGGGCGGTACCGAGAAGAACTGGAGCACATCGCTGCGCGTCTCTTTGGAAACGGCGATAATCGCATCCGCATCCTCGATGCCGGTCTTTTCCATCCAGCTGCTCATATGGTAGCCGTTGCCCAGCTGCTCGACTTTCCACGGCCTGAGCGGTTCGAGCGAGTGAATCGTCAGCACCAGCGGTACGCCCCACAGCTTTTTCGCCAGAAAGCCGGCCATATCGGTGTACCAGGTATGGCAATGAACGATATCGGCGTCCAAGGTGTCCTTGGCCATGGCGAGGCTGCGCGAAAAGGCATCCAGCGCGCCCACAAAGCGCTTGTCGGTGTTGTGCTTGAGCTCGTCCCAGCTCTGGTAGCCTTTGACCTGTAAGTTGCCGTCCGTAATCCGCTGATCGCCAAAGCAGCGTACCTCGACGGGAACCTTTTGGGCCAGTGCCTGCGCCAGATATTCAACATGCACGCCAGCGCCGCCATATACATGAGGTGGATACTCGTTGGTACACAAGGCGACTTTGCGTAGATCTGCCACGGTGGAGCCTCCTTCGCTAAGGGTTGGCTAACAAAACACGCCTGGTTGCTTGGGCCGAGCCGTCGTTGCTGGCGGACGAACGGACTCGTCCGGCGATGGACGAGTGTTCTGGGCATCATATTAGCAGTATTCGTGCATGCGGCTGTGACGGCGAGCGGGAACCGTGCTGGTGAGGTCGGCGCGGGGCAAAAGTGGACGGTTGGGGCAGAATCGGAGATACTAGCGCCGTACAACGGAGGCGGAGCACGATGACGCACCTCATCACTTGTATGGGCGAAATCCTGATCGACTTTTTGCCTGTGGAAGAGGATGGCCGCACTGTAGGGTTTCGAACCCATGCCGGTGGCTCGCTAATGAATGTGGCCGTTTCTGTTGCGCGGCTTGGCCAGCCGGTAGCCCTGGCCAGCAAAGTATCGACGGACGCGTTTGGACGCTTTCTGCGCAGCCATGTAAGCAGGGCGTCGATCCCCGTTTCTTGCTCGACAGTCCGGCCCAAAGTACGTTAGCGTTTGTGTCCATGGTTGGGGGCGAGCCCGAATATAACTTCTACACGACTGAAACTGCCGATACCTTGGTAACCGTGGACGAGCTACCACCAGAGCTGTTTAGCGACACGCGCGTGCTGCACTATGGCTCGATCAGCTTGCTGCGTGGGACAACCCCGGCGGCGGTACTGGCTACCGCTGAACGACTTCAGGGCCGGGCGTTGTTGTCCTGCGATCCCAGTCTGCGGCCGGGGCTGGTGGAGGATGAGCCGGCCTACCGCGCATTGCTTGAGCGCGCTGGGGCTGGCTGATTTGATCAAGATCAGCGCGGCGGACTTGAGGTGGTTTGCGCCCAATCAAACGCTTGAGCAAGCGGCTGAAAGTCTGCTTGACCGCGGCGTCGCGCTGGCCGTGGTGACCCGCGGCGGCGAAGGTGTGCTGGCTGTGCGACGTGAAGGCGGTAGTGTGCGGCGCATCACCCTGCCGCCCTTCAAAGTGGACGTTGTGGACACGGTGGGCGCTGGCGATTCGTTTAGCGGCGGTTTTTTGGCGAGTCTGGCGGAACGCGGTGTTGTGACACGCGAGGCCCTGGAGCGGCTGCCGTTGGACGAGCTTGAAAGGAGCCTGCGCTTTGCCACGGCGGTTTCGGCGCTCACCTGTACCCGCGCCGGTGCCGATCCGCCGGACCGGGCAGCTGTAGATCAATTTTTGGCGGCGCAAGGGGTGGACAATGGATGAAGGGGATCGGACGCGGCGCCAGGCGGCCAAGGCCTTGGCGCGGCTGCTGCCACGGGTCCAAACAACATTCCAGGCTGCCGGCGGCGCGGCCCAGGATTGGCAAGCTTTTGAAACCCGGGTGACCCGCGAATGGGAGCGGCTGTTCGGGCTGCTGGTTGTGCTGTACGGTCAGCAGTACGACTTTTTTTATCACCTGGAAGAGCTGTTACATGCGGCGGCGCGCTCCTGGCGTGACCGAGCCGGCTGGCTGAAGCAGCGCGATGCGGCGCGCGAGGCCAATCCGGACTGGTTTCAGTCGCAAACGATGCTGGGCGGCGTACTGTATGTCGATCTGTTCAGCGGCACCCTCGCCGCGCTGCATGATGCGATCCCGTATTTCAAGGAGCTCGGCCTGACCTACCTGCACTTAATGCCGCTCTTTGCCGCTCCCGAAGGCAACAGCGACGGCGGCTATGCTGTCAGCGATTTCCGGTCGGTGAATTCACACCTTGGGACGATACGGGAGCTGACCGCGCTGGCGGAGGCACTCCAGCATGAAGGGATCAGCCTGGTGCTGGATTTTGTGTTCAATCATACGTCGGATGAGCATGAATGGGCGCGGCGGGCCCAGGCCGGCGATCCCGAGTACCAGGATTTTTACTTTCTGTTTCCGGACCGCGCCATGCCGGACGCGTATGAGCGGACCCTGCGCGAGATCTTTCCGACCGTGCGCCGCGGCAGTTTTACCTTTCGCGAGGATCTGGGCTGCTGGGTTTGGACGACCTTTAACAGCTTTCAATGGGATCTGAACTACTCCAATCCGGCCGTCTTTCGGGCTATGGCGGAAGAGATGCTGTTTATCGCCAATGCCGGCGTTGAAATCCTGCGCCTGGATGCGGTAGCATTTATCTGGAAGCGGCTGGGCACCAGCTGTGAAAATTTGCCCGAGGCGCACCTGATTATCCAGGCCTTTAACGCCCTGTCCCGGATCGCCGCGCCGGCCATGCTCTTCAAGTCAGAGGCGATCGTGCATCCGGACGACGTCATCAAGTACATCAGTCCCCAGGAGTGCCAAATCTCGTATAATCCGCTGCTGATGGCGCTGCTGTGGGAAGCGCTGGCCACCCGTGAAGTCAAGCTGCTGGCGCACTCGCTACATTCCCGTTTTCAGCTGCCGCGTGGCTGCGCCTGGGTCAACTACCTCCGGTCGCATGACGACATCGGCTGGACGTTCGACGATGGCGACGCCCGCTATGTTTGGATCGATCCGCATGGGCATCGTCACTTCTTGAACGCCTTTTATATTGGCCGCTTTGGAGGATCGTTCGCCCAGGGCGTGCCGTTCCAGGAAAACCCCGATACCGGAGACGCCCGCGTTTCAGGCACACTCGCGTCGCTGGCGGGGCTGGAGCGCGCGCTGCAAGCCGGTAATCCCGAGCAGATCGATCTCGCTATTCAGCGCATCTTGTTGTTGCACAGCGTGATCCTCAGCATTGGCGGCATTCCGCTGCTCTACCTAGGTGACGAGCTTGGCACGCTCAACGATTATGGCTATGTTGCCGAGCCTGCCAAAGCCGACGATAGCCGTTGGGTCCATCGGCCGCGCCTCAACCGAGCAGCATTGGAGCAGCGGCACGACCCCACCACCGTTGCTGGACGTATTTTTGGGTCGTTGGCGCACTTAATCGCCCTGCGCAAGGCTCAGCCAGCCTTGTATGACGGCGATATGGAAGTGATTATGACCGGTAACCCGCACCTGTTCGGCTATATACGCCACCACGCCGGTCAGCGCCTGTTGATCATTGCCAACTTTTCCGAGCATCCCCAGCTGATCGATGGCAATGTGCTACGCATGTATGGGCCGGGCACCGCCTTTGTTGAGCTCAACACTGGGACGGAGCTAGCTGTTGATGGCGTGCTAACACTCGATCCCTACCGCTTTGTTTGGCTGGAAACCGTTGCCGGAGTGCCGCATACTCTGCCGAGCTAGGCGGGCATGGAGGGTCGATGTAAAGGCTGCGGAGCAGCGTTCATCGGGTCGCTCCCAAGTGCCCGATGAACGTGTTCTATTGCAGCCTAGGCTTCAACAGCAGCACGGCCAGCGGTGGCAGCCGCAGGCGCAGATAGGCTTGCCCGTCGTCGCCCAGCTGCGTATCGACGATGCCGTTGTTGCCGACGTTGCTGCCGCCATAATGCTCGGCGTCGGTATTGATCAGCTCCTCGTAGGCTCCAACCCGCGGCACACGGACCCAATAATCGTCGCGCACTACGGGTGTCCAGTTGCACACCACCACCACCTGGTCCTCCGGCTGGAATCCTCGCCGCAGAAACGCCACCACACTGTGCGCGGCGTCGTCGGCCTGCAGCCACTCAAAGCCCTGCCATTCAAAGTCGATGACGTGCAGGGCGGGTTCGCGGCGGTAAAGTGCGTTCAGGTCGGTGACAAGCTGCTGCAAGCCCGCGTGCAGCGGCTGTTCGAGCAGATGCCAGTCCAAGCTCCAATCATGGTTCCACTCATGCCACTGCCCGATCTCACCGCCCATAAACAGGAGCTTTTTGCCGGGATGCGCCGTCATAAAGGCATACAAGGCCCGCAAATTGGCGAACTTGTGCCAGTCATTGCCGGGCATTTTGCCGATCAGCGATTTTTTGAGATGCACAACCTCGTCATGTGACAATGAAAGCACAAAGTTTTCCGTGAAGGCGTACATCAACGAGAATGTGAGCTTGGCATGCACCCCGCCGCGATAGACCGGGTCAGTGCTGACATAGTCCAGCACGTCGTGCATCCAACCCATGTTCCATTTCAGGCTGAAGCCCAGCCCACCCAGGTAGATCGGCCGCGAGACCTGGGGCCAGGCGGTCGACTCTTCCGCGATGGTCAGCGCGCCCGGATAATGCTGGTGGACCAGCATGTTGAACTGCTTCAAAAACTCGATCGCTTCCAGATTTTCGCGCCCGCCATACTGATTTGGGATCCAGCCGCCGGCTTGACGGCCGTAATCCAGATACAACATCGAGCTGACCGCATCAACCCGGAAGCCGTCGATATGGTACTTGGCCAGCCAAAAGAGCGCGTTTGACAGCAGAAAGTTACGGACTTCATTCCGGCCGTAGTTGAAGATCACGGTGCCCCAATCGGGATGCTCGCCTTGACGCGGATCGGCGTGCTCGTACAAGTGCGTGCCATCGAAGTAGACCAAGCCGTGCGCATCCTTGGGAAAATGGGCAGGTACCCAGTCCAAAATAACGCCGATGCCGGCTTGATGACAACAATCCACAAAATATTGAAAATCGTCGGGCGTACCGAAGCGACTGGTCGGCGCGTAGTATCCGGTGGTTTGATACCCCCACGAACCGTCGAACGGGTGCTCGCTGATCGGCAACAGCTCAACGTGGGTGTATCCCAGCTGCTTAACATACGGCGGGAGCGTCTCTGCCAGCTCGCGGTAGGTCATAAACCGGTTGCCTTCCTCGGGCACACGCCGCCACGAGCCAAGATGACACTCGTAGATCGAGATTGGCGCATGGAGCGCTTGCCGCTCCTGCCGCTCGGCCATCCACTCCGCATCCTGCCAGCTATGCTTGTTAATCGACCATACCACCGAGGCCGTTTGCGGCCGCAGCTCGGACCAAAAGCCAAATGGATCGGCTTTATCAAAAAGCTGCCCGCTGGTCGTTCTGATCTCGTATTTGTAGGCCGTTCCTTCGGTTAGCTCGGGAATAAACAGCTCCCAAACGCCGGTTTCACGACGTTGCATCGGGTGGACGCAACCGTCCCAACGGTTCCAGTTGCCTACCACGCTGACTCGCTGTGCATTGGGTGCCCACACGGCAAAGTGCACCCCGGCAACACCCTGGAGGGTCGTGAGGTGGGCGCCAAGCTTTTCGTAGGTGTTGTAGTGCGTGCCTTCCTGGATCAGATGAAGGTCAAAGGCGGTGAGCAGGGCTGAGAAGCGATACGGGTCTTCGACATCGTCGGTTCCGCCGTCGTCGGTGACCCGCAGCTTGTAGGCTGGTCCAACCGACGCGGGCAGCAGTCCGGCAAACACATCGCTTTCGTGGACCCGCTGCAACGGATGGGTCGTCCCATCCACGCCAAGCACTGCTACGCTTGAGCAGCCCGGCCGCAGGACGCGCAGCACAAAAGCTGTGCCATCGGCGAGCCAGTGTGGGCCGAGCACGTTAAAAGGTGCGCCATGCTCGCCGTGTGTCAAGGCATTCAGCTCGGGCCAATCAAGTGAGTTTGCTATATCAAAATCAGTCATTGGTTTCCCATCCGCCGCTGCATTTATAATGTAGCTGCCTGTTAACACTGTTTGCAATGGCACACAGCAAGGCGGAAGCCGCGGGATACGCAAATGGAGCGGACGTTTCGCGGTTCTTGAGCAGTTGCGTTACTGGGAGGTGATCGCCGCGCTGGATTGCACCGATGCTTTACGGATAAACAGGAGGTAGTTGGCGGCGGCGGCGGCGGCATAAAAGAGCGCGGTTGCAACAAACAGCGGCGCGAAGCCTACCCGTTCTTGGACATGCGTGCTAATGCGTGGCGCGATCAGGTAGCCGACGGTGTACGCTCCATTAATCAGGCCGATGACGATTGGGCGCGCGCTTTCGTCGGTGCGCTCCATAGCGAAAGCATCATACAGCGGCGAGCCCATGTTAAAGAATGCCCCCCGGGCCAAAGCCGCGCCAATAGCCACGGAAAGCACGGGCACAAAGCCCATCAGCAACAAAAATGGAATCGAGAGCAGCTGTGTCAGGACTATCGTCCAAATCTTGCCGATGCGGGTCGAGATGATTGGCCCAGCCAGTGCCGCGAAACCCGTCGTGATGCCAATCGCGGCGAAGATACGGCCTAGCACAATATCGCTGATGGCAAACTGATCTTTGAAAAACAGGTTAAGGTACTGAATCAGCAGCGCCGCGCCAAACGAGATCAACAGTGGCGAGATCAGCAGCGGCACCACCAGTGCTGGCTGGCGAACAAAGCCGGGGATTGGCTCAGGCAGCCGTGCGAGCAGCCAGCGCATGCCGGGCAACCTTGCCAGCCAAAAATCGGCTCCCGGCGGCAGTTCTGGTGGTCGGGTTGGGGCTCCGACTGGAGCAACATTCGGTGGAGAGCTATTGCCTGCATCAGGCTTGTCCCGTCGCTGTGATCTGTGGATGAACAACAAAGGCAGGATTGAAATGAATAAGCCTATGCCGGCCGCACCAAATGTGGCGCGATAGGCGAGTGCGCTTTCTGCGTCCACGTCCAACAAACCCCCTAGGCCCGCTTTCAGCTGCCCGGCAAAAAACGTTGCAACGCCGGCCACGCCAACATTGATCGCCTGATTGGCGCTGAAGAGATGATCACGGGTTGCTGCGTCGCTATGCGCCATCATAAAGGGTGGCGCGCTGACCTGAAACAACGTCGCCGCCATGCCCGTTAGGGCGACCGCAAGCAGCAGTAGACCAGTTGTCGGCATCCAGGCGATCAGCACCACGCTCAGCGCTTGCAGAACGGCGCTCAGCGCCAACGCCTGCCGAAGCCCAATCCGGCTCACCAACCACCACAACGGAACGCTCAGTACAGCAGCAACCGCGATCGATAAGCCGTTGAGCGTGCCTAAAAATTCGCGGGAATAGCCCAGCGCCTCGATCGCCAAATTGAAAAAAAGCCCGTAGATCGCAAGGCTAGCCGTTAGCAGCGCCGCGTGCAACAAGTACAGCCGCGCGGAACGGTTAAGGGAGTGCCCCCGTCCCCTGGCCCGAGTCGTCTTGGACTGATCCGTCGGCTGATTATTCATCGGCAACCGGCAAGGATAGCGAGGTCTCGGTTGAGCGCTGCATCATTGTTGCTGGGGTGGCACGACCGCTAAACCGTCGAACGATTGGGCGCCCCAGGCCGCCATAAAGGTGTCCCAATCGACCTCGTACTCATACGGTCGTTGCCGATTGGTGCTGGTTGGGCCCAGCACATCGCGGATCACCACGCCGCGTTCGCTATACCCGATCGCTACAACCGCATGATCATTACCCAGCACGGTCTGATATGTTTGTCCGTCGGGCATGATCCAGGTGGCCGGCCGCCATTTGTTGAAGTCGACCGTTGTTTTCATCCAAACCAGGGAGCCCTGACGCAGCGCCCCTTCGAGCGCGGAGCGATCACGCACCGGTGCCGTTTGCAGACCATACTGTTCGAACAGCCCGGCAAACGCCGGTCCAGTCGACCTAGCTAAGAAGTTCTTGGTGTAATCTCCCGAATAGGCCTGCGTGATGTCGCCGCCATAGATCAAAAGTCCGTTCCTGGTCTCCTTGATGTATGGCTCAACACTGCGGTCATGCCGGATTTTGCTGACCAGTTCGTCAGAGCTCGCGTTAATGCCATAGGTTGCGAGAATCACCCAGGCAGCGTCGAACTCACACGAGTATTGAAAGAATTGCTTGTCTTTGGTCGCCGCGGGAATATAGGCGTCGAAGAGCCTGCCGTGCGCTTCGACCTTGGCTGGCGTAGATTCAGCCGTGGGTACGGATGTTGGCGCAACGGTGGGCACGGAAGTTGGCTCTGGTTGCAGGGTTGCTTGATTCGATCCAACCGTTAACGTAGGGACAACGGTTGGTGTCATCGTTGCCGTAGGCGCTGCCGTAGCTTGCGCTTCAATCGTCGCCGCGGCCGAAGGTCGTGCCAGGGCGAGCGGAGTAATGCGTGGCGGAGGTTCGGGCCGCAGCAGCGCAACGACGCGGTATCTCATCGCTGGAATGACCATCGCTCCCGCAAGCACCAGAAGCACTACTACACCAACTGCGATACGACGTACCAACGCTCCTCCAACGCTCCAGTATTCATAAACTGCCACAACGTTCAGCCGTTTAGAGTAGAATATTGTAGCACGCGCTCGTCCCCGAATCAAAGATGACGCCGGCAACGGCGCCAATTGCCTGTTTCCGGCTGACGCTCCTTCCGTGGTCCGTGCTTTGCTCATGTCGCTATGCATAACCCCGTTTCTCTGGTAGCTTGCGTCACCATCGTTGTGGCTGTAGCCGTATCGTTCCGGATTGTGAGGGCCTATGGTTACCCCCGTCGCTGTCCGCTTGTGCCTACTGCTTGGGGTGTCGGTCGCGGCTCTAGCTGCCGTTCGCCCAGCTGCTGCGGCCCATAGTGCCGAGCAACTAACTCCGGCTGCCGTTTCCGCTCGTACCAATATGGCGTTAGGTGACGCCAATACTCGGCAACGTACAACAGCACTTGGCCAGTACACCATTCGTCCACAGGGCAACGACAGCAACTGCGATTTTGTCGCGGTGCATAACGGGGTACAAAATATCGGTGGTGATGGCACTGGTGCCTACCAGTTGGCCCGCGCACTCATTCCACAGCGCGCACGGGATTATCACGAAGGCTTTTATACGCGGCGCGGGCCGAACGGCTCGGATTTGCCTTTCTCGCTCGATAATTTAGGCGCGGCGCCGGATGCGTTTGTGGGCCTGTATGAGGCGCTCGGCTACAACGCGGTGGTTCTGGCCGCCGTGCCCGGTAATGCCGACGAGAAATTTGCGCAAGCGATCTACGCGCGTCTGGCAGCCAATCCGCAGGGCACCTTCGCGCATCTTTGGTTGACTTCGTTGCCCTATAAAGCCGCCCGAACGATTACCGTGGAGGAGACGGGCGAGCGTGTTAGCCTGCTGTACCCGTACCATGAGGTGATCGCGTTTGCCGCACCGGAACAACCGAATCAGGTGGTCATTCTGGATGGACAGGTGCGCCGCCCTTACCGCATGGCGCTAGGTCGCCTGGCCCGCGAACTGCGCGGCTTTAATCGCGTCGTACTGGTCTCGCGCAACGACGGCAGCCTGGTGGATCACCAACGGAGCCAGCTCCAAGAAGCCGGTCGGCCGTACGTAGCACAGCCGCTCGGCGGTGCGTTCCTGTACGCGGCGCGTCAGCTATGGGGGCCGGGCTATCGGACCTGGGGCGATGCAATTGGGCTGCCGCTACGCATAGGTGATGGCGAGCACATGACGGTTATGCTACCGGGCGAGTACGTTCATTACCAACGTGCTGGCGTGGGCGAGGTAACGCTCGCGCCACTTGGCGCCAGGATGATCCAGGAGTTGGAGGGGCAAGGCCTACTGGCTGCTCCAGCGCAGCGCGCACCGGCTCCCGCAAGCTTGCCCGAAGGCATGCGCCTGTGGGTCGAAGCTCAGTTTGGCTCGGCCGCCGCTTTTGAGCAAGTTTTCGGCAAGCCGCTCACCAATGAGTTCTGGCTATCACAGGAGCAAATGCAGGGCGCTGTGCTCCGCGGACTATCCCATCCGGTCGTGTCGGCTGCACCCCTGGCAGACGGCTACGTCGTGCTGCTGACCGAGCGCGCGATGGTGGCGTGGAGTCCGACCCAAGGAACCTTTTTAGTGCCGCTGGGCCGGGTCTATCACGAGCAGCTCAAGCGCGCGGTTGGGTTATAGCAGTACAATCTCAGCCGTTCGGTGTCCAAAGAGCCTCCCGCCTTGTGACGAGAGGCTCTTTGGTTCATGGGGCTGAACCAAACGCTACCTTGGGCGTTGGAGCACGACGACTCCTGGTGCAGCCAGCCGAAGCCGCGCGTCATTCGCACCGCTACCGGTAAGCTGAGCCGGCGCGTCGCCGCCGTACTCCGGAGCATTCGTATCAAGCAGAAGCTGCAGCTGTGGCTCGGCCGCGGACGAACCACCACGAGCCGTTTCCTGTGCTCCTTGCTCCTCAAACAGCAGCTGATGCACGTTCCGGTCGAATGTGGCGGCAAGATTGACGACAATCATCACCTGATCGTCGGATGTCGAGTCTTGCCGGTGGATGACGATGCCGGTGGCAGCATTCGAACCGGCGTTTGCGTCGGCATTGTCGGCGGCTGGTACTACAGCGACCCGGAGGCCGTCACGCTCGCGGTTGAGCAGCGCGGGATGTATGCGCCGCAGCCGGATAAGTGCGTGATACAAGGCTAGCGTTGCAGCGTGGTTCCCTTCGTGCCGCTCGTTCCACTGCAGCTTGGATTGCGCAAAGGTGGCCTCGGCCTGTGGATCGGGCACTTCCATATGCGTTTCGCGCCAAAAGCCTTCAAACTCCTTGCGCCGCCCCTCCGTCACCAGCTTGCCGAGCTCGGGGTTGTGGTCCGTGAAGTACAGAAACGGCGTCGAGGCGGCCCACTCCTGGCCTTGAAAGAGCAGCGGCGTTTGCGGGACGAGCAGCAGCAGCGCGGATAAGGCGCGGTAGGCGGCCGGATCGACCACGTGATTGAGGCGATCGCCCAACGGGCGATTGCCGACCTGATCGTGGTTTTGGATGCAGTAGACGAACTGTGGCAGGCGCAGAGGCTGCGGGTCGGTACCGCGCAGATGGTCGTTCACCGTTGAGCGCTGCCCCTGGTAAAACCAGCCATCGCGAATCGTTCTGGCCAGATCGGTTGTTGTGCCCGCATAATCGGCGTAATAGCCGGTCTGCTCACCGGTCAGGGCGATCCGCGCCTCGTGATGGAAATCGTCGGCCCAGATCGCATCAATACCGTAGCCACCTTGCGCTGGCGTTAGGCCCAGCCGCGCATCGTTGCGCTCATCCTCAGCCGTGATCACAAAATGTCGGTTAGGGGGCAGCGAGGCACGTACTGTTTCCGTAAGCTGCTGCAGGATATGCACTGGGCTTTCATCAATCAAGGCATGGGTCGCATCCATGCGCAAGCCATCGATATGATACTCGTGGGCCCAGTAGAGCGCGTTGTTGATCAGGTAGTCGCGTACGGCGGTAGCTCCCTCGCCGTCCAGATTGATGGCGTCTCCCCAAGGAGTATGATGCAGATCGGTAAAGTAGTTTGGGCTAAACACGCTCAGGTAGTTGCCGTCGGGCCCGAAGTGGTTGTAGACCACGTCCAGGATAATGGCAAGGCCGAGGGCGTGCGCAGCATCCACCAGGCGCTTAAAGCCCTCCGGGCCGCCGTAGCTGTTGGCCGGGGCGTACAGGTTAACGCCGTCGTAGCCCCAATTGCGGCGGCCAGGAAAGTCGTGAATGGGCATGATCTCCAGGGCTGTTATCCCGAGCTCTGCAAAGTAGGGCAGCTGTGGGATCAGCGCGTCAAAGGTGCCTTCTTCCGTGGCGGTGCCAACATGCAGCTCATAGATAATGAGATCGTCGAGTGGTCGGCCGCGCCATTCGCCATCACTCCAGCGAAATGCCTGGGGATCGACCACCGCGGACGGAGCATGCACGCCGTCGGGTTGGAAGCGCGAGGCCGGATCCGGCCGTGGATCGCCGCCATCGACACTGTAGGCATAGCGTGCGCCGGCTTGGACGTGGGGTACCTCCGCTTGCCAGTAACCATCCTCGGTTCGCGTCAGTGCATGCGCAACAGCCGCAGTCTGGTCCATTCCGGCATGGGGAAACAGCACCACCGCCACCTGTTGAGCGACCGGCGCCCAGACGCGAAATGTGGCACCCGCTTGGGTGAGCTGCGTGCCAATCGGTAGTTGCCAAGTCATAGCTCCTCCTTGCGCTGGCGCAGCAGCACCAAGGTGCGTGGGTGCAGATCAAAGATCTCGCCCGGCGCCGCGCTGCGCTCGTGCAGCGCGGGCGTGTTGGTGTCCAACAGCACTTCCCAGCGCGGCGAGGTCGGTGGTCCCGGCAGCTTGAAGCCCTGCGTCCCGTC